>NZ_LABY01000108.1 GCF_001043975.1 Methylobacterium variabile
TTCGAGAACGGGACCAAAGGTCATCTTCAATGACCGTTGGTATGAGGCGCAAAGCTCAGGGAGCGCGACGATCCTCTGTCCCGCTCGGAGGGATACCCGGTGCGGTCGTCGTCCCGCCCGCAAGGCAGCGGTTCACCGCTTCGATGATCGTGGGCAGGAGCGAAGCGGGGAGGGTCAGGCCGACGTCCCAGGTCTGATCGTCATGCCCGATCAGGAGCGTGAGCCGGTCCAGGTCGACCGACCAATGCACGGCAGCCCCGGCCGACCGGCCGATCCTCAGGGCTCCGTCGATCCAGCGTGCCGCCGCGACGCGGCCGAGAAGCGGCACGTCAGCCTGACGTTGACCTCGACGGATTCCGTCGAGATCTTCAAGGCGATGACCGCCGGGTCGGCCTCGCGCTCGGCCGTGACGGACGGGAGCGTGGCCATGTCATGCCATCTCGTTGCAGGGGACAGGGCGATGGACGCGCCGTTCAGAAGCCGATTTCGAGAAACTCCTCCGGATCCGCGTCGATGCTGCGGAGCGACTCCTGCAGGAAGGTCGGAAAATCCGGCGCCACGTAGGTGATTTCGTCGGGATCGTGCGTGAAGGCGATCACCTGACCGACTTGGCCGCCCGCGGCAGGCGCGTGGTCGACCATGAGCAGGAGCGTGCCGCTGCCGAACCCCGCGAACGGAACCCAGCCCGGGTGGAACCAGCCTGACCGGATGCGGGGGTCGCGCGGTTCCGGATCGGCGTAGCCCTCGTAGCCGGCGACGATGCGATCCAGCTGAGCGCGCTCCTCGATGGCCTCCGCGACGGACAGGAACTCGTAGGACGTCGGGAAGCCCGGCCGCATGAGGAGGGAGCAGGCTCCGCTGCCGTCCGCCTCCCGCCACGCGGCCCACAGGTCGGAGTCCGGCGGAACCCCGAGCGCGATCTCCACCGAGGCGATCGCGCTGTCCGTCGCGCCGGCCGGGAGGGCGAGGGCTCTGTCGAAGCGGCGGTAGATCGCCTCAACCGCCCCTGCGTAGACGGAAAAGTGCATGGGCAGTCCCAAGCCTCGGGCGGGAGCACACTCCACGCACACCGGTTAGGCCGATTCGGGGGTCACTCGAACCGATTTTCTTCGCGGCCCTTCCGTCGTCGCGTGACCATCCGGCCCGACGACGCGGTCGAGCTGGTGCAGGTCCTCAGACGGGTTTCGGCGGTTCACGCCTCGGGCGTCAGCCATCGTTTGAAGCGCCGCGCGAAGTCGTTGGCGGCGCGGTCGAACAGGTCGTCCATGCCGCCGGCCGTGAGCGCCCCGTCGACCACCACGCCGAGCACGCCCTGGCCGGCCGCCTGGACGCCCTGGTCGCCGGAATAGGTGCTCAGGACCGCCCCGGTACGGGCGTCGACGATCTCGATATTCGCGCGGACCGTCGGCGAGCCGCCGATGAGGATGCGCTGGGCCGCCGACGGGATATCCACCTTGACCAGGGTGACGACGACCCGGGCCGGGCGGACGCCCTCGGGCCGGGAGGCCAGCGCCCGCTCGAGGGCCGCCTTCAGGCGCCGCCCGGCGAGATCGCGGATGTATCCCTGCGCCTCCGGCGTCTGCACCAGCGCCGGATTGGTCAGCGACAGGTTGCGGCTGCGCAGGTAATCGTCCTCGGCGCTGGTCCAGTTGATCGCCGCGCCGGCGGTCCGGACCTCGATGCCGTTGAAGCGCAGCTGCGCCGTGTCGGCCAGCGACAGGCGGTTGGGCGCCACCGTGTTGCACGCGGCGACGCACAGGCCCGCCAGCACGGCGACGATCCAGGACCAGCGACCCGCCCAGCGACCCCTCATCGAGCCCTCCCGCTCCTCGCGCCGCCTTGTGCGGTCGCCGAGGGCGTGAAGTGAATGACGTAAGGTCAATCAGCAAGCGAAGTGTTTCGCATTTGTTAATAGAAGAGGCGCCCGTGGCCGGCAGGCCACAGGCGCCTGTCGACCCGGGTGGCTCCCGTCAGGCCGCCGAGCCCATCCCGGCCCGCATCGTGCCGCGGAAGTCGTCGATGCAGACCAGCCTGCCGCCGCGCTCGGCGTGCCAGAAGGTCCAGCCGTTGCAGGCCGGCAGACCCTGGACTAGGGCGCCGATCTTGTGGATCGAGCCCGAGGCCGGGCCGACGCCCAGCGTGCCGTCGGGCCGCACCAGGGCCTTGTGGCGGCGGCGCTCGTCGGTGAGCGTCTCGCCGGCCCGGACGTGGCCGGCCTCCAAGAGGCTCAGGAACGGCACCCGCGGCTCGGCGCGCTTCGCCGGGGCGGTGAGGAGGGCGGCGCGCGACAGGGGCTCGACGGCGGCGATGCGCTCGCGCGCCGCGGCCGCGTAGGCCGGCTCCTGCTCGATGCCGATGAAGTGCCGGCCGAGGCGACGCGCCACCGCGCCGGTGGTGCCGGTGCCGAAGAACGGGTCGAGCACCACGTCGCCGGGATTCGACGACGACAGGATGGTGCGGGCGAGCAGGGCCTCGGGCTTCTGCGTCGGGTGCAGCTTGCGCCCGTGCTCGCCCTTCAGGCGCTCCTCGCCGGTGCAGAGCGGGATGAACCAGTCCGAGCGCATCTGCAGGTCGTCGTTGCCGCCCTTCAGCGCCTCGTAATGGAAGGTGTAGCCCTTCTGCTCGCTGCGCGAGGCCCAGATCAGGGTCTCGTGGGCGTTGGTGAAGCGCTTGCCGCGGAAGTTCGGCATCGGGTTGGCCTTGCGCCACACGATGTCGTTCAGGATCCAGAAACCAAGATCCTGCAACGCGCTCCCGACCCGGAAGATGTTGTGGTACGACCCGATCACCCAGAGGGTGGCGGTCGGCTTCATCACCCGGCGGCAGGCCGTGAGCCAGGCACGGGTGAAGGCGTCGTAGGCCTCGAAGCTGGCGAACTGGTCCCAGTCGTCGTCGACGGCGTCGACGGTGCTCTGGTCCGGGCGCAGCAGGGCGCCGGCACCGAGCTGGAGATTGTAGGGCGGATCCGCGAAGACCAGGTCGACACTGGCCGGCGGCAGCCGATCGAGGGCGGTGAGGCAATCCCCGAGGATGACCTCGTCCAGGGGAAGACGCTGTGCGGGGGTAACGAGACCCATCCGCGGTGCCGACGCAGCTCGCCCGGTACGCGAGACTTGATTCCGGGCGGCGGCGCCGGCGACCGCGGTACGCGGGGAAGCCATGGCAAACACCGGTTACGCGACTGACCACCGGACATTGCCGCCGCTACGGTAAAGGTCACGTTTCCCGCAGACACGAATTGCGTCTCGAAATGGGGCTGCACTTCTTGCCCAGTCGTTCGACGGCCGTGCCAATTCGTTAAGGAACTACTACGGCCTTCGTTCGGGGGCCCCTCCGCCGTTCCGCGCCGACCCACGCCCGATCCGCGTGGCGGGGCGGGCGCCGGCGCACCGGGCGCCGAATCACACGAATGCTGAAAACCCGAGTGCAGCGCTCCAAGGCCGCAAGTCGCCAGTAAGGTCTCGCGCTGGCGCATGACTTGAAAGATCAAATCTTAACGGCCGACAAGATATCGGACCGGAATGTGGCAATATCCGCGCCGGTCCGGGCGGCCATATTTTCGTCCTGTTTGGTCTTGATTGGCAGGGCTGTCAGCAACCACCAAGGACAGTGGAATGAACAGCGCCAAGCCTGTGCGTCGGTCGAACGCGACTCGCATCGCGGCTCTCGCGGGCGGCCTCGCCCTTGCCGGGCTGGGGAGCCTCGGGGCGGTGTCGACGGCGCAGGCCCAGAGCGGCAAGGCCTCCTGGTACGCGTCCGGCCATCGCACCGCGAGCGGCGAGCGCTTCAACCCCAACGGCCTCACGGCGGCGCATCGCAGCCTGCCCTTCGGCACGCGGGTGCGGGTGACCAACCAGGCCAACGGCCGCTCGGTGGTGGTGCGGATCAACGACCGCGGGCCGTTCGCGCACGGGCGCATCATCGATCTCGCCCGCGGCGCGGGCCGGGTCATCGGGATGAACGGCGTCGCCCGCGTCGCGGTCGCGGTGGTGGACTGATCGAACGCCGCGGTCGCGGCGTTGCCCCTGCGACGCGCGTCCCCACATCATCACCGGATGCGTGAGCGGAGCGTGATGATGGCAAAGCCCCTGGTTGTCGTGATTCCTCATCAGCTCGGCCGGGCCGAGGCCCGCCGGCGGCTCGAGAACGGGATCGGCCAGGCCCGGGAGATGCTGCAGAAGGCGGGCCTCAGCATGGCCGACGCGACCTGGAGCGGCGACCGGCTCTCGTTCCTCGTCGGTGCCATGAACCAGCGGGTCGACGGCGACATCGACGTCGAGGACGACGCGGTTCGCGTCGAGGTGCGCATGCCGCTGCTGCTCTCGCTCTTCGCCCACAAGGTGCAGCAGATCGTCAGCCAGAACGGCACCAAGCTGCTGACCAAGCAGTAGGCTCGAGCCGGCGCCCATCCCGGGCCGACGCTCCGGAACCGGGACCCCATGCCCCGGTTTGGATCGACGGAAGAGGAGCGCTCGATGTCGAATCCCGGCCCGATCCCGGACCAGCCCTACGATCCCGTACCCCCCGGGCCCGGCCCGAACCCGGGTCCCGACACGCCCGACCTGCCGAGCGAGGCCCCGGGCGACCGGCCGGTGGAGATCCCGGTGAACGATCCGGGCAACTCGCCGGCGATCACCCCCGATCCCTCGCCGACCGGACCCGCCAACCCGACGATGTAGGACCGGCGGGCGACGCCGGTGCCCTGAGCCGCCGGGCGGATCACCGCCCCGCGGCGTAGCCCTGCATCCCGCGGGGATTGGCGGCGGCGCGCAGGCGGCGGCCGTCGCGGCTCGCTGCCGTCAGGCGGCCCTCCGACCAGTCCGAGCCGACCTCGACGACGTGGCCGCGCCGCCGCAGCTCGGCGACCGTGCCGGGGGTGATCCGGTTCTCCACCACCACGACGCCCGGCCGCGCCGTGCGGGGCCAGAACGACGACGGGAAGTGCTCGGTGTGCCAGGCCGGCGCGTCGATCGCCGCCTGGAGGCTCAGGCCGGCATGGACGTGGCGCAGGAAGAATTGCGGGATCCACTGGTCCTGCTGGTCGCCACCGGGCGAGCCCCAGGCGAGGTAGGGCTCGCCGTCGCGCAGCGCCATGGTGGGGGAGAGGGTGGAGCGCGGCCGCTTGCCCGGGGCGAGCGCCGCCGGATGGCCCTCGTCGAGCACGAACATCTGCGCCCGGGTGCCGAGGCAGAAGCCCAGCGCCGGGATCACCGGCGAGGATTGCAGCCAGCCGCCCGACGGCGTGGCGGTGACCATGTTGCCGTGCCGGTCGATGATGTCGAAGTGGACGGTGTCGCCCCGCACCACCCCCGACCGGGCGTCGTCCGGCGGCACCGTCGCGGCGATCCGCCCCACCGTGGGCTCGCCGGCGCCGGTGCTGCCCACCGCCGTGCGGGCGCCGCTGCTCACCCGGGCGTCAAGGGCCTTGCCGAAGCCGGGGATCGTGCCCGGCCGCTGCTCCAGGGAGGCGGTGTCGCCGACGAGCCGCCGGCGCTCGTCGTTGTAGCCGTCCGAGAGCAGCGTCTCGACCGGCACCGCGACGAAATCCGGGTCGCCGTAGAACGTGTCCCGGTCGGCGAAGGCGAGCTTGGCGCACTCGACCTGGAGGTGGATGAAGTCGGCTCCCGCCGGATCGAGGCCGTCGAGGGGAAAGCCCTTGAGCAGGGCGAGCTGCTGCAGCGTCGCGAGCCCTTGCGTCCACGGCCCGGCCTTCAGCACCGTGTAGCGGCCGTACTCGTACCCGACCGGCGCCTCGACGCTCGCCTGCCAGGCCGCCATGTCGGCCCCGGTGAGCAGGCCCTTGTGGGGCCGGCCCGTGACGTCCATCACCGCCTGCGTGCGGCAGAACTCGTCGATCGCTTCGGCGACGAAGCCCTGCGACCAGATCCGGCGGGCCCGCTCGATCTCCTGCTCGCGCGAGCCGCCGGCGGCCTCGCGCACGATGCGGGCGTAGGTCTCGGCCAGCGCCGGGTTGGTGAACAGGGTACCGGGCGCGGGCACGCCGCCGTCCTTCAGGTAGGTCGCGGCCGAGCTCGGCCAGTGCTCGCGAAACAGCCCCTCGACGGTGGCGATGGTGGCCGAGACCCGCTCGACCAGCGGGAAGCCGTCCCGCGCGTAGGCAATCGCCGCCTCGAGCACGTCGGCGAGGCGCCACGTGCCGTGGTCGCGCAGGATCAGCATGTAGGCGTCGAAGGTGCCGGGCACGCACGGCGCCAGCAGCCCGGTGCCCGGCACGAGGTCGAGGCCGAGATGGTCGCGCAGGTGCCCGATGGTGGCGGCGGCAGGGGCCGGGCCCTGCCCGCACACCACCTGCGGCCGGCCGACCCAGACGTCGTGCAGGATCACCGGCACGTCGCCGCCGGGCCCGTTGAGGTGCGGCTCGACCACCTGCAGCACGAAGGCCGTCGCGACGCCGGCATCGAAGGCGTTGCCACCCCGCTCCAGCACGCCCATGCCGACCGCGGTGGCGATCCAGTGAGTCGAGGCCACGACCCCGAAGGTGCCGTCGATCTCAGGGCGCGTGGTGAAGGGATCGGGGGTGACGAAGCTCATCGGCTTTCCTCTGCGGGCGCCCGCGGCCGCGGGGATCGTCCTGTCGGCCAGCACTGTAAGAGTCCGGCCGGCCTTGGGGAGCCCCGCGGCCGGCAACCCTCGCGCGTCCCGGCGCAGGGCTCGCCTGCCCGGGCGGTCCGCCGGGCTCGCCTTTCCGCGGGCCCTGCCGTATCCCCCGGCCCATGGCCGCTCCTCCGCTCCTCACCCTCCAGGGCATCGCGCTCACCTTCGGCGGCACGCCGCTGCTCGCCGGGGCCGACCTCTCCCTCGCACCCGGCGACCGCACCTGCCTCGTCGGCCGCAACGGCTCGGGCAAGTCGACCCTGCTCAAGGTCGCCGCCGGGCTGATCGAGCCCGACAAGGGCGTACGCTTCCTCCAGCCCGGCACCACCGTGCGCTACCTCGCGCAGGAGCCGGACTTCTCCGGCCACGCCACCACCCTGTCCTTCGTCGAGGCGGGCCTGGGGCCGGGCGACGAGGCCTACCGGGCCCGCTACCTGCTCGAGAGCTTAGGGATGACCGGCGAGGAGGATCCGAGCCGGCTCTCGGGGGGCGAATCGCGCCGCGCGGCGCTCGCCCAGGCTCTCGCGCCCGAGCCCGACATCCTGCTCCTCGACGAGCCGACCAACCACCTCGACCTGCCGGCGATCGAGTGGCTGGAGGCCGAGCTGAAGGGCAGCCGCTCGGCCCTGGTGCTGATCAGCCACGACCGGCGCTTCCTCGAGGCGCTGTCGCGGGCGACCGTCTGGCTCGACCGCGGCACGACCCGGCGGCTCGAGCAGGGGTTCTCCGCCTTCGAGGGCTGGCGCGACCAGGTGTTCGAGGAGGAGGAGCGCGACCGCCACAAGCTCGACCGCAAGATCGCCGCCGAGGAGGACTGGCTGCGCTACGGCGTGACGGCGCGGCGCAAGCGCAACGTCAAGCGGCTGGCCGGCCTGCACGACCTGCGCCGCCAGGCCCGCGAGCATCGCGGCCCGGTCGGCGCCGCCACCCTGACGGTGAGCGAGGCCGAGGCCTCCGGCTCCCTGGTGGTCGAGGCGCGCGACGTCTCCAAGGCCTACGACGATCGCCCGATCGTCCGCGACCTGTCCCTGCGCATCGCCCGCCGCGACCGCCTCGGCATCGTCGGCGCCAACGGCACCGGCAAGACCACGCTGGTCAACCTCCTCACCGGCCGCCTCGAGCCCGATTCGGGAGAGGTGAGGATCGGGGCCAACGTCACCCTCAACCTCCTCGACCAGCGCCGCAGCGCCCTCGATCCGGAGCGCACCGTCGCGGAGGTGCTGACCGGGGGCGGCAGCGACAGCGTCCAGGTCGGCGGGCAGAGTCGGCACGTCGTCGGCTACATGAAGGACTTCCTGTTCTCGCCCGAGCAGGCGCGCACGCCCGTCGGCGTGCTCTCGGGCGGCGAGCGCAACCGGCTGCTGCTCGCCCGCGCCCTCGCGGAGGCCGGCAACCTCCTGGTGCTCGACGAGCCGACCAACGACCTCGACCTCGAGACCCTCGACCTCCTGCAGGAGATGCTGGGCGACTATGCCGGCACCCTGATCCTCGTCAGCCACGACCGCGACTTCCTCGACCGGGTGGTCGACACGGTGCTGGTCTCGGAAGGGGAGGGGCGCTGGGTCGCCTATGCGGGCGGCTACAGCGACATGGTGGCCCAGCGCGGCGCCGGGGTGCAGGCCCGCGGGGGGCCGGCCCGGACCACCCGTCCGGACGCGGCCAAGGACGCGGCGAAGCCCGCCGCTTCCCGCCCGGCGGCGAAGCGGCGCCTCGGCTTCAACGAGCAGCACGAGCTCAAGACCCTGCCGGCCCGCATCGCGGCCCTCGAGGGCAACCGCGGCAAGCTGCGGGCCGCCCTCGACGACCCGACGCTCTACGCCCGCGACCCCGCCCGCTTCGAGGCGATCTCCCGCACCCTGGCGACGACCGAGACCGACCTCGCCGCCGCCGAGGAGCGGTGGCTCGCCCTCGAGATGCTGCGCGAGGAACTGGAAGGTTGATTCGATCCTCAACCTGAGGATGAATCCGGTTGTAGTTGCGGGACGAGTCCCCGCTTCAGGCAACGACAGGACGATACGCGAGATCTTCAGTTCTCGCGTGCATGGCTCCGGGTTTAGCTGACCCGCGTAAGATTTCGTGGCGTCCGTGCAACAATCCGGCGGAAAGCCGGCGACTTGGCCGTGCCGGACGCGGATGTCGGTTGATCGCCGTTAGCGCCTCGCACATGGTGCCTCTGCACCGGGCACAACCCGGTGGGGTCCGGATGACATCCCTTCAGGGAGCGCCGGATCGCAAGGGGATAAGAGTGGCGTGGTTCGGCTCCCGTAGGATCGTCGAGACACAGTCGTTCACCCCCAGGGTCTCGAAACTTTGGAGGTCTCGATGAAGCTCGTGAAGAGCCTTCTGCTGGGTTCGGCCGCTGGCCTGACCGTCGTCGCGGGGGCGCAGGCTGCCGATCTGCCGGTCAAGAAGGCAGCGCCTGTTGAGTACGTTCGTGTCTGCTCGGCCTACGGTGCCGGCTTCTTCTTCATTCCCGGTACCGACACCTGCCTGCGTGTCTCCGGCCGCGCTCGCTTCGAGGCGACCTACTCGCAGGGCTACTCCCGCACCGGCAGCAACGGTGACCTGACGGGCTACCGCGGCCTCGGCCGTCTCAACCTCGACGCCCGCACGCAGACCGCCTACGGCACCCTGCGCGCCTTCGTGCGCTTCGAGCTCGCCTCCCGCACCGGCGCCTACCTCAAGTCGGGCACCCAGGAGCGCATCGCCAACGCCTTCGCCGCGACCGGCATCGACACCTTCGGCCGCGCCCAGCAATACGTGAACGTCGACAAGGCGTTCATCCAGTTCGCCGGCCTGACCGCCGGTCGCGCTGCCTCGTTCTACGACTTCTACGCCCACGACTTCGAGATCATCGGCACCTCGCTGGGCTCGGACGTCGCCTCGACCAACCTGCTCGCCTACACCGCGACCTTCGGTCAGGGCTTCTCGGCGACGATCTCGGTCGAAGACCCGATCTTCCGCAAGAACCCGCTGTTCGGCACCGCCACCGCCGGCAACGCGGCGAGCCAGTTCCAGGTCTTCACCGCCCAAAACAACTTCACCCCGGTCGTCGCCTACAACGCGGCGGGCGCCCCGATCGGCGAGGCGTTCTACAACGTCGACCAGCGCTCGCGCATGCCCGACTTCGTCGGCGTGCTGCGCTACGACGCCGCCTGGGGCTCGGCCCAGCTCTCGGCCGCCGTGCACGAGCTGACCGTCGGCAACGCCTCGACCGTGCTGACCTTCGGCGGTGCGCCGATCGTCAACGGAACCACGGCAACCGGCGTCGCCGTCGCCCCGCGCATCCAGAACGAGTACGGCTGGGCCGTGCAGGGTGGCGTGAAGTTCAACCTGCCGTTCATCGCTCCGGGCGATGCCCTGTACCTGCAGGGTTCGTACGGTGAAGGCGCTCAGATCTACACCGGTTACTCCCAGTACATCGGTACCTACACCCAGAGCGCCAACAACACGCAGGGTGGCAACTTCTCCACCTTCTTCACCGACGCGGCGGTGAACCCGCTGACCGGCCGGATGGAGCTGTCGACCAGCTGGACGGTGGTCGGCTCGTACCTGCACTACTGGACGCCGGAGCTGCGCTCGGCCTTCATCGGCAGCTACGGCGAGATGACGTTCGGCAAGACGAGCCGCAACCTGCTCGGCGGGCTGAACTTCAACGGCCTCGGCAACCCGGTCAACAGCCCCGGCGCGTTCCTGTACAGCAACGCCCTGCGCGACACGAGCCAGATCGTCGCCGGCGCGAGCCTGATCTGGTCGCCGGTGAAGGACCTCGATATCGGTGTCGAGGGTCTCTACAACCGCGTCGACATCCGGGGCGGCGGCCGCGTGGTCGACGTGAACAAGGCCGCGGTCGGCCCGAACACCGTCGCCGGCCTCAACGCCGCCGGCCTGCCGATCAACTCTGCCGGTGCCGTGCTGCCGACCACCAACTACACGGACACGTTCCAGGTCCGCATGCGCGTCCAGCGCGACTTCTAGGTCGCTGCCGCCTCCCTCGGGGGGCGCTGGATGGAACTCTCGGGGTCCCGGCGCGAGCCGGGGCCCCTTTTTTCGTCGCGGGGTCCTGGCCTCCGCACGGGCCCGCCTCATGTCGCGCCTTGCTGATGCCGGAAACCGGCGCCAGGGTGGGGAGCACGCGCGAGGCCCGCGGCCGGTCGCGCGCCCTTATCTCCGCGACGAGGTCCTTCGGTGGCGATACGCTCGATCGGCTGGCTCGCCGGCCTCCCTCTTCTCGCCGGCGCCTGGATCGCCGCGACCGGCTGGGCCGAGCCGCGGCTCGAGGCCGCCATCGAGGCGCCCGCGGGCGCCGTCGCCGCCGGCACCGGTCGCGATGGGGCCGAGCCGTGGCTGCGGGTCGAGGCCAGGGGCCGCGACCTCGTGGCCGGGGGCGAGGCGCCGACGCAGGCCGCCCTGGACGAGGCCCGCGCCGCGCTCGCGGCCCTCCCGGGCCATCGCCGGATCACCGACCGCCTCGGCCTCGTCGCCGAGGTGTCGCCCTTCACCTTCGCCGTCGTCCACCGCGCGCCGGACCGCCTCGACCTCCTCGGGCACCGCCCGGCGGAGACCGGCCGCGCCGCCCTCGCCGAGGCCCTGGGCGCCGGCCTGCCCGCCGGGCTCTCCGTGCGCGACGCCGCCCGGGCCGCCCGCGGCGCGCCCGACGGCTTCTCCGAGGCGGCCCGCTTCCTCGTCGCGCAGGTGCTGCACCTGAAGCCCGGCGCCACCGCGGCGATGAGCGACCGCGTCCTCACCGTCCGCGGCGAGGCGGCGAGCGTCGAGGCCTACGCCGCGCTGAGGGCCGATCTCGCTCAGGCTCCCGCCGGCTTCACGCTCGGCGAGGTCGCCGTGGAGCCGGCCGTGGTCGCGCCCTACGCCTGGTCGGCCAGCCGCGGCCCCGACGGCATCCGCCTCGACGGCTACACCGTCTCGGAGGCCGACCGGGCCGCGATCCTGGCTGCGGCGCGCCTCGCCGCCGACGGCGCCCCGGTGACCGACGCCATGCGCACCGCCCGCGGGCTGCCGGCCGACATCGACGCGAGGGCGCTGGTCGATCGCGCCTTCGCGGGCCTGGCCCTGGTGCGGGAGGGCCGCGTCGCCCTCGACGGGTCGGCACTCTCGATCCGCGGCACGGCCATCGACGCCCAGGCGGTGCGGGAGGCCGACGCCCTCACCACCGGCAGCCTGCCGGCGGGCGTCACCCGCGGCACGGTCGACCTCACGGCGACCCCGGTCTCTCCCTACGTGGTCACGGTCCGGCGCGGGCCGGACGCGTTCACGCTCACCGGCCACCTGCCGGACGCCGAGGCGCGGGCCGCGCTCCGCGGCGCCCTGCGGCCTTACCTCTACGGCGAACGGGTGATCGACCGCACCCGCCTCGCCGAAGGGGCGCCGCCCTCGCTCCTCGCCGGCCTCACGGCCGGGATCGGCGCCCTGGGGCAGCTCGCCGAGGGCGAGGTGACGGTGCGCGACCAGAGCCTGCGAATCGCCGGCGTGGGCCTCTACCCCGAGAGCGCGCGCCGCCTCGCGGCCGAGGCGGGGCGCCTCGCCCCCGCCGGCTGGCGGGCCGAGGTCGCGGTGGAGGCCCGCGGCGCGGCCCCGTCCCGTGACCCAGTATCCTGCCGCGAGACCTTCGCGGCCCTGGCGACGGAGTCGGGCCTCCGCTTCGATCCCGGCAGCGCCGACCTGAAACCGGCCTTCTATCCCGTCCTCGACGAGGTCGCCGCCCTGGCCCGCGCCTGCCCGCAGGCCCGCATCGAGGTCGCCGGCCACGACGATCCGCCGGGCTCCGCCCCGCCGCCGGCACCGGCGCCGAAGGAGCCGCCGCGCAAGGAGAGCCCGGGCAAGGGCAAGGCCGCCAAGGCTGCCGAGAAGCCGGCCGAGAGACCAGCCGAGCAGCCGACGATGCCGGATCCGGGCCTGCCGCAGCGGCGCGCCGCCGCGATCGTCGACTATCTGCTCAAGGCCGGCATCCCGGCGGGCCGCATCGCCGCCGCGCCCGCCGAGGTGGCCTCCGACCGCCGGGCGGTCGCCTTCGCGCTGCGCTCGTGAGGCCTGCCCGTGCTGCTCCTCGTCTCCGTCGCCTGGCCGGGCCTCCTCGCCGCCCTGCTGATCGGGGCCGGCACCGGCCGCTGGGCCGGCCTGCCCGCCGGGCGGGGCCCGCGCGTCGCGGCCGCCCTCCTCGCGCTCCTCGTCCTCGCCGCCGGGGCGGCGGCCCTCGCCGGCCTCGCGCCCGGACCCCTCGCCGTGCCGGGACGGGACGGATTCCGGCTCGAGACCGCGTCCCTGATGCTCGCCGCCTACCTCGCGGGCTGCGTCCTCGGGGCGCTGGTGCCGCGGCGGGCGTGAGGGGCGGAAGGCCGGCTCGTCAGGCCGGATCCGGCCGGGGTGGCAGCCGCGCCAGCCGCAGGGCGATGGCGAGCGCCGCGAGGTAGAGGCCGCCGACGAACCCGACGATCCCGGGCCAGCCGGCATGGGCGAAGAACCAGCCTCCGGCGGTGCCGGCCACCGACGAGCCGAGATAGTACATGAACAGGTAGGTCGAGGAGGCCTGCGCCCGGTCCCGCGACGCCCGGCGGCCGACCCAGCCGCTCGCCACCGAGTGTGCGCCGAAGAACCCGACCGTCGCCACCACGATGCCGCCGATGATGACGATCAGGCTCTCCGCCGCCGTCATCGCCACGCCGGCGAGGCCGACCGTGATGGCGAGCCACAGCACCCGGCGCCGGCCGAGCAGCCCCGCGGCGTGCCCGACCAGGGTCGAGGAGGCGGTACCCGCGAGGTAGACGACGAAGATCGCCGCGATGGCGGTCTGGCTCAGGGAATAGGGCGGCGCGAGCAGCCGGAAGCCGATGTAGTTGTAGAGCGTGACGAAGCCGCCCATCAGCAGGAAGGCCTCGGCGTAGAGCCAGGGCAGGCCGGCATCCCGGAAATGGCCCAGGAAGGTGCCGGGCACCGCCCGCCAGGGCAGCGGATGCGGCGTGAAGCGCGACGAGGCCGGCAGGAAGCGCCAGAACGCCAGCGCCGCCGCGAGCGCCATGAGGCCGAGCACCGCCAGCGCGACGCGCCAGCCGTAGAGGTCGGTCAGCGCCCCGCTGAGGAGCCGGCCGGACATGCCGCCGAGCGAGTTGCCGCTGACGAGGAGCCCCATGGCGAGGCCGATCGCCCGCCCGTGCATCTCCTCGGCGAGGTAGGCCATCGCCACCGCCGGCACGCCGCTCATGGCGAGGCCGGCGAGGGCCCGCATCGCCAGGAAGCTGTGCCAGGTCGGCATCGCGGCGGCCACCAGGGTCAGCACGGCCGCGGCGAGGAGCGAGGCCAGCATCACCGGCTTGCGGCCCCAGATCTCCGACAGGGGCGAGACGATCAGGAGCGCGACGGCGAGGAGGCCGGTGGCGAGGGAGAGCGACAGGCTGCTCGCCGCCGGAGTGACGCCGAACACCTCCGCGAAGACCGGCAGTAGCGGCTGCACCGCGTAGAGCACCGCGAAGGTGGAGAAGCCCGCCGCGGCGAGCGCCAGGGCGCTGCGCCGGAAAGCGGGCGTGCCGATCTCGATGCTGCCGCCGTCCACCTGTCGTCCTCCCGCTCGCGCGTGCAGGTGCAGGAAGCGGGCGGGGCGGTCAACTCGGGCCGCCCCGCCGGACGGCCCGCGCTCCTCAGCGCTGCTGGGCCTGCTGCTGGATCAGCGGGGTGATGCGGCGCACGGTGACCCGGCGGTTCTCCCGCGAGGCCCCTTGGGTGTTCACCTTGAGGTACTGCTCGCCGTAGCCCTGGGTGGTCAGGTTCTCCGGCGGCACCCGGTAGTCGCGGGTCAGCACCGCCGCCACCGACTGGGCGCGCCGGTCCGAGAGCGAGAGGTTGTCGACGTCGTTGCCGACGGCGTCGGTGTGGCCCTCGATCAGGAAGACCTCCTGCGGGTTGCGCTGGATCGCCTGGTTGACCGCCGCCGCGATGGTCGAGAGGCGGCGGGCCTGCTCGGGCGACACCTCCCACGAGCCGGTGTCGAAGGTGATCGTGTCGATGTCGACGCTGCGCATCCGGGCGCGCAGGCTCGGGCTGTAGCGCACCTCGTCGAGGGTGTAGCGCCGCTCCACCGGCGCCACCGGCGGGGCCGTCAGCGCCTCGTAGATCGCGCCCTCGTCGGCGCGCTCCGCCTCCACGACGTAGCGCTCGCGCGGGATGCGGATGTCCGGCGGGGGCAGCACCACGACGTCCTGCGCGAACGACCGCGGCGGGCCGCCGTAGGAATTGTCGATCAGCACCACCTCGCGCCCGTCCGGACCCCGGCGGTAGCGCCGCAGCAGCCGGCCGTCGTCGTCCACCACCGTGAAGACCTGGTAGCCGCCGGGCCGGTCGATGATCGTCACGGTGTCGCGGCCGCGGCGCTCGATGCGGGCATCGCGGTCGAGCTCGCGGAAGCGCTCCGTCTCGTCGTGGTGGATGAAGTAGCGGTCGTTGTCGCGGACGATCACCCGGCCGGGCTCGCGGATGGTGAGGCGGCCGCCGTCGTTGTACTCGCGCCGGGCGCGGCGAACCTCCTCGTAGCTGCGCACGTCCACGTCGCCGCGGCGATAGCCGCCCGGCACGTAGTCCGGCGCGTCGCGGCGGTAGCCCCCGGGCAAGTCGCCGCGGTCGTCGAAGCCGCGCCGGTCGCCGTCGCGGCGATCAAGATCGCGGCGATCGAAGTCACGGCGGTCGGGGTCGCGCCGATCGAGATCGCGCGGGTCCCGGCGGGCGAAGACGCCGCCGCCCGCGCGCCCGCCCCCCCCCTTCGCCAAGGCCGCCCCGGGCGGGGCCGGCGCGCCGGGGGGGGACGAGCGGCGGCCCCGTCCCCCCCCCCCCCCCGCGCCGCGCGCCGCCCGCGGGGGCGGGGGCTCCGACCGCGCGCGGCCGCGGCGCGCCGACCTCCCCCCCCCCGCACCCCCCCCCG
>NZ_LABY01000109.1 GCF_001043975.1 Methylobacterium variabile
CCCGCCAAGGTCCTAACCCTCTCGGCGGGCGTTCTGCTGTCTAGTGGCGACCTAACGCGCAGCTCAATTGATTGAAGTGTGCCGCCTTCGCTCAGCGACATCCGATAATAACAGGACAAAGCTGGCCTCGTCGCCATCACCCTCGATAACTAGCACACCCTCGGCCCAATCACCGCCACGCTCGGGGAGGCTGAGAAGTGCGCGACCTATAAGCCAAGCATGGGCAAGGGCGGCACAATTGTCTGCAAGCTCAATCCCCGAGCCTCCGTCAACGGTCTTAGGACCTAACTTCAAGCTGAACTTGTAGCGTGGCATTGGGTATCGGCGGGGTGGCTGCACGCTCTAACACGGGGTGCCTCAACGGCATCATAGCGTGAAACAGTCCAAATGCCATGTGATATTTTTGGCCTTTTGAGGTGTAGTGGGACGGGGTGCTGCCTCTTCTCCCCTCGTACCTCTCGCGGTTAGTCATGCCCCTGCGTCACACCGCCACCCGCGCCAGGGCTCGCTTCACGGCCGTGGCGGTCCAAGACCCATTCCCCCGTGGCGTCGGGTGGCCCATCTCATTGAGGCGCCGGGCCAGCTCGCTGAGGCCCACCACGCCATCCCCCTGCAACCGCTCCAGCACGGGCAGCACGGCGAAGGCCTTATGGTCGGCCTTGCGCTTCCTCACCGCGGTCGCCTTGGCCACATCCTCAGCCGTGGGCGGGGCCTCAGGCCGATAGCCCCGGTCGCCTCCGAGCTTCTTCCCCCTCGCCTTGGCCGCTGCCAGGGCCGCCTTAGTCCGCTGGGAGATCAGCTCCGCCTCGTGCTCTGCGAAGGCCACCAGGATGTGGACCATCAGCCGGTTGGCGTCCGGGAAGTCGCACGCCCGGAACTCAACCCCGCTGTCTTTCAGGCTCGACACGAAGGCCACGTTGCGGGCGAGGCGGTCTAGTTTGGCGATGAGGAGCGTGGCGCCGGTCTTCCTGCACCGCTCGATGGCGGCCTGGAGCTGCGGCCGGTCGGTCCGCCTGCCGCTCTCGACCTCGACGTAGGGCGGCTGGAGCAGCACGTCGGTGGGTCTGAGGTGGGCCTGGATGGCGGCTTGCTGGGCTTCGAGGCCGAGCCCGGAGCGGCCCTGCTTGTCGGTGCTCACTCGGCAGTAGGCGACGTAGGTGGTCACGGCGGCGGCCCTCGGCGGCGGTCCCCTTAGGCTGATTCGGGTCGCCCCTCGTGTCAATACCCATCGACGGTCGATGATGTGTGATGACAAAAACATCCGATGGCGGGGTCGGTGGGTAGCTCGGTGCTTCGGTGGCGGGTCTCGATGACGCGGCGCGGGGACAGCTCGATGCAGGGCAGGCGGCTGGCCTCGTGGTGGCCCGAGGTGCGGGGCGGCAGTGCTGCTCCTGGCGCGGGAGGGCAGGCCTCAGGGCGGCGCGGCGTGGGCTCGGCGGCTGGCTCTCGGGAGGCACCCCGAGGGGCCTCGCGTTCGCTGCGGAGGGAATGGCCGGGCCGGGGTACGGGGGGAAACCCTGATCCGCCCGCACGAGGGTGAGGCCTCAGGTGGGTGACCCATGTGAGGCGATGCGGGGGCTTCGTGCGACGATTGATCCCAAGTCATGCACAGCGATCCCGGGAGGGCGCCATTGCACAATAAGGCGGACGCCGCACTCTCCAGCAGTCTTATCGCAGGGAATATGTGTCGTGGATTTTATTAGGCAAAGTCTCAGCGTCAATCGCTGCCCGCACTGCCAAATCGCAAATCCTACTATGCCGATAGAGTGGCAGCCAAAGCGGACAGATCGAACAGATGGTGCCGAGCCAGAGATTTGGGCGGGCTATAGGTGCACTACATGCGGATCAATTATTGTTGCTCGCGGGCATAATGTTGTGATAAATCATGAACATAAAATAGCAATCGATGAATTCTATCCCCCTTCAAAAGCTGCTGCCATAGATATACCGCCGATTGCGCGTCGATTCCTCCAGCAGGCTTACGACACCCTTCATGCTCCAGATGCCGCCGCAGTGATGGCGGGCAGCTCTGTCGATGCAATGTTGAAGGAACTCGGATACGTTGATGGTTCGGTATACGCTCGAATTGAGAAAGCCGTGCAAAACAATGTGCTCACGAAGGGAATGGGACAATGGGCACACGAAGTGCGACTCGGATCTAATAGGCCTCGCCACGCAGATGCAGATCGGCCACACGTTTCTTCCACGGAGGCAAGACAGTCGGTCGAGTTCGCGGAGGCATTAGGCCAATTTCTTTTTGTCCTCACTGCTCGGATCGAGCGAGGAATCAAGGATGCGACGGACGCCAATGTGTCAGAGGGCGGGAACAAGGGCTGAGCACTCGGCCAGTCCAGGACGACTGCCCGCAGTCCCGCTCTAAGTCCCAGCGGCAGAAATCGATGAGCCGGGGTACGGGGGAAACTCTGACACGCCCGCAAGAGGGTATCCCCTCAGGTGGGTGACCCCTCGCGGGTTACCCCGAGCCCGGCCACCCGGCGCACTACCTGACGTCAACCCTCGGGAATTTCGCCATGGCATCCACCATCGCCCGCACGGTCACCTCGCCGTACCCATCCCCGGCCGTCCGCGGCGCGTGGCCTTGAATGGCATCAAGCACCCGGTCGCCGATGCCCGCGCTAATGCCCACGGTCTTGAATCGATGACGCCAGCCGTGGGTGGGCAACACGCGGGGGTCCGAGACGGTCTCACGGACGAAGCCGGAGACCTGGTTCCGGAGGGTCTGCTGGGCCTTAAGGAACGATACCCCTTCCTTCGGGCGGTAGAAGAGGGGGCCCGCCTTCGCCGCTTGCACGAAGCCCACGAAGCCCTCCTCCAGGAGCGCAGGGTGAAGGGGTACGTCGCGAGCCTCCTTGTTTTTCACCGTGCCGGCTTCGGGCGTGATGCGGAGGACCCAGTGCTCCCCCTCGCGCCAGAGGTCCTGCTTGCGAAGCTGCGTCAGCTCGCCTACCCGGGCGCCGGTATAAGCAGAGAGCCAGGGTATCCATCGGCGAATGGCGGCGGTGTCAGCTCCTATCCGCTTCGTCACAATGACCGCTCGGGCAGCCTGAAGGATCGCGGCGGCCTCCTCATCGGTGAAACCCTTGGGCCGAACCCGCTGGGTCTTACCGAGGCGGAGTGTGACCCCCTTGGCCGGGTTGGTGGGAAGATGACCGTTCTCCGCCGCCCACCCGAAGACACCTCTCAGCGCCGGTAGGTCGCTCGCCTTCACCGTCTGCGGCTTGGCGGTCTTCAGGCGGTGATCCTTGAAGCGGACGATGTCGGCGGTAGTCACTCGCGTGGCGTCGTCGTGCTCCAGGAACCCGCCGAGGATGGTCATGACGATCCGAACGCGGGCGTGGGTGGCTTCTGACCCGCCAACTGCCTTGCGCTCCGCCCACCAGCCATCCACTAGGCCAAGGAGGCTTACCGCCGCTTGGACGGCCTTCGGCTCCTCCCATCGCGGGAAGCGCTCTGCCTGAGGGTCGGGTCGGAAGTCACCTTCAGCGTTGCGTTGACGGGCCGCGAAGGCGTCCTGAAGGGCCAGCGCGAACGCCTCCAGCAGGGCTTCCCACGTATCGGGGTCTACGGATGCGATGCCTCGGGCAGTCAACAGCCGCGACACGATGGGCCCTAGGGTCGGCTCTAGGTCGCCCGCGTCTGTCTTCTCAATGAGCCGGCGCAAGGCAGCTCCAAAGCCCGCTGCTTCCTCCTCCGCAGTCTCGGTAACTGGCACCCAGGCGCCGGATGCCGTGAGTTGGACTGCGGTGACCCGCTCCCGCCCTTCCCCCTCGGCCCACGCCCGGTAGACGTCGCCGGCCAAAGCCACCACCTGGCGATTCGTCAGCCTGGTAGGCCGGTCGTTGCGCAAGGCTGCCCAGAAGGCTTCGAGGGCTGCCGCTGCGATTGCCTGGCGACGCTTGCCCTCGCTCATGTCGGAGGTCCGCAGGGAGAAGCGGACGGCTGCCTGCCCAGCCTTGATACGCAGCAGCAGGGTCTCCGGTCCGAGAGGCACCGTCACTGTTCGGCCCACCGCTAGCGCCTTCACGTCCGCGGGGATGCGCTGGACGAACTGATGCGTGCTGGCGTCAGAGCGGCGGGACGGGCGAACGGTCCTGAGGCGCATGTGTGACACGGCTTTGTTACACGGTCAGAGGACCGCTAAGCCTTTGTAGCGCATAAACTCCTATGGGAGGAGGGGCTTAGATAGTGACACACCCCTCTTCCTCGACAAGCGCAACCGCCTGATCGCCGACGAGGTGCAGGGCCGCGGCACCGTCGACCACACCCCGGTCTATCCCCGCGAGGTGGTGCGCCGGGCCCTCGAGCTCTCGGCCACCGCCCTGATCCTCGTCCACAATCACCCTTCCGGCGATCCGACCCCGTCCCAGGCCGACATCAAGATGACCCGGGACATCGTCGCGGTGGCCGGCCCGCTCGGCATCGTGGTCCACGATCACATCATCGTCGGCCGCGACGGCCATGCCAGCTTCCGCGGCCTGAAGCTGATCTGAGGCTCGCGGCAGTCGAGCGGCCCGGCTGACGCTGCTGTCCCGGCCCGCCAGAGGGCTCCAGGCAGGTCGTCCGGCCGCGACATCCCCGGCTCTCCTGCGGAACCGTCGCGATCGATTCGCCCGGGAAAGCTCGCGCCATTCCGCGGCGCGGCCTGCTCCCGACTTGCTGAAAATTTGAGCAAATTTGCCCTGCGCGAGGTCCGTCCCCGCAACCTCGTCCCGCAGGCTGTGCGAAGTCGGGGGGCGCCGGTCGACAGAGGACGCATTTCCTTTGCCTTGGCCCCCGTCTTGCGTCTAGCCTCTGGGCAAACAGAGAGACGCCCATGCCGCTCAGCGCGTTCGACGAGATGAACGGAGTCCAGGAGAGCGGACAGAGCCCGGCCGCGGTGCGCGAGGCGTACGCGGCGCTCAAGACCTGGCTCGACACGACCCCGCCGGAGCAATTCGACACCCGGCGCAGCCAGGCCGAGCTGTTCTTCCGCCGGATCGGCATTACCTTTGCGGTCTACGGCGACAACGAGTCGACCGAGCGCCTCATCCCCTTCGACATCATCCCGCGGGTGCTGACCAAGCCCGAATGGGGCTTCCTGGAGCGCGGCCTCAAGCAGCGCGTCACCGCGCTCAACCTGTTCCTGGCCGACATCTACGGCCCGCAGGAGTGCATCAAGGCCGGGATCATCCCGGGCGACCTCGTCTACCGCAACCCGCATTACCGGCTCGAGA
Source organism: Methylobacterium variabile (assembly GCF_001043975.1). Taxonomy (GTDB): domain Bacteria; phylum Pseudomonadota; class Alphaproteobacteria; order Rhizobiales; family Beijerinckiaceae; genus Methylobacterium; species Methylobacterium variabile. The sequence goes on from NZ_LABY01000109.1 coordinate 5,235, forward strand.
TGCGGGACTTCGAGGTGCCGCACGGCAAGTACGTCCACATCGCCGGCATCGACATCGTGCGTACCGGCGAGGACCAGTTCTTCGTGCTGGAGGACAATGCCCGCACGCCGTCCGGGGTCTCCTACATGCTGGAGAACCGCGAGGTGATGCTGCGGCTCTTCCCCGAACTGTTTTCCAAGCACCGGGTCTCGCCGGTGGAGGCCTATCCGGACGCGCTGCTCGCGACCCTGCGCAGCCTGGCGCCGATGAGCGCCGCCCGCGACCCGACGGTGGTGCTGCTCACCCCCGGCCGCTTCAACTCGGCCTTCTACGAGCACTCGTTCCTGGCCGACAAGCTCGGCGTCGAGCTGGTGGAGGCCTCCGACCTCTTCACCAAGGACGACGTGGTCTACATGCGGACCACCGAGGGGCCGCGGCGGGTCGACGTGATCTACCGGCGCATCGACGACGACTTCCTCGACCCGCTGGTGTTCCGGCCGGATTCGGTGCTCGGCGTGCCGGGGCTGATGAGCGCCTACCAGAGCGGCAGCGTCACGCTCGCCAACGCCGTCGGCACCGGCATCGCCGACGACAAGGCGGTCTACAGCTACATGCCGGAGATCGTGCGCTTCTTCACCGGCGAGGAGCCAGTCCTGCACAACGTGCCGACCTGGCGCTGCCGCGAGAAGGATGCGCTGAACTACGTCCTGGCGAATCTCGGCGACCTCGTGGTCAAGGAGGTCAACGGGTCGGGCGGCTACGGCATGCTGGTGGGCCCCCACGCCACCAAGCGCGAGATCGAGGAGTTCGGCCGCAAGCTGCGGCACGCGCCGGACGGCTTCATCGCCCAGCCGACGCTCGCCCTCTCGACCTGCCCGACCTTCGTCGCCTCCGGCGTCGCGCCCCGCCACGTCGACCTCAGGCCGTTCGTGCTCTCGGGCGCCGAGGAGATCCGGATCGTGCCGGGCGGGCTGACCCGCGTCGCCCTCAAGGAGGGGTCGCTCGTGGTCAATTCGAGCCAGGGCGGCGGCACGAAGGACACCTGGGTGCTCGACGGCTGAACGCCGCCGCGATCGAAGCCCGGGACGTTGGTCCCGGGCGCCGAGACGAGGCCTCGGCGTGACAAGGACCCGGCCGCGCGGATCCCCGCACGCTCGGCTCGGACCGCCCGCACCGCCACAGCGTGAGCCCCGAAGCGCCGCCATGCTCTCCCGCACCGCCGACAACCTGTACTGGCTCTCGCGCTACGCCGAGCGCGCCGACTTCGTCGCCCGCATCCTCGACGCGGCCCTGCGCCTCTCCGCCCTGCCGGCCAGCTACGGCGGCGGCGAGACCAACGAATGGGAATCCGCCCTCGCCTCGGCCGGCAACATCGACCTGTTCCGGCCGCACTACGACAGCGTCAACGAGCACACGGTCCGCGACTTCCTGGCCTTCAGCCCCAACAACCCGTCCTCGATCCGCTCCTGCCTGCAGACCGCCCGGGAGAACGCCCGCAGCGTGCGCACGGCGCTGACCGGCGAGATGTGGGAGGCGATCAACGAGGCCTTCCTGCACCTGCGCAGCTTCGAGGGCCGGGACATGACCCGGGAGGAGTTCGCGCGTTTCCTCGACTGGGTGAAGGGCGTGTCGCTGGCCTTCGATGGCTCGGCCTACCGCACCATGCTGCGCAACGACGCCTACTGGTTCACCCGCCTCGGCATCGCGATTGAGCGCGCCGACAACACCGCCCGCATCCTCGACGTGAAGTACCACGTGCTCCTGCCCGAGACCGAGCGGGTCGGCGGCAGCCTCGACTACTTCCAGTGGACCACGATCCTGCGCGAGGTCTCGGCGCTCACCGCCTATCACTGGGTCTACCGCGAGAGCATCAAGCCCTGGCTCGTGGCCGACCTGCTGATCCTCAACCGCGAGATGCCGCGCTCGCTGGCCAATTGCTACGAGATGCTGGTGCGCCACCTCGACCTGATCGCCGACGCCTATGGCCGCCGCGGCCCGAGCCAGCGCCTCGCCCGGGGCATGCTGGCGCGGCTCGACGCCCTGTCGGTCGAGGAGATCTTCGCCGACGGCCTGCACGAGTTCATCCAGGAGTTCATCGCCGAGAACAACCGCCTCGGAGCGGCGATCATCGAGCAGTATCTGGGCTGACGCGCGCCCCGCGGGGCCGAACGGCCCCGTCAGGTTTCGTCCTCGTGCGCGACGGTGTATGACCGCTCCGCACGGCCCAGCTTCGGCGTGACAGCGAGCTTCGCGACACCATGCGCATCCGCGTCGTCCACGAGACGGTCTACCAGTACGACAGCCCGGCCCGGGGCCTGATCCAGATGCTGCGGCTGACGCCGCGGGACCACGAGGGCCAGCACGTGCGCGCCTGGCGCATCGAGCCGACCGTGGACGGCCGCCTGAGCCGGCGCGAGGACGGCTTCGGCAACATCGTCCACGTCTTCAGCGCCGACGGACCGGAGGAGGCGCTGACCATCCGGGTCACCGGGGAGATCGAGACCGCCGAGACCCACGGGGTGATGCGCGGCACCGCCGAGTGGCTGCCCGACCCGTTCTACCTGCGCGAGTCGCGCTTCGCCGTCGCCGACGAGGCGATCCGGACCTTCGCCGATGAGGCCGCGGGCAGCGCCGACCGGCTCGACCAGCTGCACCGCCTGCTCGCCGGCGTCCACCAAGCGGTCGACTACGCCCCCGGCCCCACCGGCGCCAGCACCACCGCGGCGGAGGCCTTCTCCCTGCGCAAGGGCGTCGGCCAGGACCTCGCCCACGTCTTCATCGCGGCGGCGCGCCACCTCGAGATCCCGGTGCGCTACGTCTCGGGCTATTTCTGGCGGCCGGACATGCCGGAGCAGGAGGCGGGCCATGCCTGGGTCGAGGCCCGGGTGCCGGATCTCGGCTGGGTCGGGTTCGATCCCGCCCACGGCATCGCCGTGACCGAGGCGCATCTGAGGGTGGCGGTCGGCCTCGACTACCTCGACGCCGCGCCGGTCCGCGGCAGCCGCACCGGCGGCGGCACCGAGACCATGACCGTGCGGGTGCGGGTCGACGACGCCCGCGCGCAGGCGCAGGCCCAGCAAGCCCAGGGTCAGCAGAGGCAAGGCCAGCAGATCCAAACCCAGGGCTGACGGCGAGCCCTGTGGCCCCGCGGCGATAGGCGGGACCCGCCTCACCTCGCGGCAGCGGATTCGGCTGGATTCGGGGAACGGGCTGCGCCAGGGTGGCGCTGCGAGCGGTGTCGGATCGCCCGCCTGACGATCGCCGGGGGGCGGTGAGCGATGACCTATTGCGTCGGGATCCTGGTGGAGGAGGGTCTCGTCATGATCGCCGACACCCGCACGAATGCGGGGCTCGACGACATCTCGACCTATCGCAAGCTCCACATGTTCACCAAGCCTGGCGAGCGGGTGCTGGCGCTCGCCTCCGCCGGCAACCTCTCGGTGACCCAGTCGGTGCTGGCGCTGCTGACCGAGGGCGTCGAGGATCCCGACACCGGCAAGCCCGAGACGATCTACGACGCGCCGACGATGTTCCGCGCGGCGCAGCTGATCGGCCGCGCGATCCGCAAGGTGCGGACGATCGAGCGCGCCGGATTCGAAGCGGCGCAGCTGCGCTTCGAGGTGTCGTTCCTGTTCGGCGGCCAGATCGGCGACGGGCCGATGCGGCTCTACATGATCTACTCCGCCGGCAACTTCATCGCCTGCAGCCAGGACGCGCCGTTCCTGCAGATCGGTGAGCACAAGTACGGCAAGCCGATCCTCGATCGCGCCGTGACCTACCGGACCGACATCTACGACGCCCTGAAGGTCGGCCTTGTCTCGATGGACTCGACCATGCGCTCGAACCTCGGCGTCGGCCTGCCGATCGACCTCACGGTGATCCGCCGCAACACCTGCGACACCGAGGTGCTGCACCGGATCGAGGCCGGCGAGCCCTATTTCCACGACCTGCGCGAGCGCTGGTCGGCGGCGCTGCGGGCGGCCCACCGGGCGATTCCGCGGCCCCCCTACGGCCCGGGGACGAAGTAGGCGGAGGCCGCTTCCATTCTCCTGCTCGTCAGCCTCATCCCGGGTCAGAATGCGACCACATGAGCGATACGGGCAGGGGTCCTGCCGCCCAGGACGTCCCGGTAGACCCGTTCGAGGCCGTCCCAGCCCTGGGCGGTCTCGAACGTGTTACATCGTCGCGACATGGGTCAGGTAGGCGCCCCACGCCTCGCGCAGCCGGTCGCGCAGAACGCCGGCGCCCCACTCCTCCCGAAAGCGAAGGATGTGGGTCGGCGTGAAGAACAGCGCCGGGGCCGGTCCGGGGAGGGGCGGGTTCTCGCTACCGCCGGAGCCATCCCCCATGCCGCGGGTGAAGCCGACCGCGATGCTGGCCCGGAGGGTCGCGCCGACGCGCTCGTGCACCCGCCGCACGATCTCGGGATCGCCCGCGACGTCCACGAAGACGGTCGGCACTGCGCCATCGAGGCTTCGCAGGTCCTCATACGCGATGACCCGGTCGTACGATGCCAGAGATTCCAGTGCGGCCACGCGCTCCGCACGCGTGAGACCCACCAGGTTCAGGCCCGGTCGCGCGCGGCGAAGCATGAAGGCGAGCGCGAGTGCCGTCTTGCTGGCGATCACGACCCGCTCCATCGGCTCGAAATCGGCGGTCCCGAGATGCGCGGCGAGGAAGAGGGCAAGGCTGAAGAGCGGACGCAGCACGAGGTGCAGGTCGGCCACTGACGGGTCATAGTCCGGACCCCGATCGATCCACACGTAATCGTTGTACGTCCGGGGCAGGTCGCGGCGATGCGGCGCGAGATCGACGAACCGCGGCCCTTCCACGGTCTCCGGCTTCAGGACGACCGCCTCGGATGTCGGCAGGAGCCGCAGATGGTCTCGCCCTCGCGAAAGCCCGCCGCGCGGCTGCGCAGCACCGTCGCCAATCCCAGACGGGGATGCGTCCCCATGGCGGAGGGGCTGGGAAGAACCGCCAGTAGCCGAAGCAGCCCCCCGTGAGCGCGTAGGTGACGTTGTTCGCCGTGAAGGCGAAGCGCTTGATCCGCAGCAGGACCGATCCCGCGGCCAATGCGCCGGTGGGATCGGCCGGGAGCTGGATCACGCTCGTCTTGGCGAGATCTCGCCGGTCGACCACGAGATGATCACTCGTCATCCCGTCGTCCATGGTCGAAACCTCCGCCTCGCCGCCCGGCGTTGCGTCGCTTGACGGGTCTGGCGCCGAGCCGGTGCGTCGCAGAACGAAACGCATTATGCGCCTAGCCTGCCCTCAAACGACCTATGCGCGGCCCGACCTCAATCCGCCAGCGGCCGCGCCTCTTCCGGCAGCATGATCGGGATGCCGTCGCGGATCGGGTAGGCGAGCTTGGCCGAGCGGCTGATCAGCTCCTGGCGGGCGGAATCGTACTCGAGCCGCTCCTTGGTCAGGGGGCACACCAGGAGTTCGAGCAGCTTCGGGTCGATGCGGGTGGCTTCCACGGGGGAGTCGGTCACTTGCGGTCCTTCCGAATGGTCCGGGGGCTTTGCCCCCGAGGCCTTACCCCAAAGCCCGGCCTATTGCAGCGTCGGCTCGCTGCCAGATCCCCGGACCAGCTCCATCTCGGTCACGGCGATCAGCACCTCTGCCCGGGTCTTGAGGTCCGGGGCCTCCAGCATCGCCTGCTTCTCGCGCGGGCCGAACGGGCTCATCATGCAGAGCGCGTTGACGAGGGCCTCGTTCGGCGCCTCCTCGATGCCGGCCCAGTCAACCTTGAGGTCGTTGGCCTCGACGAAGTCGCGCAGGGCCTTCAGTACGCCGGCCCGGTCGACCGCCTCCTCGCCGGCGCGGGCGTGGAAGTCGCTCTCGAACGGCGCGAAGGTCACCTTGCACCGGCGGTAGCCGGTGGTGGTGGAGAGCTCCTCCTCGATCCGGAAGCGGGCGATGCCGGTGAGCGAGATCAGGTAGCGGCCGTCGCCGGTCTCGGCGAACTGGGTGACCCGGCCGGCGCAGCCGACGCGGAAGAGCTTTGGCGACAGCGGGGTCTCGCCGGACTCGGCGTCCGGCTGGATCATGCCGATGACCCGGTCGGTGCGCAGGGCGTCGTCGACCATCGCGAGGTAGCGCGGCTCGAAGATGTTGAGCGGCATCTGGCCCCGCGGCAGCAGCAACGCCCCGGGGAGCGGAAAGACCGGGATCACGGCCGGGCAGTCGGCCGGGCCCTTGTAGGCGACGTTCATGCTCATCGGCGTCGCTCCCGCGCGGATCGAAAGGATTCCCGGGCCCCTCGTCCGGGCCCGGGCTTATGTCTGACGTTCTAGGGCGCCAGCCTCCGGCGTGGATACCTGTCCGGCGTAATGCCGCGCCGGGATGAACTTGCGGGATGGCTCAGGCGAACATCAGCGCCGACAGCTTGCGCCGGCCGCGGATGGTCATCGGGTCCATCGGGCCCCAGGCCTCGAACAGCTGCAGCAGCTGCTTGCGGGCGCCGTCGTCGTTCCAGGACCGGTCGCGGCGGACGATCTCGATCAGCTGATCGATCGCCTCCTGCTGCTTGCCCTTGGCGTTGAAGCCCAGCGCGAGGTCGAAGCGGGCCTGGTAGTCGGCCGGGTCGGCCTCGATCCGCTGCTGCAGGCCCGCGAGATCGCCCAGCGACGCCGCCTGCTCGGCGAGGTCGGTCGCCGCCCGTACGGCGGCGATGGCCGGGTCCTTGGCTGCCTCGGGCGGCGCCGCGTCGAGGAAGCGGCGGGCGCCCTCGACGTCGTCCCGGTCGAGGAGGAGGCGGGCGAGCGCCGCGATGGCGCCGGCATGGCCCGGCTCCTGCGACAGCACCGCGGCGTAGATCTCGGCGGCGGCATCCGGGTCACCGGCCTCGGCGGCGGCTTGCGCCTCCGCCATCAGATCCTCGACCGCGGTCGGCCCGAGGGGGCCGACCAGCCGCTCGATGAAGGCCTTCACCTGGCTCTCGGGCAGGGCGCCCATGAAGCCGTCGACCGGCTGCCCGCGCTGGAACGCGATCACCGCCGGGATCGACTGGATGCCGAGTTGGCCGGCGATCTGGGGATGCTCGTCGATGTTCATCTTGACGAGCTTCACCTTGCCGCCGGCGTCCTTGACGGCCTTCTCGATGATCGGGGTGAGCTGCTTGCACGGCCCGCACCAGGGCGCCCAGAAATCGACCAGTACCGGCTGCTGCAGGGATTCCTGCATCACGTCCTGGCGGAAGGTCGCGGTGGTGGTGTCCTTGATCAGGGCGCCCGCAGGGGCTTTGCCGGCGGAGGCTGGGCCGGCCGCGGGAGTGTCGGTGAGCATCGATGACCTCGAGAGGAACGGCCTTCACGTCGCGAGCCCAGTCGGCCCGCCGAACAGATGGGGTAGACCGGCCGCCCTGACCAGTGCAAGGCGGACGCTATCCCCCACAGCCGATGGCCGTTCGGCTTTCCGCGAGCGAGAACGCCTGCCGATCAGACGCAAAATCCCCTCTCCCGTGCGGGAGAGGGGAAAGAGCATCGTCCTGAAACGATTGATGAAATCACCGATGCCTCACGCGGCGACCGGCGCCGTCTGGCGCATCCGGCCGATCATCAGCGACATCAGCGCCGCCATCAGGGCGGTGAGGCCGGCGGCGAGGAAGGCCTCGAGGTAGCGGCCCTCGGACGCCCGCACCAGGCCCGCCCCGAAGGCGGCGGTCGCGGCGCCGAGCTGGTGGCCGGCGGCGACCCAGCCGAACACGATCGGCGCGTCGCGCTCGCCGAAGGCCTCGTTGGCGAGCCGAACCGTCGGCGGCACCGTGGCGATCCAGTCGAGGCCGTAGAACACCGCGAAGATCGACAGGCTGTAGAACGAGAAGTCGGTGAAGGGCAGCGCCATCAGCGACAGGCCGCGCAGGCCGTAATACACGAACAGGAGCTTGCGCGGGTCGTAGCGGTCGGTGAGCCAGCCCGAGCCGGTGGTGCCGATGAGGTCGAACACGCCCATCAGCGCGAGGAGCCCCGCCGCCCGGACCTCGGGAATGCCCTGGTCGGCGCAGAACGAGATCAGGTGGGTGCCCACCAGCCCGTTGGTGGTGAGCCCGCAGATGAAGAAGGTGCCGAACAGGAGCCAGAAGTCGCCCTTGCGGCTCGCCCGCACCAGCCCGTCGATCGCCGCCCGAAACGGATTGGCGCGCCGGGGCGGCTCGGAGACGGTGCCGGGGGCGGCGCCGTAGGGAGTGAGCCCGATGTCGGACGGGCGCTCCGGCAGGAGCCAGGCGACGAGGGGGATCAGCGCCGCGATGGCGCAGGCGACGGTGAGCACGACCGGCTGCCAGCCGCCCGCCTGCGCGATCGCCGCGAGGCCCGGCAGGAAGACCAGCGTGCCGGTGGCGGTGCTGGCGGTCAGGAGACCCATGAACAGGCCGCGGCGCACCGCGAACCAGCGGTTCACCACCGTCGCCCCGAGCACGATGGCGACGCAGCCGCTGCCGAGACCCGAGAGCACGCCCCAGGTGGCGATGAGGTGCCAGGGCTCGCTCATCAGGGCGCTCAGAGCCGTCGAGGCGGACATCAGGGCCAGCGCGCAGAGGAGCGTGCGGCGGATGCCGAAGCTCTGCATCAGGGCCGCCGCGAACGGGCCGACGAGCCCGTACAGGAAGATCCCGAGGCCAGCGGCGAACGAGGTGACGCCGCGGCTCCAGCCGAAGGCCTGCTCCAGCGGCAGGATCAGCACGCCCGGCGAGGCCCGCAGGCCGGCCGCCGCGAGCAGGCAGAGGAAGATCACCCCGACGACCACGAAGGCGTAGTTCTGGCCGAAGGGGCGCCGGGCCGGCGGCATCGGGGCAGGGGGGGCGATGCCCCGCGGCGACACGGTCGAACTCATGCTGGCAAAGCCTCCCCGATTCCTGCTAGGATGATACGTACCGGTCAGTAACATCGTCAAGGGCGAACCATGCGAGGGCGAGGAGCGGCGGATGCGGGCG
>NZ_LABY01000011.1 GCF_001043975.1 Methylobacterium variabile
CCGGCGGCGCCCCCCCCCGCCCCGCGCGCCGCGCCTCCCGCGCGCGCTGCGGGCCCGAACCCGCTCGGCCTCAACCCCGACAGCCCGGCCGCCCGCACCGGCGCGGCGCCGCGCCGCGAGGCCGCGCCCGAGGGCGGCAAGCCCGAGGCGCCCCGCAAGACCGCGGCGCGCACGAAACCGCCCGAGAAGGTCGACACCCCCGCAGCCCTCGTGCCGCCCCTGGCACCGAAGTCCGAGCCCGCCCCGAAGCCGGAGGCCCGGCCCGCGAAGGCGGCCGAGGCCGCCGCGCCCACGGCCCCGGATGCCAAGTCTGCCGACGGCGGCTGGAAGACCCCGCCCGACGGCAACCGCCCGGTGCGGGTGATCGGCGGCGTCACGCAGGTCCCGGGCAAGGACGAGCCCGCGAAGGATTGAGCGGACTGGGGACGAAGGCACCTTCGGTCTCGTCCACTTCCGCAAGTCCGCCGCCAGGTCTCACGTCCTCCCCATGATCCCGGGGCCGCGCAGCGGGGCCCGGGATCATGGCCTGATGCCGCCGGAGAGGAGATCGGAACGTGTTCCGCTTCATCCTCCGACGTCGACGGTCATGGATCCCGGGTTCTCGCCTTCGGCAGAGCCCCGGGATGGCGAGGAAATTCATCGAAGTGCACACCTTCGACTCGCCCCGCGACGCGATCAGCGTCCCAGCACTCCGCCCCCGCCCCGATCCGGCCCTCTAGATCGAAAGACGCGCTCGACAAGCGCTGCCATCTTCGGTTCTATCCGGCACCCCGATACCCGACCGCCTGAGGCCGGGACGGCAAGAAACGGTCCCCCGGAGGAATCCAGATGCGCTCATCCCTGACCGCTCTCGCGGCGGCGCTCGCCTGCGCGACCGCCTTCGCGGTCCCGGCCCGCGCGGCCGACCCGATCAAGATCGGCGTGACCGGCCCCTATACCGGCGGCTCCTCCTCGATGGGCGTGTCGATGCGCGACGGCGTGCGGCTGGCCGCGGAGGAGATCAACAAGAACGGCGGCGTGCTCGGGCGCAAGATCCAGCTCGTGGAGCGCGACGACGAGGCCAAGAACGAGGTCGGCGCCCAGGTCGCGCAGGAACTGATCAACAAGGAGAAGGTCGTCGCGACGCTCGGCTTCATCAACACCGGCGTGGCGCTCGCCGCCCAGCGCTTCTACCAGGAAGCCGAGATCCCGGTGATCAACAACGTCGCCACCGGCACGATCATCACCAACCAGTTCAACCCGCCGGACTACGACGCGAACTACGTCTTCCGCACCTCGGCCTACGACGTGCTGCAGGCCGGCATGATGGCCGACGAGGCGATCGCGCAGGGCTTCAAGAAGATCGCGATCCTGGCCGACTCGACCAATTACGGCCAGCTCGGCCGCGAAGACCTCGAGAAGTACCTCAAGGCCAAGGGCGTGAAGCCGGTCGCGGTGGAGAAGTTCAACATCAAGGACGTCGACATGACGCCCCAGCTGCTGAAGTCGCAGGCGGCGGGCGCGGACGTGATCCTGGCCTACGGCATCGGCCCGGAGCTGGCCCAGGTCGCCAACGGCATGGCCAAGCTCGGCTGGAAGGTACCGATGATCACCTCGTGGCCGGCCTCGATGCAGAGCTTCATCGATATCGCCGGGGCCAACGGCAACGGCGTGATCATGCCCCAGACCTTCATCGAGGATAAGACCCTGCCCAAGCGCAAGGCCTTCCTCGACGGCTACTACGCCACCTTCAAGGTCAACAAGATCCCGACCCCGGTGGCGGGGGCACAGGGCTACGATTCGGTGTTCCTGCTCGCCGCGGCGATCCAGCAGGCCGGCACGACCGAGGGCCCGAAGGTGCGCGCGGCGCTGGAGGACCTGAAGACCAAGGTCGAGGGCGTGGTCACCACCTACGACAAGCCCTTCACCGCGAAGGACCACAACGCCATCACCCGCAACATGGTGGTGTTCGGCAAGGTCCAGGACGGCAAGATCGTCTACGCCAAGGACGAGGACGCCAAGAACGCCGGCGTCGTGCGCATCAAGGAGAAGGCCTCGAACTGAGCGCCCTCCCGGGGCCCCGCACCGGCGGGGCCCGCCCCCCGCCGGTGCGGGGTAAGTCCCCGCCAGCGCGGACGCCGCCCGTCCAGACGAGCCTTCCCCCCATGCAAATCTTCCTTCAGCTGGTCGCGAGCGGCGTCGCCGTCGGCATGATCTACGCCGCGATCGCCTTCGGCTATCAGCTCACCTTCGCCACCTCGAAGACCCTGAATTTCGGTCAGGGCGAGGCCTTGATGCTCGGCGCTCTGTTCGGCCTGACGCTGGTGCCCTTCACCGGCTACTGGCTGATGCTGCCGCTCGTGCTGGTCTTCGGCTTCGCCCTCGGCGCCGTGGTCGAGCGCCTCGGCGTGCGCCCGGCGGTGAAGATCAAGTCCGAGTACGGGTGGATCATGGCCACCATCGCGCTCGGCATCATCTTCAAGAACGTAGCCGAGAACATCTGGGGCCGCGACGACCTCAAGTTCCCCTCGCCGCTCCCCGAGACGGCGATGACGGTCGGCGGCGTCCGGATCCTGCCGATGGAGCTGATGATCGTCGCCGGCGCGCTCCTGATGATGCTCGCCGTCGAGCTGTTCAACCGCCGCTCGATCTGGGGCAAAGCGGTGGTGGCGACCTCGAACGACATCGACGCCGCCGGCCTGATGGGCATCAACACCCGCAAGGTCATCACCCTGTCCTACTCGATCAGCGCCATGACGGCGGCCTTCGCGGGCGTGCTCGTCGCCCCCGTCACCCTCACGGGCGCCACGATGGGCTCGGTGCTGGCGCTCAAGGCCTTCGCCGTCGCGATCATCGGCGGCCTCGAATCGGGCCTCGGCGTCATCGTCGGCGGGCTGATCCTCGGCGTGGCCGAGACGCTGACCGGCTTCTACATCTCGACCGGCTACAAGGACGTACCCGGCCTGATCCTGCTGCTCGCCGTGCTGGCGGTGCGCCCGGTCGGCCTGTTCGGCAAGGCCGTGATCAAGAAGGTCTGAACTCGTCCGCGCCGCTCCCGGAACGCGGGAGCGGCCTTCGCCCCCGTCTTTTCCAGGGTTCCTCACGATCATGGCGCAGTCCGCCTCCGCGCCGGCCCTTGCCCGGCAAACCGCTCCGCCGGTCCCCCAAGCCGGGCTCGGCCGCTACGTCGGCCTCCTCGGGGCCGCGCTCCTCGTCGTCTTCCTGGCGGCGTTCCCGCACGTCGTCACCAGCCAGTACTACATTCATCTGCTGGTGGTGATCGCGATCTACGCGATCCTGATCCTCGGCCTCGACATCGTGGTCGGCTACACCGGCCAAGTCTCGCTGGGCCATGCCGGCCTGTTCGGCGTCGGCGCGTACGCCGCCGCCGTGCTGTTCCTCAAGTTCAAGCTCGGGCTCTGGGTGGGCCTGCTCGCCGGCATCGGCGTCACGGCGGCCTTCGGCCTGCTGCTGGCGATCCCGGCGCTCCGGGTGAGTGGCCCCTACCTCGCGATGGTGACGCTCGCCTTCGGCACCATCATCCAGATCTTCATCAACGAGATGACGGATCTCACCAACGGCCCGCTCGGCATCACCCTGCCGCCGGCCCGCGTCCTCGACTTCTCGCTGATCGGCATGCAGGCCCCCTGGGGCGCGGCCGGGCGCAAGCTCGAGTTCTACTATCTCGTCTGCGCCTGCCTGCTCGCCACCATCCTGGTGGTCAACCGGGTGGTGCGCTCACCCTTCGGCCGCGCCTTCGAGGCCCTGCGCGACTCGCCGATCGCCTGCGACTGCATGGGCGTCAGCGTCTACCGCTACAAGGTCTACGCCTTCGTGATCTCGGCGGCGCTGGCCGGCCTCGCCGGCGCGCTGTTCGCCTGGTCGGAGCGCTACGTCGCGCCGAACTCCTACGGCTTCGAGCTGACAGTGCTCTTCCTGCTCGCCGTCACCATGGGCGGGCGCAAGTCCCGCGCCGGGCCGCTGATCGGCGCCGCCATCATCGTGATGATGCCGAACATCCTGGCCGATATCGGCCTGGTGCGGATCATGGCCGGGCTCATCGCAGGCCTCGCCGTCGTCGTGGTCGGCCTCGCGTTCCTGCGCCGCCAAGAGAACCGCATGACGCTGCTGATCCCGGGTGCGCTCTGCCTCGCCTTCTTCCCGGCGACCCTGGCGATGCAGTCGGTGACGGATTTCCGCCTCACCGTCTTCGGCCTGATGATCCTGTTCGTGGTCTACTACCTGCCGGAGGGCATTGTCGGCTTCCTGCGCGAGAAGCTGCCCTTCCTGCGCCCGAGCCACACCGGCGCGACCCAGGAGCTCTCGGCCTCCGGCGAGGCGCTGATCCGCCAGGGCGGCCGCTCCGGCGCCGACCCGCTGCTCAAGGTCGAGCGCGCGGTGATGCAGTTCGGCGGCCTCAAGGCCCTCAACGAGGTCGACCTCGCGGTGCGGCCGGGCACGATCCACGGCCTCATCGGCCCGAACGGCTCGGGCAAGAGCACGATGATGAACGTGCTCACCGGCATCTACAAGCCGACCGCCGGCGGGGTGACGCTGGCCGCCGGCACCGACGCGGCCAAGCGCCTCGACGGGCGCACCCCCTCCGAGATCGCCCTGTCGGGCGTCGCCCGCACCTTCCAGAACGTCCAGCTCTTCCGGGAGATGACGGCGCTGGAGAACGTGCTGGTCGGCCTGCACCACAGCTTCCAGGGCACGCTGTTCGACGCGATCCTGGGCACGCCGAAGCGCCGGCGCGAGGAGCGCGAGGCGCGCGCCCGCGCCATGGCGATCCTCGACTTCGTCGGCCTCGGGCCGCTCGCCCAGGTCGAGGCCCGCAACCTGCCCTACGGCAAGCAGCGGCTGCTCGAGATCGGCCGGGCGCTCGCCCTCGATCCCGTGCTGCTCCTCCTCGACGAGCCGGCGGCCGGCCTCACGGCTCCCGACATCGCCGAACTCACGGTCATCATCCGCAAGATCCGCGACGCCGGCATCACGGTGATCCTGATCGAGCACCACATGGACGTGGTGATGGGCCTGTGCGACCGCGTCAGCGTGCTCGACTTCGGCCACAAGATCGCGGAGGGCGGCGCCCGCGAGGTCCAGTCCGACCCGAAGGTCATCGAAGCCTATCTCGGCAGCCCGGTTGCCGACGCCGCGGAGTAGACAGATGCTCGACGTCAGCGGCCTGTCGGCCGGCTACGGCCAGATCGAGGTCCTGCACGGCCTCACCTTCTCGGTGCCCAAGGGTCAGGTCGTGACCCTGATCGGCTCCAACGGCGCCGGCAAGACCACCACGATGCGGGCGCTCTCCGGCATGATCAAGCCGCGCGCCGGCTCGATCCAGCTCAACGGCCGCGAGATCGGCGGCCTCGACAGCCACGACGTCGCCCGCACCGGCCTCGCCCACTCGCCCGAAGGGCGGCGGGTCTTCCCGACCCTCTCGGTCGAGGACAACCTGACGCTCGGCGCCTTCCCGCGCCTCACCGGCTCGCGGCCGAAGGGCGACGTCAACGCCGACCGGGAGCGGGCCTACACCCTCTTCCCGCGCCTGAAGGAGCGCCGCACCCAGCTCGCCGGCACCCTCTCGGGCGGCGAGCAGCAGATGCTCGCCATGGGCCGAGCCCTGATGCTGCGCCCGGAGATCCTGCTCCTCGACGAGCCCTCGATGGGCCTCGCGCCGAAGCTGGTGGAGGAGGTCTTCCGCATCATCCGCCGCCTGAAGGAGGAGCAGGTGACGATGCTGCTGGTCGAGCAGTTCGCCATGGCGGCTTTAGGGGTGGCGGACCACGCCTACGTCCTGGAGAACGGCCGCATCCGCTTCCAGGGCCCGGCGGCCAAGCTGCGGGACGATCCCCAGGTGCGGGCGGCATATCTGGGCGGGGGGCATTGAGGAGGCTGTCAGCCTCCCCTTTTCCCAGGTCCGTTCCGGACCGGCGCGCATGCTGCGTCGGCGGCATGCGGCCGGAGGAACCCGCAAGCAAACGTCGCGAAGCGGCCGCCTGCCTGTCTGTAAAGGTGCAGCATGCAGAGCCGCTTCGCGGCGTCCCATTGATCCACGGCACACGGCAGTGCCCGGAGCTGCCGGACCGGCAGTCCAGCCAAGCTCCTCCCCCTTTCCCGGACGACTGTAGCGGAGCGGAAGGAGATCCGGGATCCAGCGTAAGGACTCGCCGCGAAGCGGCTCTGTATGCTGCAACGTTGTAACTATAGAGCCGCTTCGCGGCACATCCTGTGCTGGATCCCGGATCTCCTGCCACTCCGTCCCGGTCGCCCGGGACAGGGTGGCGCGAAAACTGAACGAGGCAGCCCCTCGCCACCATGGCGAGGGGCTCACCGATCCTACTTCGCCTTCAGGAAATCCCCCACCTCCAGCAGCACGAACTCGTTGTCGTCCACCTTGCGCGGGTCGCGGCTCGCCGAGTACGGCAGGTTGTTGTCGTTGCCGACGACGATGTGGCGGTCATCGACCTTGTCGACGTTCTCGATTGTGAGGAACGGCATGGCGAGCGCGCCGTCGGTGAGCGGCTTGCGGGCCTTCTTCGCCGGATCGGCGATGCGCATCAGGTCGATATAGCCGATCTTGCGCACCGGACCGCCCTGGTTAGCGTCGGTCATCTCGATCTTGTAGACGCGCTTGAACTTGGCCGGGACCGAGAAGCAGTCGGATCCCTTCTGGCCCGCAGGGCAGGCGCGGTCGGCGGTGCCTTCGCCGTCGTCGCGCTCGATGATCAGGCCGGTGGTGGCGTCGAGCATGTTGAAGTCGCCGATGGCGTTGCCGTTGGCCTCGAGGGGATAGAACCACGAGCGGCCGGTCCAGGCCTGCGCCTTGGTGTCGAATTCGAGGATGCGCAGCACCTCGCGGCCGTCGCGGGTCTCGAAGGCCTTGGCCTCGGCATCCCAGAGCGGGCCCTCGAGCAGGGCGTAGAGCCGGCTGCCGTCGGGCGAGGCCGCCATGCCCTCGAAGCCCTTGGAGCGGCGGGCGTTGAACGCCACCGCGCCGCCGGGCATGGCTGGGGTCGTCACCGCCGGGTTGTCGGGGGAGCGGACCGGCTTGCCGTTGGCCAGGGTCTCGAACACCGCCTCGACCTTGCCGGTGCGGTCGGCCTTGATCAGGAACGGGCCGAACTCCTCGCCGATCCAGATCTGGTCGCCGACGAACTGGAAGCTCTCGGGATCGAAGTCGCTGCCGGTGAGGTAGCGGCTCTCCGTCGCCTCGTTGGCGATGCGGAACGGCACCTTCTTGTCCGGATCGCGCAGGAAGATCGTCTCCAGGCGCTCGACGCCGCCCTTGTCGAAGTCGATCCTGTAGTGGTTGAGGTAGAGCATCGAATCAGGCGAGGTCGCCTTCGATCCGAAGCCGTTGTCGGTCAGCACCCAGTAGGTGCCGTCCGGCATGTGCTTGATGCCGGAATGGCCCTGGAGCGGCTGGCCCTTGAGCGGCAGCTTGAGGCTGGTCGGGCGGCCCATCGACTGGGCCTCGATCGTGCCGACCGCCTCGACGCGACGGCCGGTGGTGAACTTGCCGGGCGTGGCGAGATCCTTGGGCGCGTCCTCCGGCGTCGGCACGTAGCTCTCCGCCGGCAGCACGGCGTGGCCGGCGAGGGTAGCGGGGAAGGCCTGCGGGGCCTGCGCGAAGGCGGCGGGAGCCGCCGGCAGCAGCAGCGAGAGGGCGAGAAGGGAACGGCGCGGCATGGGATCCTCGCGGGGATGAGCGGGGCCGTTCTTGCGCGAGGTGCATGTCACCGAGGTGACGACACGCGGTATTCGCCGGGTGGGCGTTCGGCTCAGCCGTGGTGCGGCTCGCCCGGAGCCGGCAGCGGTCGGACGCCGCGGTCGAGGGCGGCGCGGATCCGGTCGGCCAGCTCGGCCTTGCGGTAGGGCTTGCCGAGCACGTCCATGGTCGGCGTGGCGGGCCCCTCCGCCACCAGGTCCTCGTTGTAGCCGGTGGTCAGCAGCACCGGCAGGTTCGGGCGCCGGGCTTGCGCCCGCTCCGCCAGGATCAGGCCGTTGAGGCTGCCCGGCATGACGATGTCGGAGAACAGGAGGTCGATCCGCTCCTCCTGCTCGAGGATGCGCAGCGCCTCGTCGCCGTCGCGTGCGGTCAGCACCCCGTAGCCGAGGCTCTCGAGGTACTCGCGGGCGAGCGCCCGCACGTCGTCGCTGTCCTCCACCACCAGCACGGTCTCGTCGCCGCGCCGCAGCACCGCCCTCTGTTCGGCGGGCTCCTCCTCGACGGCGGTCCCGGAGCCGGCGGGAAACAGCATGGTGATGGTGGTGCCGTCGCCGGAGCGGCTCTCGATCTCGAGCCGGCCGCGGGATTGCTGCACGAAGCCGTGCGCCATGGCCAGCCCGAGGCCGGTCCCCTTGCCCGGCCCCTTCGTCGAGAAGAACGGCTCCGTCGCCCGCTCGGCGACGTGGGGCGGCATCCCCTCCCCCTCGTCGCGCACCCGCAGGGCGACGTAGTCGCCGGGAGGCAGGTTGCGGGCCTTGCCGTCGCCGTCGAGGTGGAGCGCGGCGGTCGAGATCGTCACCGTGCCGCCCGCCGGCATCGCGTCGCGGGCGTTGATGAGGACGTTGAGGAGCGCCATCTCCAGGTTGGTGCGGTCGAGGGTGACCGCCGGCAGCCGCGGCGTCAGGTCGAGGCGGACCGAGACGGTGCTGCCGAGCGTGCTCTCCGCCACCTCGGCGAGGTTGAGCACCAGGGCGTTGAGGTTGAGCGACCGCGGCTCGAGCCGGGCCTTGCGGGCGAAGGAGAGGAGCTGCTTCGTCAGCTTCGCGCCGCGCTCCGCCGCGCCGGCCGCGTTGGCGAGCTGGCGCTGGGCGCGCTCGCTGGTGACGGAACTGCGCGCCAGCTCCAGGTTGCCGGTGACGACCTGCAGCAGGTTGTTGAAGTCGTGGGCGAGGCCGGCGGTGAGCTGGCCGATCGCCTCCATCTTCTGCGCCTGGCGGAAGGCCTGCTCGGACACCCGCCGCCGGGTCACGTCGAGCTGCGAGGCGAAGAAATACACGATCTCACCGGCCTCGTCGAAGACCGGGCCGATGAAGATGCCGTTCCAGAACGGCGAGCCGTCACGCTTGTAGTTGAGGATCTCGGTCGCGATCGCCCGGCGCTCGCGCACCGCCTCGCGCAGCTTGCCCACGGTCTCGCGGCTGGTCTCCGGCCCCTGCAGGAAGCGGCAGTTGCGGCCGACGAGCTCGGCTTGCGCGTAGCCGGTGAGGTCCTGGAATGCCCGGTTGGCGAACACGATCGGGTTGTCGGGCTGCCGGGGATCGGTGAGGATCATCGGCATCCGCGTCATCTCGATCGCCGCGAAGAACACGCTGCCGCGGTCGTCGAGCCCCGGCTTACGGATCACGGCCGACGTCAGATGCGCCAAAGACGGCGCCTCCGCGGAGTGGTCGACCCCCGGCTCCGGCACCACGGCCTTGTCGTCGCTCACGCCGCCACTCGGCTCGCCATCCGCCACCCCGCCGGTGCCGACTACCTTCGTGGGCGACAATGGGGTGCGGAAACGGATCGCGCAAGGCCTTCTCCCGGGCCCGGCGCTCGCACCATACCCTGCCGCCGCCCACGGCGGGCGGCCGGGAAAACCCGGCCGAGGACGCTCGGCGGAAGAAACTCGGCCATCGCGCATCAACGGCCTTGCGGCCCCGGGATGCCCTCGCTATAAGCCCCGTCGTCGGCCGGCGGCCGACCGTTCGGAGTGTAGCGCAGTCTGGTAGCGCACCACGTTCGGGACGTGGGGGTCGCAGGTTCAAATCCTGCCACTCCGACCAGCGCTCTCGCGAGCCTGAGTCTTCCCGAGACCATCAAACATCTGCACAAGATGTTCTGAGTGTATGATAGTCGTGCCTTCGGGCGCGTCGGAGTGTAGCGCAGTCTGGTAGCGCACCACGTTCGGGACGTGGGGGTCGCAGGTTCAAATCCTGCCACTCCGACCATTCATCCGCCGGCCGGGCGGATCCTCTCTCGACTTATGCCCAGAGCCTCTTGAGCCGCGCGCGATGGCGCGCATTCGCGTCCTTGCCGCAGTCGATGCGGCGCAGCCGAAGCACGCATTCTGCAGGCGCGCTGGCCTCGTCGCAACGCCGCACCTACATCCAAGAGCGTAGCCCGTTTCATAAACATAAGTTAGTTTTCCTTCGCCGTTGTTGACTGGTGAACAGCGGTTACGTCCACAGGATTAACCTCTGTGAACGCTCAGTCTGTTTGACGTTTGATCGTCGTCATGCATTCTTCAATACGAATGCAGAGGGGTTGGGCGATGAACGTCGAGGAGAATGGCTCTGGTGACCGCGTCGTCGATCTTTGCGCCGCCATCATCACGGCCTATGTATCCAACAATGCGGTGCCGCCGAACGAGTTGCCGCCGATGATCGGGGCCGTACACTCGACTTTGACCCAGCTGATGGCGCCGCCTCCGCCCGAGGCGCCGAAGCCGGAGCCGCCGATCCCGATCCGCCGGACCGTCACGCCGGACCACATCATCAGCCTCGAGGACGGCAAGCCGTACAAGACGCTCAAGCGCCACCTCGCCGGCCGCGGTCTCACGCCGGACCAGTACCGGGAGAAGTGGGGGCTGCCGCGCGACTACCCCATGGTCGCCGCCAACTACGCCTCGCAGCGCTCCGAACTCGCCAAGAACAGCGGCCTCGGCCGGCGCCGCCTGCGCGGCGGCGAGAGCAACGGCGACGGCGGTACGGGAGGCGCCGCTCCGGCCGGGCGGCGGGGTCGTCCCCGGGGCAGCAGGACCACCTGACCGGGGATCGCTCGGGACGCGCGGTTCTTGCCCATCACCGGCCGCCGCCTACCTTGGCGGCGGTGGGCGCAGAACGGAACCGACGCGATGCCAGAGCCGATCTCCCAGACGGAGTACTGGAACAGTGAGGTCGGCGAGCGCTGGACCGCGATGCAGGCGGAGCTCGACCGGGTCTTCGCGCCCCTGACGGCCGCCCTGCTCGACGGCGCGGCGCCCCGTCCCGGCGAGCGCATGCTCGACATCGGTTGCGGCTGCGGCGAGACCGCCCTGCTCGCGGCCGGCCGCCTCGGGCCCGACGGCGGCGTCACGGCAGTGGACGTGTCGCGGCCGATGCTGGCCCGGGCGCGCGCCCGGCCGGCCTCCGGCGCCCCGATCACCTGGATCGAGGCCGACGCCCAGACCCACCCCTTCGCGCCGGAGCACGACCTCGCCCTGTCGCGCTTCGGGGTGATGTTCTTCGACGATTCGCGGGCAGCCTTCGCCACTATCCGTCGGGGCCTGCGGCCGGGGGGCCGGCTCGCCGTCCTGTGCTGGCGCGCCCTCCAGGAGAACCCCTGGGTGAGCGTGGCCCGCGACGCGGCGCTCGGCGTGGTGCCCGAGCCCGCGCCGGTGCCGCCGGGCGGTCCAGGGCCGTTCCGGTTCGCGGACCGGGACGGGCTGGCGGCCGTCCTCGCCGGGGCGGGCTTCGCCGACGTCGCCGTTGCGCCCGTCGACGCGCTTCTCACGCTCGGCGACGACGCGGACGAGGCGGGGCGCTTCTGCCTCACGGTCGGGCCGGTCGCCGGCCTGCTGCGCGACCTCGACGAGGCCTTGCGGGACCGGGCGGCGGCGGCGGTGCGGGCGGCGATGCCGCGGGAGCGGCCGGTGCGCCTCGGCGCGGCCTGCTGGCTCGCGACCGCGGTCAATCCCGCCTGAGCCTCGCGGCACCCGCCGCGCGACCCCGATCGGGATCAAGCAAGCGCCCGGTGCCGCGGGCGCGGATCACGGGTCGATGACGCCTCAATCCTGACACGCTGGGGCCGGAGAGACAGCGTCGGCCCGGGATGTCCCCGCACGGGCTGCCCCCTGGGGATCCGTCCGCCCTCCGCCGTTGATTTCCCTGCGTGAGCCACGCATGGTCGCGGCAGCGCGGAGCGCCCCCTGCCCCGTCGTGCGGTCGCCGCGGCGCCGCCCGAACCAGAAGGCGAAGGAGACACGGTGAAGCGCGCGCGGCTCGACCCGGTTGGATCCCAGCAGGCGCCCCGCGGCCGGTCCGCCGATCCGGGCCGCGAGCCGCCCCTCGACCTGTCGGGCGCCGCCTCGCCGAAAGCCGACCGCCGCGACGTCAACCTGCGCTGGCTCGCCGCCTGCGTGCTCACCGGCATGACCGGCGCTGGCCTGATCGGCTCGGCGATCTGGGTCTCCCTCCAGGGCGAGGTCACCTTCGCGGAGCTGCCGCAAGCGGTGGCGGTGGCGCCCCGCCCGGTCGCCAGCGAGGGCGGCACCAATCTCGCCCGCAAGGGCGACCGCCTGGTGCGCAACCCGATGGTGGCGCTGGCCAAGCAGAGCTTCAAGGCACCGGTGACCCTGCGGGCGGGCGAGCGCGAGATCATCAAGGTCCGGCCCTTCGTCCGGATCGCCACCGCCCTCTCGACCACCGCCGGGATGGCGGCGACGGACATCCCGCCCTTCGACCCGATGCGCTTCTTCAGCGACCCGGGGAACGACCGCGCGCCGGAGGCGCAGGCCACGACCGACGCGCCGGACGCCGAGGTCTCGGTGGTCAAGCGCGACCTCGGCGACGTCGCGGTGCCGGCCGGCGCCCCCGCCCTCTCGGACGAGGACGTGGCGGCGCAGATCGAGGAGGAGCGGCGGCTCGCCGCCGAGGCCGGGCGGCGCGCGGCCCTGCCCATCGCGCCCCAGCTCATGCTCTCGCGGACGCTTCGCAGCATGAGCGCCCTGCCGGGCCTCGACGGCGGAGGCGATTTCGGCGGCAGCTCCGGCCCGTTCAAGTCGATCGAGGTCCGGGTGATGCGCGAGAACGTCACCGACCTGCCCAAGATCGAGCGCGAGCGGGATGCGCCGCTGGTCGAGGAGCGCGACGTCGCGATCAAGCGCGGCGAGACCCTCGAGGGCGTGCTGAAGGCCAATGGCGGCCTCGACGAGCAGGTCCGCCCGATCCTCGCCGCCCTCGGCGCCCGGGTCCGGGCCGGCGCCATCGGCGAGGGCCAGCAGATGCGGCTCCAGATCGGACCCGGCCCGCGGACCGGCGACCCGCGCCAGCTCACCCGGGTGATCCTCTACGGCGAGTCCGGCGTCGAGGCGATCGCCGCCATGAACGACCGCGGCGCCTTCGTGTCGGTCGCCCCGCCGGTGCCGGAGGGCGCCGCCCAGAAGCCGGCGCCGACGCCGGAGGCGGACGACGACGAGGAGGGCACCGGGGCCCGCCTCTATGCCAGCCTCTACGAGACCGCGGCCCGCCACGACCTGCCCCGCTCGACGGTCGAGGACCTGGTCCGGATCTTCGGCTACGACGTCGATTTCCAGCGCCGGGTCGCGACCGGCGACGGCATCGAGCTGTTCTACACCTACGACGAGGAGGCCGGCGGCTCGGCCGAGCGGCCCGACATCCTGTTCGCGGCGCTCAACCTCGGCGGCGAGGCGCGTCGGATCTACCGCTTCCAGTCACCGGACGACGGTACCATCGACTACCTCGACGAGGCCGGCCGCTCGCTCAAGAAGTTCCTGCTGCGCAAGCCGGTGGCCGACGGCAACATGAGCTCCGGATTCGGCTACCGCCGCCACCCGGTGCTCGGCTACGCCAAGCTGCACACCGGCGTCGACTGGTCGATCCGCATCGGCACCCCGATCTTCGCCGCCGGCAACGGCACCGTCATCAAGGCGGAGTGGGATTCGGGCTACGGCCGCCGGGTCGAGATCCAGCACGCCAACGGCTACGTCACCACCTACAACCACATGTCGCGGTTCGGCCGCGGCGTCACCGCCGGCGCGAAGGCGCGCCAGGGCCAGATCATCGGCTATGTCGGCTCGACCGGCCTCTCCACCGGCGCCCACCTGCACTACGAGGTGATCATCAACGGCCACTTCGTCGACCCGATGAAGATCCGCGTGCCCCGCGGCCGCGAGCTCGACGGGCGGCTGCTCGCCGAGTTCCGGCGCCAGCGCGACCAGATCGACGGGCTGATCCAGAAGTCCGGCGCGCCAACGACGCTGGCGCAACGCGAGGCGATGCGCTGAGGTCGCCTCAGGCGATGCGCGCCAGGATCGCCTCGCGGGCGGCTCGCGAGCCGGCGAGCCGCTTCTTCGCGCGCTCCACCACCGCCGCCGACGCCTCGGCCGGCGTGCCGGCGTCGAAGGGCGGGGCCGGGGCGTATTCGAGCGCGAGCTGAACCGTCTCGGCCTCCTCGCGGCCGAGGAGCTCGGCCACCACGGCGAGCCCGAAATCGATGCCCGAGGTCACGCCCCCGGCGGTGATCAGGGTACCGTCGCGCACCACCCTGTCCTGCACCGGCACCGCGCCGAAGCGGGCCAGGAAGTCGTGGGCGTACCAGTGGGTCGTGGCCTTCCGACCCTGCAGCAGGCCGGCCGCGCCGAGCACCAGCGCCCCGGTGCAGACGGAGGTGAGGTAGCGGACCTCCCCGGCGCGCCGCCGCACGAAGTCCAGCACCGCCTCGTCCTCGAGGAGCGCGTTCACCCCGCTGCCGCCGGGGATGCAGAGCACGTCGAGGGGCGGGCAGGTGTCGAAGGTCGCGGTCGGCACGAAGGGCAGCCCGGTGGCCGAGCGGACCGGCTCGCCGTCCTTCCAGACGAGGTGGACCGCACTGTCCGGCACGGAGGCGAAGACCTCGTAGGGACCGGTGAGGTCGAGCTGCTGGATCTGGGGGAAGACGAGGATTCCGAAGCTGAGCGACAAGGGGGTGGCCTCCCGGTTGCCCGGCAGGATCTTACGAGAGGGGACCGGGACGCAAGGACTGCGAAGTGATGGGACATCTCCCGGATTCCGGCCGGACGACATCCCCGCTCCCGCCCGTGCGCGCTCCTCCCCCGGCGGGCCGATCTCATCCCTCGTCGAAATCGGCCCCTTCGTCGCCGAGCCCGTCCAGCACGTCGAGGCAGCCCTGCAGGATGTAGGCGGCGGCGAGCTTGTCGACGAGCGCGCCGCGGCGGGCCCGCGAGGCGTCGGCCTCGAGCAGGGTGCGGGTGACGGCGGCTGTGGAGAGCCGCTCGTCCCAGAACAGCACCGGCAGCGGCAGGATGGGCTTGAGGTTGCGCACGAAGGCCCGGGTCGACTGCACCCGCGGCCCCTCGCTCCCGTCCATGTTGAGGGGCAGGCCGACCACCAGCCCGCCGACCGCGTGCCGTGTCGCGATGGCGGCGAGGGACGCGGCGTCCGGGGTGAACTTGATCCGCTTGATCGTCTCGAGGGGCGAGGCGATCCGGCGCTGCACGTCCGAGAGGGCGAGGCCGATGGTCTTGGTGCCGAGGTCGAGCCCGAGCAGGCGGGCGCCGCCGCGGGATTCAGCCGCGAAGGCTTCGATCGCCTCCCGGTTCACGGCCGGCCCCGGCGCGTTAAGTACGCGGCGTCCGCGCAGGACGGCGCCGTGGCGCCGGCCCTGTCCGGAGCCACGCCCTGCCGCTGGGTTCCGGCCCGATGCCGGTCCCCCGCCCGCCTGCCCCCTCGTCCGGAGATCGCCCGATGCGCATCACCTGGTTCGGCCATTCCGCGTTCCGCCTCGATTTCGGCTCCGCCCACGTGTTGATCGATCCGTTCTTCAGCGGCAACCCGGCTTTCGAGGGCGACCGCAAGGCTGCGACCGAGGGAGCCACCCACATCCTCATCACCCACGGCCACGGCGACCACGTCGGCGACACCGTCGAGATCGCCGCCGAGACCGGCGCCAAGGTCGTCACCAACTACGACCTCTGCATGTGGCTGTCCTCGAAGGGCGTGACCCAGTTCGAGCCGATGAACACCGGCGGCACCGTCGATGTCGGCGGCTTCCGGGTCAGCCTGGTGCGGGCCGACCACTCCGCCGGCATGAGCGAGGCCGGGGTGACGGTGCCGCTCGGGCTCCCGAACGGCGTGATCGTGCGCGCCGACGGCGAGCCCACGATCTACCACATGGGCGACACCGACATCTTCGGCGACATGGCGCTGATCCAGGAGATCTACCGCCCCGACGTGCTGATGGTGCCGGTCGGCGACCGCTTCACCATGGGGGCGGAGACCGCCGCGCTCGCGGTGACGCGCTTCTTCAAGCCGAAGGCCGTCATCCCCTGCCACTACGGCTCCTTCCCGATCGTCGATCCGAGCGCCGACCGCTTCGTCGCCGCCCTCGACGGCAGCGGCGTGCAGGTGATCGTGCCGCACAAGGGCACGGCCGTCACGGTGCAGTAGGGCCGCGCGGCCGCCCTCCCCCGGGGGCGGCCGCAGCGTGGCGGCGCCGGCGGCGCGGTTAGGGTTAACGGAAGGTTGACGTGGCGGGACGCCTCCGACGAGGTTACCAAATCGTTAATCTGCCGTTCTCGCCCGACCGAGGTCGCCGTGGCTGCCGTCATCCTTCCTTTCGCCCTCACGACCGTTCGGCAGGTGCGGGGCCTCGCGCCGGATTTAAGCCCCCGGCCGCAGGGCTGGATGACCCTGGACCTCGACGGGTCCTTGAGCCCGCTGCGCGGCGGGCTGCCTGCCGCCACCGACAGCTTCGCTCCGGCCCTGCCCCGCCGGCGCGTGCCGGCGGACGCCATCCTGGCCATCGGCGGCCGGCTTCGCCGGCCCGTCGGCGCGCCGCCGCCCGCCCGCGAGGCGGCGGTCGCCGCGGTGCCGGCGCTCCGGCGGATGCCCCGCAAGCACAAGCTGATGCTGGTGACCGCCGCCGCCGTGCTGTGGAGCGGCGGCATGGAGGCGCGCAAGCACTGGAAGCCCCGGGCGGTGCTGATCGAGGTGCCGCACGCCACGACCCACGCCATCGCCATGGCGCGCATCTGAGCCGCCCCACGGGCAGCGCCCGTTGCGGCGCCGCGAAGGCCGGTGCTATAGCGCCCCGCGGCCGGCCCTGCCCGGCTGCTGCCGGGTTGCGAAGCTCGGCCCCTCGCTTGCCCGAACGGAGTGCCCATGTCGGTCGACGCCAAGACGGTCCGGCGCATCGCGCACCTGGCGCGGATCGCGGTCACCGACGAGGAGGTGGCGCCGCTCCAGGACGAGCTCAACGCCATCCTGTCCTTCGTCGAGCAGCTCGGCGCGGTCGACGTCTCGGGCGTCGAGCCGATGACCTCGGTGACCCCGATGGCGATGAAGAGCCGCGAGGACGTGATCACCGACGGCGGCCACGCCCGCGAGATCGTGTTCAACGCGCCGCTGACCGAGGACAACTATTTCCTGGTGCCGAAGGTCGTCGAGTAGCCTCGACACGGACCCGCGCGACAGCACCGATGGGGCCGGCAGGCCCGCGACAGGACGAAACGATCGTGAGCACCAAGCCGGCAGCGCTGACCGACCTCACCCTGGCACAGGCCCGCGACGGCCTGAGGGCGAAGGATTTCTCCGCCCGGGAGCTGGCCCAGGCCCACATCGACGCGATCGAGAAGGCGCGCGTCCTCAACGCCTACCTGCTCGAGACCCCCGACCGGGCGCTGGCCATGGCGGCGGTCGCCGACCAGAAGCTCGCCGCCGGCGAGGCCCGGCCCCTCGAGGGCCTGCCGCTCGGCATCAAGGACCTGTTCTGCACCCACGGTGTCGTCACCACCGCGGGCTCGAAGATCCTCGAAGGCTTCCAGCCGCACTACGAGTCGACCGTCAGCCACAACCTGTGGCGCGACGGCGCGGTGATGCTGGGCAAGCTCAACCTCGACGAGTTCGCCATGGGCTCGTCGAACGAGACCAGCGCCTACGGCCCCGTCGTTTCGCCCTGGCGGCGCCAGGGTTCGGACGCCAAGCTGGTGCCCGGCGGCTCGTCCGGCGGTTCGGCCGCCGCGGTCGCCGCCCGGCTCTGCCTCGGCGCCACCGCCACCGACACCGGCGGCTCGATCCGCCAGCCGGCGGCCTTCACCGGGACCGTGGGCATCAAGCCGACCTACGGCCGCTGCTCGCGCTGGGGCACCGTCGCCTTCGCGTCCTCCCTCGACCAGGCCGGGCCGATCGCCCGCACGGTGCGCGACACCGCGATCCTGCTCGCCTCGATGTCCGGCCACGACGACAAGGACACCACCTCCGTCGACCTGCCGGTGCCCGACTTCGAGGCGGCGGTGAACCGCGGCGTGAAGGGCCTGACCATCGGCATCCCGAAGGAGTACCGGGTCGACGGCATGCCGGCCGAGATCGAGCGGCTGTGGCAGCAGGGCGCTGAGTGGCTGAAGAGCGCCGGCGCCAAGATCGTCGAGGTCTCGCTGCCGCATACCAAGTACGCGCTTCCGGCCTACTACATCGTCGCGCCGGCGGAGGCCTCCTCGAACCTCGCCCGCTACGACGGCGTGCGCTACGGCCTGCGCGTCCCGGCCAAGGACATCGTCGGGATGTACGAGCAGACCCGCGCCGCCGGCTTCGGCCGCGAGGTCAAGCGCCGGATCATGATCGGCACCTACGTGCTCTCGGCCGGCTACTACGACGCCTACTACGTCCGGGCCCAGAAGATCCGCACGCTGATCAAGCGCGACTTCGAGCAGGCCTACGCCGCCGGCGTCGACGCGATCCTCACCCCGGCCACGCCGTCGGCCGCCTTCGGCATCGGCGAGAAGGCGAATGCCGACCCGGTCGAGATGTACCTCAACGACGTCTTCACCGTGACGGTGAACATGGCGGGCCTCCCCGGCATCGCGGTGCCGGCGGGGCTCGACGGGCAGGGCCTGCCGCTCGGCCTCCAGCTCATCGGCCGGCCGTTCGACGAGGAGACGTTGTTCGCGGCGGGCCAGGTGATCGAGGAGGCGGCCGGCCGCATCGCCCTGCCGCAGGCGTGGTGGGCGTGAACCACCCCACCGTCCCCTACTACCCGCCCGAAGTCTGGATCTGGGCCGCGTTCGATCCCGTGCTGATCGGGATCGCGCTCTACCTCGGCTGGAAGGCCGACCAGTTCGGCAAGGTCGTGCTGGTGGCGATGATCGCCCTCGTCGTCTCGGTGCTGGTCTCCTGGGTGCTGACCGGGCTCGGCGTGCCCTGGCCGGCCCCGATCGGGCGCGAGCTGCCGACCTTCTTCCCCGTGCGCACGGCGGCGGCCCTGATCTACGCGGTCATCGGCTACACCGCCCGCCGGACGATCGCGCCGCGCGCTTGACCGGCGGGCACGACACTTCCTACTAGGCGCAACGTACCCCTCTCCCGTTCGGGAGAGGGGCAGGGGTGAGGCTGACACGCTTCAGTGTCAATCGCTGAGCGTGGCGCTGGCAGCGCGACGGTCGAGCATGGCTCGGGACCGTAGCACCCTCACCCCCTGCCCCTCTCCCACACGGAAGAGGGGAGGATTCCGAGAGACAGAAGACCCTCATGAACGCTCCCGTGAACCCCAAGAAGCTGATCAAGGGCGCGCTGGGCGACTGGGAGGTGGTGATCGGCATGGAGATCCATGCCCAGGTCACCAGCCGCTCGAAGCTGTTTTCCGGCGCGCCGACCGCCTTCGGGGCCGAGCCGAACGACAACGTCTCGCTGGTCGACGCCGCGATGCCCGGCATGCTGCCGGTGATCAACCGCGAATGCGTCGCACAGGCGGTGCGCACGGGCCTCGGCCTCAAGGCGCAGATCAACCACCGCTCGGTGTTCGACCGGAAGAACTACTTCTACCCGGACCTGCCGCAGGGCTACCAGATCAGCCAGTACAAGAGCCCGATCGTCGGCGAGGGCGAGGTGCTGGTCGACCTGCCGGAGGGCGAGAGCATCCGGGTCGGGATCGAGCGCCTGCACCTCGAGCAGGATGCCGGCAAGTCCCTGCACGACCAGTCCCCCACGATGAGCTTCGTCGACCTCAACCGGTCCGGCGTGGCGCTGATGGAGATCGTCTCGAAGCCGGACCTGCGCTCCTCGGAGGAGGCCAAGGCCTACGTGACGAAGCTGCGCACCATCCTGCGCTACCTCGGCACCTGCGACGGCGACATGGAGAAGGGCAACTTGCGCGCCGACGTGAACGTCTCGGTGCGAAAGGTCGGCGATCCCTTCGGCACCCGCTGCGAGATCAAGAACGTCAACTCGATCCGCTTCATCGGCCAGGCGATCGAGGTCGAGGCCCGGCGCCAGATCGCGATCATCGAGGATGGCGGCACGATCGAGCAGGAGACCCGACTGTTCGACCCGAACAAGGGCGAGACGCGTTCGATGCGCTCCAAGGAGGAGGCGCACGACTACCGCTACTTCCCCGACCCGGACCTGCTGCCCCTCGAGTTCGACCAAGCCTTCGTCGACAGGCTCGCGGCCGACCTGCCGGAGTTGCCCGACGCCAAGAAGGCCCGCTTCATCGCCGAGTACGGCCTGTCGCCCTACGACGCGACGGTGCTGGTGGCCGAGCGCGCCTCGGCCGACTACTTCGAGGCGGTGGCCAAGGGCCGCGACGGCAAGATTGCCGCGAACTGGGTCATCAACGAGCTGTTCGGCCGCCTGAACAAGGAGGGCAAGGGCATCGAGGACAGCCCGGTCTCGGCGGCGCAGCTCGGCGCGGTCGTCGATCTCATCGGCGACGGCACCATCTCGGGCAAGATCGCCAAGGACGTGTTCGAGATCGTCTGGAGCGAGGGCGGCGACCCGCGCCAGATCGTCGAGAGCCGCGGCCTGCGCCAGGTCACCGACACGGGCGCCATCGAGGCGGCGATCGACCAGATCATC
Organism: Methylobacterium variabile; assembly: GCF_001043975.1. Classification (GTDB taxonomy): domain Bacteria; phylum Pseudomonadota; class Alphaproteobacteria; order Rhizobiales; family Beijerinckiaceae; genus Methylobacterium; species Methylobacterium variabile. The sequence goes on from NZ_LABY01000011.1 coordinate 20,539, forward strand.
GCCGCCAACCCGGACAAGGTCGAGCAGGCCAAGGCCAAGCCGACCCTGCTCGGCTGGTTCGTCGGCCAGACCATGAAGGCCACCGGCGGCAAGGCCAACCCGGCGGCGGTGAACGCGCTGCTGAAGGCGAAGCTCGGCATCGAGTGAGGTGGTGACCGCCTCACGCTGATGGGAGGACGGTGGACGATCCTCCACCGTCCCACTCCCTTGCGGGCAATGGTTTCCGGAGCGTAGGCATGGGGGACGGGCGGTTGCGCAGGATGCCGCGCGGCCTGCCCCTTCCCGCGAGGCCGCCATGCCCGACCTGTTCAGCCCCTTCACCCTGAAGGACGTCACGCTCCGCAACCGGATCGCGATGTCGCCGATGACCATGCACCGCTCGGTCGACGGGGTGATGGGCGACTACCACGTGATGCTCTACGGCTCGCGGGCGGCCGGCGGGTTCGGCCTCGTCTTTCCCGAGCAGATCGCGATCACGCCGGAGGGGCGCACCACGATCGCCTGCGCCGGCCTCTGGGACGACCGGCACATCGAGGGCCTCGCCCGCGTCACCCGCATCATCAAGGAGATGGGCGGCGTGCCGGCGATCCAGCTCGGGCATACCGGGCGGAAAGGCAGCGAGCAGAAGCCCTGGGAGGGCAAGCGGCAGCTGCCGCCCGACCATCCACCTGACACCCTTCACCACGGGAGAGACTCATGAAGCGCGAAGACCTTACGGAGAAGCTCCTCGACATCAAGCGCGAGAAGGGTTGGGCCTGGAAGCACATCCAGGACGAGATCGGCGGCCTCTCGCCGATCCTGATCACCGCCGCTTGCCTCGGCCAGATGAAGCTGCCCAAGGCCCAGGCGGCGAAGGCCGCCGCCCTGTTCGGCTTGAGCGAGGCCGAGGAGCGGATGCTGAACGAGGCACCCTACCGCGGCTCAATTCCCACGATGCCACCGACCGACCCGCTGATCTACCGCTTCTACGAGCTGGTGATGGTCTACGGCACCACCTGGAAGGAGCTGATCCAGGAGGAGTTCGGCGACGGCATCATGTCGGCGATCGACTTCAATATGACGATGGAACGCGAACCGAACAACAAGGGCGACCGGGTGAAGCTGCAGATGTCGGGTAAATTTCTGCCGTATAAGTATTATGGGAATGAGGAGGGAGTGCCGGAGTATGGGTTTAAGGAAGATTGATCATCAAATACGCCATCAAAACAGATTGTATTATAGATATAATTCATCGCATCACGTAAATTAAGCAATGAAGCCGATATGATATTTTCAGCTCCACTTTAAGTGGTCTAGAGGACGATACTCGTCCATTGAAGAAGCCTCCCATTGTGAGCTGTCAAGCTAAAAATGGGAGACTTCGTCGACGGACAATTCAAGAACCGCGGACTTCTTACTCTAACCCATCAAGATCGGAGACTTTCATTCAATCGTTAATTATGTATTGCGCTCAAAAGCTCTCTAGCGACATTTTCAGGATTCTCGATAACTAAACTTTGGTTGAATTTTTTTGTAGCACTGGTAGACTCATGCATATCACATGTATAAAATTCTATAGGATTCGGAGAAAATGTTTCGGTGAGCGCATAATTGCTATTTATCGTTTCATGATTTATTAAGCATATTACCCGACCTGCAGCGCCAAACAACTTTGTATGGAGCGCGGATCCGGCAGCACTCATAATTTTACTGCGAGTATTGAACATCATAACTTGCGCAAGAGGAAACAGCTCTTGGGGATGAATGATTTCGACGCCTTCTGCCTCCATCAGTTCCACAATCCTATCCTCATTGGCAATTCCTTGTACTCCAGATCCAAGCTTCGTTTTAGAAAGCCAAATCGGTCGATCATTAATCTCAAGCTCAAAGTCACGCAAAAAATTTTGTCCGATAGTGCGGCCTAAATTGTTATAAATCTGATGTGTAAAATTATGCTCTTCCGCGCTTGGACGCGGAACCATGACTTCCGGCAGTAGTGTTGGACGTTTAAATACAACGAAATTTTTTTCTGTCAGCCCGAGGCTTCCAAATATATCTCGGACAAACCGATTTGAAAACCAGGAACTGGGAGTACCTGCGGCATGACAAACGATACGGTAATGACTTATGTCTTCAATATGAGCAAGCCAAAATCTCGATAGCGTACTCAAGAGGAAATGTCCATAATGGTTAATAAGATTGCCGCCATAGAGGTACTTGCCGGGCGGAGCGACATCGATCGAAGATAAGGGCAAGTCAGTCGAAAGGCCCTGCCCAACAACATTTTTACCGGGGCCGCGATAATAGTTCGAGGCCTCGATGGTCGCTCCGTCGGCGTCGAACAGACCCCATCCACCCCCATGTTCCCATGCAACCCTGTCGTTGATGGGCACGTAGTAGGCTCGGCGCCATATTTCGACTGACGGATCAGACAGACGAGCGTCAACCTTGTTCGAGTATCTAACACAGCGGCGCAAGCTGGTCATTTGTGAACTCACTTAGCGTTATGAATAGCAAATGCTGGGCCGACAGCTTTTGCTTACATACTACGTTTCATCGACATGCATCAAGTGAAATTTTCAGATTTTACATTCTATTTTGCGAGTAAAAATTCTAAATCTACCTGCCTCAAGATCCACCGGTCTTGTACAGGAGCATTAGAGCTTTGGTCAGCATGTCGCACTTTGACTTCACTATCACCACTGGGGATGCAGATAACCTGGAGCCAAAAATCGGCCACGCGCTTAAGAATTATGCAAGCTTTCGCGCGCGACCAATTTTGTCCGTTTCAGAAGTTATTTTAGGCAGGGTACTACGATGTATCGACCTTCCAGCATATCAAACCTGTTACGATGCATTCAGGTTGACGCGACGCTGAGAATCACCCAGCAAGGTCATTTTTCCGTTAATGAAAGAAGATCTTTCGATAACTAGGATGCTCTCATAAATCGAAAGACAATATGCACCATCTAATCCCTGAACCGAGCCGTTATTGTCTCTGATGAAGCGCACATTAATATCGTCAATAAAATCTTTGAAGCGCTCTACGAAGGACGCCTGCGATTTGAGTCCGCCACCGTACTCTTCCCAATAGGCAGTGTGCATATCCTCGACCATGTAGACGCCGTTCTTACTCATCCTCGGATAAAGATAATCAAAGCTTGCCTTGACGTGTGGCATCATGTGACTTCCGTCGTCTAAGACGATATCGAAAGCGCCAAACTCGTCGATTACAGATTGCAGAAATCCAGGATCGCTTTGGTCTCCGATGCGCACGAAAACCTGCTCATCCTCAAACTCTTTGCAAGCCGGATTGATATCCAAAGTAACAATTCTTGCAAGGGGCCCAAAATAAGCCTTCCAATACTCTGACGACCCCCCGTTTCCGGCGCCAATCTCGAGAAATGTCAGCGGCCGATTAATGAAAGGACTGAAATGTCTCTCATATGCGAGAAAGTAATGCGTGCTCTTATGAATCGGCCGCCCAGTATGATTGAGAAAGTGCGCGTATGCAGTCGACATGTCTCTACCTCGATTAAAATCGCTTCCACAATGGCGGACGCGCGGCTACGGGTCTGATACAAAATTGCGTCTGGGTCAACTTCGATCGAACGAATGACAGGCAAGGCTCAGCTCGACCCCAAAATCCAGTTTTTATTGGATTCCAAGGCACGCCAAGCTCAGCATTGTCTTGCATGTTCTCTTACGAGACAAGATCGCCATGGACGACAAATGCGCTTCATCCTGTCCACACTATGCCTGTGCTTGCACTGCTGCTTAACTCATCTAAAGCTGGAACCCCGTCCAGTGATGCCAGTACTTGCTCTCTTAGAAGCAAAAAATGGTTCAACAGCATGACGAGCAGGTGCGAAAATTGTTGTTGAGCAATGCCCATGCGAGCAGCGGCCCCCGCTCGCGACACCGACCGCGTCTTATCCTCGACGTGACCTTTAAACAGTCAGTCATTTTAGCCAACACTCTCGTCAAATGGAACCAAACTGGATACCAAGCCAACGTAATTTTCGGAAAGCTAGAGAACCGGCATCTTTGATATCTTCTGATTTTATCTCACGAAAAAACTCTTGACCTACCGATCCAAATTCAGGCATTTACAAAATACAACCAAACTGCTCGCCCAATCTCCACAAGAGATCGGCAACCGACAGGCACGACAGGCGCTCGTGAGATTTCGCTTCATATGAATAATATTATCCAATGACAAGCTGCTCCAACCCCGGCCGAGTCCGCGATCCCACCCATCCGTCAGCGATAGAACCGATATCGAGTGCTACGCCGCCGGACTTCTTAATACGATCACAGTAGAACTTCCCTAAAATGCCGGCGGCTACGATGTAGAGAACTCCATCCATCGGCATCGACAAAGCCTCGATAATCTGCGGATAACGCTCGGGCCAGTGACTACCCGCCACGGCCTCCTCGCTCAGCAAGTGGCTGTGCCCCTTCTCGCCGGGCACATGATGGTAGTCCACGTGCTCATAGCCGAACACTGACCGCAGTCGCTCTGGCAGTTCCGGATGACAGGAGATCAAGCCCACACGCGTCTGCGTACGCATGATCTGATAGAGCAACTTTGAGTTGTGCAACTCGACATGGATTAGCTGGGTGCAGGTGGCAGCGTTGGGACGTCGCTCAATTCTCAACAGGTTGGTAAGAGACGAAATGCCGGTAACGCTCAAGATCGTATGCTCGTGCCGGATCCAGCCGGGATAGGGCATCCCGACCACGTCAGCGTCGCGAACGACATCCGTGATACGGAACGCTTCACCGAGAAAGGGATGGGCCGTGGCATCGACCGTGTCGGCGAACCAGACCCGAGCGCGGTCGTGCCGATTGTGCTGGTAGAGATGAGCAAACTCGGCCTCGTCGGTATTGCTGAGGAACGCAAAGGCCCCTTCCCCGTCACCGGCGCGAACTAAGCTGAAGCCTGAGCGACTGTCGAGCGCCGCAGTGATTCGCTCGGTGAGCGCACCAACCGAGAGGTGGTTCGGCGAGCGCTCGTGCCGCTCAGCCATGGCAATAGCATCGTACTTTGGAAACCGAGCCACGTAGCGGCCGAAGTCGTGAACGATCCGGATCTGGCGCTCCCACGCCTGACGGTCATGCACACTGTCGAGCCGGATCGCGTCCAGGCAGGCAGAGGCCTGATGATGCGCCCCTAGGGCGTACAACACGCGCGCCGCGAGGATGTTGGTGCGGTCCTCGTGCGGATGATGGGCGAGGATCTGCCGCAGCGTCTGCACACACTCGACATGGCTGCCCTCGTGCAGGAGCAGAATCGCCTTCTCGTACCGGGACGGGATATCGGCCGGATCGGCCGCAGCTGCGCGATCGAACAGCGCGACGGCTTCCGCGTGCAGACCGGAATCACGTGCCAAGATCCCGATCTCCACGCAGCGGGCCGCCCTGACCTCGTTCGTCGATGTGAAGCTATGGAACAGGACACGGCGTGCCACCTCGGCAAGCGCAGCCTTGTCGTGCCGAGCAGCTTCCGCGTCGTGCCAGAACTGAAGCGTCATGTGCGCTATGTGCCTCAAAACCAAGGGAACCGCGGTGCCACGCCGGAGCCGTCTGCCCGGGCCGAGGTACGGGCGGTCACGGGGGGACCGATACTGCAAAGGCGCCCACCCGAACAACAGGGAATCGCTAGAGCTAACGACCTGCCCTTGCAGCATGTCCTAACTCTCTATCGGCCGCTAGTGGCAGCGGACCAGCGTACCGCCGGATTGCCTCTGACGCGCACCACCGGCCTTCTTTGCACCACCTTGCCATCCCACCCCCGATCGGATAAAGGCCCGCCCATCCCACACGCGGAGCCGGCTTCATGCCTGAATGAGGCGCTTCCGGTGGCCGGTGGCTCCCTGGCGGTTGCTCCTTCGCAATGGCCTGTCAGGCGCCGGTCGCTTCCTCCGCGGCGGAGACAACCGGAGAGAACGAAGACCATGGCCCTTCCCGACTTCACCATGCGCCAGCTGCTCGAGGCCGGCTCGCATTTCGGCCACCAGGCGCACCGCTGGAACCCGAAGATGCAGTCGTACATCTTCGGCACGCGCAACAACATCCACATCATCGACCTCGCCCAGACCGTGCCGGCCCTGCACCAGGCGCTGCAGGCGGTGAGCGACACCGTCGCCAAGGGCGGCCGGGTGCTGTTCGTCGGCACCAAGCGCCAGGCGGCCGACACCATCGCGGACGCGGCCAAGCGCTCGGCCCAGTACTACGTGAACTCGCGCTGGCTCGGCGGCACGCTGACCAATTGGAAGACCATCTCGGGCTCGATCCAGCGCCTGCGCAAGGTCGATGAGGTGCTCGCCGGCGGCGGCCAGGGCCTCACCAAGAAGGAGCGCCTGATGCTGTCCCGCGAGAAGGACAAGCTCGAGAAGGCGCTCGGGGGCATCAAGGACATGGGCGGCGTGCCCGACCTGCTGTTCGTCATCGACACCAACAAGGAGCAGCTGGCGATCAAGGAGGCGAACCGCCTCAAGATCCCGGTCGCGGCCATCGTCGACACCAACTGCAACCCGGACGGCATCACCTACGTGGTCCCGGCCAACGACGATGCCGGCCGCGCCATCGCGCTCTACTGCGACCTCGTCGCCCGTGCGGCGATCGACGGCATCTCCCGCGGCCAGGGTGCCCTCGGCATCGACCTCGGCGAGTCCGAGGAGCCGATGGCCGAGGAGCTGCCGCCGCTGGCCAACGAGCCCGAGGTCGCCACGGTCGACATCGCCGAGCCGTATGTCGGCGAGCCCTTCGAGCTGCTCGCCGCCCCCCGCGGCGCGCCGGACGACCTGACCAAGCTCACGGGCGTCGGCCCGCAGCTCGTGCAGAAGCTCAACGACGCCGGCATCTACCACTACTGGCAGATCGCCGCGATGTCGGCCGAGGACATCGCCAAGGTCGACGGCGAGCTGAAGCTCAACGGCCGCATCGACCGCGATGGCTGGGTGAACCAGGCCCGCGGCTTCGTCGAGGCCGCCGCCGCGGCGTAACGCCGGCACGGATCTCACGCGGGACGCGTTGTCCCGCGGACCGGACGCTCTTTAAAGCCCGGCGCCGCCACGGCGCCGGGCTCCCTTTATCCGCCGACCGGCGCCCCCGGGCGCGCCGGGGCGCCAATCGAGAGGATCCCACGATGGCCAACATCACGGCAGCGATGGTCAAGGAGCTGCGCGAGAAGACCGGCGCGGGCATGATGGACTGCAAGTCGGCCCTCAACGAGACCGCCGGCGATCTCGAGGCCGCCATCGACTGGCTGCGCAAGAAGGGCCTCGCCAAGGCCGCCAAGAAGGCCGGCCGCGTCGCCGCCGAGGGCCTGGTCGCGGTCGAGTCCGCCGGCCATCACGCCGCGGTGGTCGAGGTGAACTCCGAGACCGACTTCGTCGCCCGCAACGACAGCTTCCAGGCCTTCGTCCGCGAGGCCGCCAAGCTGGCGCTGAACGCCGACGGCAGCGTCGAGGCCCTCGAGGCCGCCCGCTTCCCGGGCGCCGAGACCACGGTGAAGGACAAGCTGCAGGAGCTGATCGCCACCATCGGCGAGAACATGACCCTGCGCCGCGTCGCCAAGCTCACCGTCGAGAAGGGCGTCATCGCGTCCTACGTCCACAGCCAGGTCTCCGAGGGTCTCGGCAAGATCGGCGTGCTGGTCGCCCTCGAGTCGGCCGGCGACGTCGGTGTCCTCAGCCAGCTCGGCCGTCAGATCGCCATGCACGTCGCGGCGACGAACCCGGTGGCGCTGGACGCCTCGGGCGTCGACGCCGCCACGGTCGAGCGCGAGAGCAACATCCTGCGCGAGAAGAACGCCGGCAAGCCCGACCACGTGCTCGCCAAGATCGTCGAGAGCGGCCTGAAGAGCTACTACAAGGAGGTCACCCTCCTCGAGCAGCCCTTCGTGCACGACAGCTCGAAGACCGTCGCCCAGGTGCTCAAGGAGTCCGAGGGCAAGGCCGGCGGTCCGGTCAAGCTCACGGGCTTCGTCCGCTACGCGCTGGGCGAGGGCATCGAGAAGGAAGAGGCCCCGGACTTCGCCGCCGAGGTCGCGGCGGCGGCCAAGGGCTGACGGCCGGCGGCCAGACACGAGCCCGGTCGCATTCCGCGCCGGCGCGAGAAAGGGGGTCCGCCCAATGCGGGCCCCCTTTTTTCGTGCCGGCCTTCCGACCCCGGCTGCGCCGATTCCGGCCCGCTGCCGCCTCGACGGGCCCGGACCGACAGGCTAGAAACCGCCGACTCGTCAGCGACGCTGGGAGCGACGCCCGATCGCGACGCCCCCGTGCGGCGTGCCAAGTCTTCGATTTTGCCGCATTTTTCGCGACGAACCGGCATCCGCCGCGTCGCAAGATGCTCTCGAGCACGACAGCGGCCGCCCCTCGCGCGACGGGCGGCGAGAGGAGCGCCCATGCCGGAACATCCCCTGCCGGAGAAAGGCCCGACCCCCTTCCGCCGCGTCCTGGTGAAGCTCTCCGGCGAGGCCCTGGCGGCCCCGGACGGCTACTGGCTGCACCCACCGACCCTGGCGGCGCTCGCCGATGACATCTCCCGGGCGGTTCACCAGGGCTTCCAGATCGCCCTCGTGGTCGGGGGCGGCAACGTGATCCGCGGCGCCCGGGTCTCCGCCGCCGGCTGGATCGACCGCGCGACCGGCGACTCCCTCGGCATGATGGCGACGGTGATGAACTCGCTGGCGCTCGAGACCGCCCTCAACGCCGCGGGCGTCACCGCCCGCACCATGTCGGCGGTGTCGATGCCGACGATCTGCGAGACCTACGCCCGCCAGCCGGCCCTGCACCACCTCGACAAGGGCCAGGTCGTGGTGCTCGCCGGCGGCACCGGCAACCCCTACTTCACCACCGACACCGCCGCGGTGCTGCGCGCCGCCGAGCTGAAATGCGACGCGGTGCTCAAGGCGACCCAGGTCGATGGCGTCTACTCCGCCGACCCGAAGACGAATCCGGACGCGGTGCGCTACGAGCGCCTGAGCCACGACGAGGCGATCGCCCGCGACCTCAAGGTGATGGACACCGCCGCCTTCGCGCTCGCCCGCGACGGCGGGCTGCCGCTGATCGTCGGCTCGGTCCACGCCCCGAGCTCGGTGACGGCGATCCTGACCGGCGCCGCGCCCTCGACCCTGGTCGCCCCGTAAGGCGGCGCCCGCGCCGCATCATTTGCGACGGGTCGGGTTTTGGTTCATTGAAGCCGAACCAGGGCGCGCGCAGCGCGCCCTCCCCCGTTCTCCTCAAGACGCCTCGGGACGCGCAGGAATGGCCACCCCCTCCTTCGACCTCAACGACCTCAAGCGGCGCATGCAGGGCGCGCTGAACTCCCTGAAGCACGACCTCGGCTCCCTGCGCACCGGCCGCGCCAGCCCGTCGCTCCTCGACCCGATCCAGGTCGACGCCTACGGCGCCGCGATGTCGATGGCCCAGGTCGCCACGATCAGCGTGCCGGAGCCGCGGCTGCTCAGCGTCTCGGTCTGGGACCGCGGCATGGTGGCGGCGGTCGAGAAGGCGATCCGCGAATCCGACCTCGGCCTCAACCCGATGACCGAGGGCCAGACCATCCGGCTGCGCATCCCCGAGATGAACGAGCAGCGCCGCAAGGAGATGGTCAAGGTCGCGCACAAATATGCCGAGGAGGCCCGCGTCGCGGTCCGTCACGTCCGCCGCGACGGCCTCGACCTCCTGAAGAAGCTGGAGAAGGAGGGCGCCATCAGCCAGGACGACGAGAAGCGCCAGGCCGACCAGGTGCAGAAGGCGACCGACCAGCACATCGCCGAGGTCGACCAGACCCTGGTGGCCAAGGAGAAGGAGATCATGCAGGTCTGACGCAGGACCGGCATGACGGGCCGGGTTGACGTGGACGAGCGCGTGAGGAGCGCGGAGCCGGGGAGCGGCTCCGCCGGGGTCGGGGCCAGCATGGCAGGCGACAGCGAGACGGTGACCCTGCTGGACGCAGGCCAGGCGGAGGGCGCGCAGGCGGCGGGCGCCGGCCCGGCCCCGGACAAGTCCATGCCCGGGCACGTCGCCATCATCATGGACGGCAACGGCCGCTGGGCCGCCCGCCGCGGGCTGCCGCGGGTCGAGGGCCACCGCCGCGGGGTCGAGGCGGTGCGCCGGGCCGTGCGCTCGGCCATCGACCTGCGGATCCCCTACCTCACCATCTACAGCTTCTCGTCCGAGAACTGGCGCCGGCCCGCCGCCGAGGTGGCGGACCTGATGGGCCTGCTCAAGCTGTTCGTGCGCCGCGACCTCGCCGACCTCCACGCCAACGGCGTCCGGGTGCGGATCATCGGCGAGCGCGAGGGCCTGCCGGGGGACATCGCCGGCCTCCTGCGCGAGGCCGAGGAGCGCACCGCCCGCAACACGCGGCTGACCCTGGTGGTCGCCTTCAACTACGGCGGCCGCCAGGAGATCCTGCGCGCCGTGCAGAAGCTCGCCGAGGCCGTGGCCGAGGGGCGCCTGGCGCCTGCGGCGATCGACGTCGCGGCGATCACCGCCGCCCTCGACACCGACGGCATCCCCGACCCCGACCTCGTCATCCGCACCTCCGGCGAGCAGCGGGTGTCGAACTTCCTGACCTGGCAGACCGCCTATTCCGAGTTCGTGTTCGTGCCGGATTTCTGGCCGGACTTCGACCACGCCACCTTCCTGGCGGCGATCGGCGAGTACCAGAACCGCGACCGCCGCTTCGGCGGCCTCAGCGCCCGGGCCGGGTGATGCCGGACCTCGACGGTACGAAGGCCCCGGGCGCGGGCCGGCCGGTCGGCCGCCCGGCCTGGCCGGCGACGGAGCTCGGCGCCCGCACGGTCTCCGGGATCGTGCTGGGCCTCCTGGTGCTCGGCGCGACCCTGAACGGCGGCTGGATCTTCGCGGTGATCTGGCTGCTCGCCGGCCTCGCCGTCGTCGGCGAGTGGCTCGCCATCACCCGCACCGCCCCGCACCGGCCGCTTCTCGCGCTCGCCGGGCTCGTCCTCGCCGGCGTGGTGGTGGGCGCGCGGCTCGGCGCTCCCCTCCCCTGGCTCGCGGGCGCCGTGGCGGTCGGCCTCGCGGCGCTGGCGCTCATCGCCCGGCCGGCGGTCGGCCGGATCTGGGCGCCGGCCAGCCTCGCCAGCGCCCTCGTCGTCGCCCTGGTGCCGGTGCTGCTGCGCGACGATCCCCGCATCGGGCTCGCCGGCCCGCTCTGGCTGTTCGGCGTGGTCTGGACCACCGACATCGCCGCCTACTTCACCGGCCGCTCCCTCGGCGGGCCGAAGCTGTGGCCGGCGGTGAGTCCGAAGAAGACCTGGTCGGGCTTCTGCGGCGGCCTCGTCGGGGCGACGATCGTCGGCGGCGCGGTCGCGGCCGGGGCGCGCCACCTCGGGGCGACCGAAGCCCTGTCCGTGCCGCTGGCCTGCGCCCTCTCGGCCCTGGCCTCGGTGCTGAGCCAGGGCGGCGATCTCGCCGAATCGGCCCTCAAGCGCGCCTACGGCGCCAAGGATTCCGGCCGCCTGATCCCGGGCCATGGCGGCGTGATGGACCGTCTCGACGGCTTCTTCGCCGTGGCGGCGCTCGCCGGCCTCCTGCTCATCGGCCTCTATCTCACGGGACACGCACAGCCTTGACCCTCACCGTCTCCGTCCTGGGCGCGACCGGCTCGATCGGGCGCTCCACCGCCGACCTGCTCGACCAGCACCGGGACCGCTTCCGGGTCGGCGCCGTCGCCGGGGGCCGCGACGCGGCGGCGCTGGCCCGCGTCGCCCGCGCGCTGAACGCCGAGTTCGCGGCGATTGCCGATCCGGAGGGCGGTCCTGCCCTGCGCGATGCGCTCGCCGGCTCCGGCATCGCCTGCGGCGCCGGCCCCTCGGCGGTGATCGAGGCGGCGACCCGCGAGGCGGACCTCGTGGTGGCGGCGGTGAGCGGGGCGGCGGGGCTCAGCCCCACCTGCGCGGCGATTCGCCAGGGCCGCACCGTGGCGCTCGCCAACAAGGAGAGCCTGGTCTGCGCCGGCGACGCCTTCATGCGGGACGCGAAGAAGTTCGGCGCCCGCCTCCTGCCGATGGATTCCGAGCACAACGCGCTCGAGCAGTCGATCGGCACTGGCCGGATCGACGACATCACCCGGATGACCATCACGGCGTCCGGCGGGCCGTTCCGGACCGCGACCCGCGAGCGCATCGCCGCGGCGAGCGCGGCGGACGCCGCCGCCCACCCGACCTGGTCGATGGGCATGAAGATCAACATCGATTCCGCCACCCTGATGAACAAGGGGCTGGAGCTGATCGAGGCCCACCACCTGTTCGGCATCGAGGCGGAGCGCCTGGACGCCGTGGTGCACCCGCAATCGATCGTCCACGCCCTCGTGACCTGGCGCGACGGCGCCGTGACGGCCGGGCTCTACGTTCCCGACATGCGGGTGCCGATCGCCCATTGCCTGGGCCTCGGCGACCGCCTGACCATCGCCCGCGGCAAGCCCCTCGACCTCGCGGCGACCGGCAGCCTCACCTTCGAGCGCCCGGACGAGGAGCGCTTCCCCTGTCTGCGCATCGCCAAGGCCGCGCTCGCCTCCGGCGGCGCGCAGCCGACGGTGATGAACGCCGCCAACGAGATCGCGGTCGCGGCCTTCATCGCCGGGCGGATCGGCTTCTACGACATCGCCGCCCTGGTGGAGCGGGCCTGCGAGCACTTCGCGGCGCGCTTTCCCGCGGCGCCGGGCGACGTCGAGGAGGCGCTCGCCATCGATGCCGAGGTGCGCCGCTGGAGCGAGGCGGCCCTCGCGGCTTGACCCGGCGCGACCTGACGGTCGAACCCCCCGGCCGTCGCGTCAGTTGGCGGGCTCCGCGAGCCTGTTCGCGGGCCATCGGAACCTGTATGAGGGAGATCGGCCAGGCGGCCGTCCCGGGCCCGGGACGACCTGCCGCGCCGCATCGAGGTGACCATGGATTTGCTCAACGTCGTGGGCGGGGCGACGACGAACCTGCTCGGCTACATCGTGCCGTTCCTCTTCGTCCTCACCGTGGTGGTCTTCATCCACGAGCTCGGCCATTTCCTGGTCGGGCGCTGGTGCGGCGTCGGGGTGACCAGCTTCTCGATCGGCTTCGGGCCCGAGCTCATCGGCTTCAACGACCGCCGCGGCACCCGCTGGAAGATATCGGCGATCCCGCTCGGCGGCTACGTCAAGTTCGTGGGCGACATGAACGGCGCCAGCGTGCCGGACCCGGACGCGATCTCGCGCATGCACCCGGCCGACCGGGCGGTGAGCTTCCACGCCCAGAACGTCTGGAAGCGAGTCGCCATCGTGGCGGCGGGACCGGTCGCGAACTTCCTCCTCGCCATCGCGGTCTTCGCCGGGGCGGTCTACGCCACCGGGCGCTACGAGGTGGCGCCCCGGGTCTCGGCGGTGCAGCCGGGCAGCGCGGCCGACCGCGCCGGCTTCCAGGCGGGCGACGTGGTGCTGACGATCAACGGCAGCGCCGTCCACAACTTCGCCGACATGCAGCGCACCGTCTCGGGCGCCGCCGGCGACCGGCTCGCGTTCACGGTCGACCGCGGCGGCGTCACCACGCCGCTCACCGCCACCCCGGACAGCTTCGAGGAGAAGACCCCGTTCGGCACCCAGCGGATCGGGCGGCTCGGCATCCAGGGGCCGCGGGACGCCGCCGAGGTCAAGCTCGTGCGCTACGGCGCGCTCGACTCGCTGAAGATCGGCGCCTACGAGACCTACTTCGTGGTCGACCGCACCTTCAACTATATCGGCAAGCTGATTACCGGCCGCGAATCGGCGGATCAGCTGTCGGGCCCGATGGGCATCGCCCGCGTCTCGGGCCAGGCCGCGAAGGTCGGGGGCATGAGCGCCCTGGTCGGGCTGATCGCGGTGCTGTCGGTCTCGATCGGGCTCATCAACCTGTTCCCGGTGCCGATGCTCGATGGCGGGCACCTTATGTTCTACGCCGTCGAGATCGTCCGCGGCCGCCCCTTGAGCGAGCGGGCGCAGGAAATCGGCTTCCGCATCGGCCTCGCCCTGGTGCTGATGCTGATGCTGTTCGCGACCTGGAACGACATCCTGCACATCGGCGCCTCGTTCAACCGGGGCACCTGAGACGGCCTTGAGAGGACCCGTCCGGGTTTCGGGCGGGTCCTCCGGATTTCCCGAGAATTTTCGTAAAATTTGTCCCATTCCGGAGCACCTGCCCCGGGGTGCCGTTCACCGCGCGCTGACCCTGCGCTGTGAAAAGCTTGGCCGCAGCCCGTGACAGGAAGGCCACGTCTGGGCAAAATCCCGATCGGCTGGGAGCGTGGCGTTTGCTTCGCCAGGGATTCCCGATAGAAGCGGGGCTAGGACCAGGGACCTTCGACCCTCGTGAGAGGGCGTTCGTCTGCGGGTGCAAACCCGTGCCGACAAAAAATGAGACGGGCCATTTGATGATGTCGATGACGGGTAAGCGCCGGCGTGCGTCGGCGAAGGGCGCCATTGTCATGGCCGCTACCATTGCCGCCAGCGGCAGCGCCTTCGCGCAGCAGATCGTCGTTCAGGGCAACTCCCGGATCGATGCGGAGACGGTTCGTTCCTACGTGGTCGGCGTGTCGCCCGAGGAAGGCCGCCGCAACCTGATCGCCAGCGGAATGTTCTCGGACGCGCGCGTGTCGCACAGCGGCGGGCGCATCATCGTGTCCGTGCGCGAGAACAACACGATCAACCGGGTCTTCTTCGAGGGCAACAAGAAGGTCGAGAAGGGAACGCTCGAGAGCATCGTCGAGTCGAAGTCCCGCGGGCCGTACAGCCAGGCCCTCATCAACGCCGACGTGGAGCGCATCCGCGAGGTCTACCGCCGCGCCGGCCGCGGCTCGGCCAAGGTCTCGGTCCGCACCGTCGACCTGCCGAACGGCCGCGTCGACGTGGTCTACACCATCGACGAGGGTGACAAGACCGGCGTCAAGGAGATCCGCTTCGTCGGTAACCAGGTCTACTCGGACAGCCGGCTGAAGGACCTGATGACGCTGTCGGAGATGAACCTCCTCAGCTTCATCAAGACGTCGGACGTCTACGATCCCGACCGGCTCGCCAACGACCTCGACCTGATCCGGCGCTACTACCTGAAGAACGGCTACGCCGACTTCCGGGTCGCCTCCGCGGATGCGCGCTTCGACGACGCCGCCGGCGGCTGGATCATCACCATCACGGTCGAGGAAGGCCAGCAGTACCGGGTCGGCGCGGTCTCGGTCGACTCGCGCATCCCCGGCGTCGACGGCACCGTGCTGCGCGACGAGCTGCGCACCGGCGTCGGCGACGTCTACAACGCCGAGGACGTCGAGAAGACCCTCACCGGCGTCACCACCTCGGTGGCGCGCAGCGGCTATCCCTTCGCCCAGGTCCGGCCGACCGGCGAGCGCGACCGCGCCACCGGCACCGTGGCCCTCGGCTACATCGTCGAGGACGGCCCGAAGGTCTACATCGAGCGCATCAACGTGCGCGGCAACACCCGCACCCGCGACTACGTGGTGCGGCGCGAGCTCGACCTCACCGAGGGCGACGCCTACAACCGCGTGCTGGTCGACCGCGCCGAGCGGCGCCTGAACGGCCTCGGCTTCTTCAAGAAGGTGCGGTTCTCCAACGAGCCCGGCTCGGCCCCCGACCGGGTGATCGTGAACATCGACGTGGAGGATCAACCGACCGGCTCGTTCTCGGTCGCCGGCGGCTACTCGACGGCGGACGGGATCATCGGCGAGGTCTCGGTCTCGGAGTCGAACTTCCTCGGCCGCGGCCAGTACGTCCGCATCGCCGGCACCGCCGGCCAGTACACCCGCGGCGTCGACTTCTCGTTCACGGAGCCGTACTTCCTCGGCTACCGCCTCGCGGCCGGCTTCGACGTCTTCAACAAGTACAGCGACCAGACCCGCTACTCGCGCTACGTGACCGACGTGGTCGGCGGCCAGCTCCGCCTCGGCCTTCCGATCACCGAGGAGTTCGGCGTCACGCTGCGCTACTCGATCTACAACACCGACCTGAAGATCCCGAACACGCTCAAGCGGCCGTACAACGACTGCTCGTTCCCGCTCGCCGGCTACACGGCCACGAACGCGGCCGGGCAGGCGATCTACCCGAACTGCGCCTATGACGGCGAGGCCTCGATCGCCCTCAAGGAGGCGGTGGGCTCGACGCTGACCTCGCTCGCCGGCGTGACCCTCGCCTACTCGACCCTCGACAACCTGCAGCTGCCGCGCAACGGCTTCTACGGCGAGCTGAAGCCCGAATTCGCCGGTCTCGGCGGCGATTCGAAGTTCTTCCGCGTCACCGGCGAGGCCCGCTACTACAAGGAGCTGTGGGAGGACGTCGTCGGCTTCGTGAAGTTCCAGGGCGGCCACATCCTGCCGACCGAGGGCAACACGCTCCGGGTCACCGACCAGTTCTTCCTCGGCCCGTCGCTGGTGCGCGGCTTCGCGCCGAACGGCATCGGCCCGCGCGACGTCGGCTCGGGCGATGCCCGCTCGAACGCGATCGGCGGCACGACCTATGTCGGCGCCTCGGTCGAGGTGCAGTTCCCGATCTGGGGCCTGCCCCGCGACCTCGGCCTGAAGGGCGCGGTCTTCGCCGATGCCGGTACGCTGTTCGGCTACAAGGGCCGCCGCGCCTTCGACGTCAACGGCGACGGCTTCATCAACGGCTTCAGCCCGGTGGGCGGCTGCAACTTCACCGCCATCGGCCCGACAGCGATCGCCGTCGAGCCGGAATGCGTGAACGTTCGCGACAAGGCCACGATCCGCTCGTCGGTCGGCGCGTCGATCCTGTGGAACTCGCCGCTCGGCCCGATCCGCTTCGACTACGCCTACGCGCTGACCAAGGACGAGGGCCTCAACACGGGCTTCGGCAAGGTCGGCAAGGACCAGACGCAGGCCTTCCGCTTCTCGGGCGGCTCGCGCTTCTGAGGCTCGACGCGGGCGCCGAAGGGCGCCGCGCCATCGATCGACGGCCGCGGGGCCTCCAGCCCCGCGGCTGTTTTCGTTTGTGCCCTCCGGCTCAACCCGCTAGTCCGGGCGCCCTCCCCTCGACGGGCGGACGGGTCTCCGGCCCGCCGGGCCCCAGCGGATGCAGGTGATGTCGGAACCGGTCTTCTTTCCCCTCGCGGGCCCCGTCTGCTTACGCGAGGTCGCGGCGCTCTCCGGCGCGGCCCTGCCGCCGGAGGCCGACGGCGAGGCGGTGATCCGCGCGGCGGCCCCCCTCGAGAGCGCCGGGCCGGACGACCTCGCCTACATGGACAACGCCAAGTACGCCGAGGCCCTGAGCCGGACGCGGGCCCGCGCCTGCCTGGTCACGCCGCGCTTCGCCGCCCGGGTGCCCGCCGGCACCGTCGCCCTGGTGACGCCGCAGGCCTACCGGGGCTTCGCGAAGGTGCTGGCCCGCCTCTTCCCCAGCGCCGCCCGGCCGACCTCGCTGTTTGGCGCAACCGGCATCTCCCCGGGCTCCTTCGTCCACCCGACCGCCCGGCTCGAGCCCGGCGTCGTGGTCGATCCGGGGGCGGTGATCGGCCCCGAGGCCGAGATCGGCGCCGAGACGGTGCTGGCGGCGGGCTGCGTCATCGGACCCGCAGTGCGGATCGGGCGGGGCTGCGCCGTCGGGCCGGGCGCCTCGGTGCTGCACGCCTTCCTGGGCAACCGGGTGATCGTGCATGGCGGCGCCCGCATCGGCCAGGACGGCTTCGGCTTCGCCATGGGACCGGGCGGCCACCTCAAGGTGCCGCAGGTCGGCCGCGTCATCATCCAGGACGACGTCGAGATCGGCGCCAACACCACGATCGACCGGGGCGCCAGCCGCGACACGGTGGTGGGCGAGGGCACCAAGATCGACAACCTCGTCCAGATCGCCCACAACGTCGTCATCGGCCGTCACTGCGTGATCGTCGCCCAGGTCGGCATCTCGGGCTCGACCACCCTCGAGGATTACGTCGTGCTCGGCGGCCAGGTCGGCGTGGTCGGCCACCTGCGCATCGGCATGGGCGCCCAGGTCGCGGGCTCGAGCAACATCAACAAGGACGTGCCGGCGGGCGCCCGCTGGGGCGGCACCCCGGCCAAGCCCGTGCGCGAGTGGTTCCGCGAGATGACGACGCTCAAGAACCTCGCGGCCCGCGGCCGCGACGAGACCGGTGAGGACTGAGGCCGCGGCGCGGGGAGCGCGCCGCCGCGCTCCTGCCGCAATGGGCTTGCATCCGCGCCGCTTCTCGCCAAAGACGGCGCACCGACGACCGGGGCGTATCCGGGGCAGCCATGAGGGAGCCTGACACCATGACCGAGATGCCTGCCGAGCTGGGTACGGCCGACATCCTGCGGGTGATGGAGCTCCTGCCCCACCGCTATCCCTTCCTGATGATCGACAAGATCGTGCAGATCGACCGGGACGAGAGCTGCATCGGCATCAAGAACGTCACGATCAACGAGCCGCACTTCACCGGCCACTTCCCGGCCGCCCCGGTCTTCCCAGGCGTGCTGCTGATCGAGGGCATGGCTCAGACCGCTGGCGCGATCTGCTGCGCCCACAAGCTCAAGGGCGACGCCAAGCCGAGCAAGGTCTTCTTCATGACCATCGACAAGGCGAAGTTCCGCAAGCCCGTCGTGCCCGGCGACGTCGTCGAGTACCACATGCGCAAGACCAGCAACCGCCGCTTCATGTGGTGGTTCAAGGGCGAGGCCAAGGTGAACGGCACCCTCGTGGCCGAGGCCGAGATCGGCGCGATGCTGGTGACCGAATGACCGACGCACGCGAGACCCGCATCCACCCGAGCGCGGTGGTCGAGGACGGTGCGGTGCTCGGCGCCGGCGTCGAGATCGGCCCGTTCTGCCACGTCGGGCCGCAGGCCGTGCTCGGCGATGGCGTGCGGCTCCTGAGCCACGTCGCGGTGGCGGGCCGCACCACGATCGGCCCGCGCACCCGAATCTATCCCTTCGCGTCGATCGGCCACCCGCCGCAGGACCTGAAGTACCGCGGCGAGGACTCGACACTGACGATCGGCGCCGATTGTCAGATTCGCGAGGGCGTGACCATGAACCCCGGCACCGCCGGGGGCGGCCTCGCCACGGTGGTGGGCGATTCCTGCGCCTTCCTGGCCAACAGCCATGTCGGCCACGATTGCCGGGTCGGCAACCACGTCGTGTTCTCCAACAACGTGATGCTGGCCGGGCACTGCCAGGTCGGCGACTACGCGATCCTCGGCGGCGGCGCCGCGGTGATCCAGTTCGCCCGGGTCGGCCCGCACTCCTTCGTGGGCGGCCTCTCGGGCCTCGAGAACGACCTGATCCCCTACGGCATGGCGGTCGGCAACCGCGCCTACCTGTCGGGGCTCAACATCATCGGCCTGCAGCGCAGGGGCTTCTCCCGCGAGGACATCCACGCGCTGCGCCGCGCCTACCGCCTGCTCTTCGCGCTGGAAGGCACCCTGATGGAGCGGGTCGAGGACGTGGCGGCGGAGTTCGACCAGCACCCGATCGTGCAGGAGATCCTGGCCTTCATCCGCGAGGGCGGCAAGCGCTCGGTCTGCACGCCCCGCGAGGCGCCGGGCGCCGCCTGATGGCCGCCATGGCGGCAGACTCTGCTGCACCGACGGCCGCGCCGGCGCCGGCGGGCCCGGTCGCGATCGTGGCCGGGGCCGGCCGGCTGCCGCTCCTCATCGCCGCCGCCCTCGAGAGGGCCGGGCGGTCGTGCCGCGTGCTCGCGATCCGGGGCTTCGCCGATCCGGCGACCCGGCGGCGCGCCGACGCCACGGTCGACCTCCTCGACGTGCGCGGCGCCCTCGACACCCTGTGCGCCTGGGCTCCCGCCGGCGTGACGCTGGCCGGCGCGGTGGCGCGGCCGAGCCCGGCCGCCCTCCTCAACACGCTCGCCGCCTATCGCAACCGCGACGCCCTGCGCTCCCTCGCCTCGGGCGGGGACGACCACCTGCTGCGCGGCGTCCTCGCCCTCCTGGAGGAGCACGGCCTGCAGGTGCTCGGCGTGCGCGACCTCGCTCCCGGCCTGATGGCGCCGGCCGGCCGCCTCGGCACCCTCGGGCCGGACGAGCCGGCGGAGGCCTCGGTCGAGGCCGGCCGGGCGCTGCTCGCCAGCCTCTCGCCGCACGACGTCGGACAGGCCGCCGTGGTGGCGGGCCGGCGGGTGCTGGCGGTCGAGGGCCCGGAGGGCACCGACCGGATGCTGGCCCGGGCCCGGAGCCTCGCCCGCCGCCCCCTCGGCCTCGGGCGCCCGCCCGCCGGGATGGTGCTGGTGAAGCGCGCGAAGGACGGCCAGGACCTGCGGGTCGACCTGCCGGCGATCGGCCCGCGCACGGTCAGGCGCGCGGCCGAGGCGGGCTGCATCGGCATCGCGGTCGGGGCCGGCGACACCCTGGTGCTCGACCGGCCGGAAACCGTGTCCCTCGCCGACCGCCTCGGCCTCTTCCTCCTCGGCCTGACACCCGACCCGGAGCCGGCCCGATGAACGACCCGTCCGGGAATGACCGCCCCCTCACGATCTGGCTGGTGGCCGGCGAGGAATCCGGCGACCAGCTCGGCGCCAAGCTGATCCGGTCCCTGCGCGCCCTCTCGCCCGAGCCCCTGGCGCTCGCCGGCGTCGGCGGCGACGCCATGGCGGCGGAGGGAATGGCCTCGCTGTTTCCCCTCGAGGACGTGGCGGTGATCGGCTACCTCGCGGTGGCGGCGCGCCTGCGGCTGCTGATGCGGCGCATCCGCCAGACCGTGCAGGCCTGCGTGGCGGCCCGGCCCGACGTGCTCGTCATCATCGACAGCCCGGGCTTCACCCACGCGGTGGCGAGCCGGGTGCGCCGCAAACTGCCCGGCCTGCCGGTGGTCGACTATGTCAGCCCGAGCGTCTGGGCCTGGCGCCCGTGGCGGGCAAAGACCATGCGGGGCTACATCGATCACGTGCTCGCCCTGCTGCCGTTCGAGCCGGACGCGCATCGGCGCCTCGGCGGGCCGACCTGCACCTATGTCGGGCACCCGCTGATCGAGCGCCTGCCCGAGCTGCGGCCCGGGCCGGCGGAGGACCGGGACCGGCAGGCCGCGGTCCCGGTCCTCGCGGTGCTGCCGGGCTCGCGGCGCTCGGAGATCGAGCGGCTGATGCCGATCTTCGGCGCCGCGCTGGCGCGGGTGCGGGACCGGGGTCAGGCCTTCACGGTCGAGCTGCCGGCGGTGGCGCGCCACCGCGCCCTGATCGAGCGCCTCGCAGGCTCCTGGCCGGTGCGCCCGCGCCTGATCGACGGCGAGGCCGCCAAGCTCGCGACCTTCCGACGGGCCCGGGCGGCGCTTGCCGCCTCCGGCACCGTGACGCTGGAGCTGGCGCTCGCCGGCGTGCCGATGGTGGTGGCCTATCAGGTGCCGAAGATCGAGGAGGTGATCGTGCGCCGCCTGATCCAGGTGCCGACGATCGTGCTGCCGAACCTGATCCTCGGAGAGAACGCGATTCCCGAGCTGATCCAGGCCGAGTGCACCCCGGAGCGCCTGGCGGACGCCCTGGCCCCCCTCCTGCCCGAGGGCCCGGCCCGGGCGGCGCAGGAAGCGGCGCTCGCCCGCCTCGATGCCACCATGCGGCTGCCCGACGGGGACGATCCGAGCCGCAGCGCCGCCCGCATCGTGCTGGCAGCGGCCGGGCGGCAGCGCCCTACCGCGCCCTGAGGTAGTCGAGCATGGTCCCGGCATCCGAGACCTTGAGGCCGACCCCGGGCGGGTCGTCGCGAAAACCCGGCTCGACGAACATCTTGGCGATCGCGCCATCCTCGACGTGCATCGCGTAGCGCCAGCTGCGCATGCCCATCCCCTGCCGACCGCGCTTGACCAGCATGCCCATCTGGCGCGTGAAGTCGCCGTTGCCGTCCGGCAGCATGAACACCTTCTCGACGCCCTTGCTCCGGGCCCACTGGTACATCACGAAGGCGTCGTTCACCGACAGGCAGACAACCTGATCGATGCCGAGGGCCGCGAAGTCGCCGGCGTGCTGCTCGTAGCCCGGCAGGTGGTCGTCCGAGCAGGCGGGCGTGAAGGCGCCCGGCACCGCGAACAGGACGATGTTGCGGCCGCCGAAGACCTCGGCCGAGGTCAGGTCCTTCCACTCGAACGGGTTGGGCCCGCCCAGGGCCTCGTTCCTGACGCGGGTGTGGAAGGTCACGTCCGGGACGGTGGCGGGATGCATGAGGGACTCTCGTGGCGAGGGCGGCGCAGGTCGACTGAGCCTAAACCAAGTCGACTGAGCCTAATCCTGGGGAACCCGCGCCGCCACGCCGAAAGAAGCAGCCTCGTGCCGAATGGCGACCGGGGTGCCGGTGCCGGGAGGCGGGACCTGCCCGGCGCCGCCTTCGAACCGGGACGGCCGGATCCCGCATCAGAAATTGTAGCCGACACGCAGCCGCATCTGGTGACGGTCGAAGCTCGACAGGTCGAGGGGCCCCGGCTCGCCCACCGCCCGCCCGGCGACCTGGAAGCTCCAGGTGATCGACGCCCAGGCCTGCGGCGACAGGGTGGTGTAGAGCGTGGGCCCGAGATAGGCGGCCTCCCCGGCGAGCCGGTC
Organism: Methylobacterium variabile; assembly: GCF_001043975.1. Taxonomy (GTDB): domain Bacteria; phylum Pseudomonadota; class Alphaproteobacteria; order Rhizobiales; family Beijerinckiaceae; genus Methylobacterium; species Methylobacterium variabile. Next base: position 43,048 of record NZ_LABY01000011.1, read on the forward strand.
GAGCGCCAGGCCCTCGTAGGAACGGGCATACCGCGCCTCGCCGCCGACGAAGAGGCCGGGCCGGACCTGGTAGGCCAGCGCAGCCGCCGCCTCGATCCCCGATCCGAGCACGCGCTCCTCCGGGATGCCGAGCCGCGTCGAGGAGAACGCGAAGCCCAGGTTGACCGCCGCGACCAGCTTGCCGGGGATCAGCTCGCGGTCGGCCAGCAGGCCCACCTCCGTGGCGAAGCTGCGCGCGGGCGCGCCCGATCCCCCGTCGACGGTCCCGTAGCCCGGTACGATGCTGAGCGTCAGGCCGAACGGAGCGGCCCGGCGGTCCAGCAGGCGCAGTCGGGTCTCGAGGAAGCCGCCGTTGACGCCCCCCGCGGTCCGGACCGGGCTGCCGGGGACGCCGATGTCGTAGGCATTGAAGGTGACGCCCGGCGCGAGGCGGAAGTCGTTCGTCAGCGGCACCTTCAGCGCAAGGCCGCTATCCACCGCCAGGAAGCGGCCGACGCGCTTGCCGAGACGCCCAGTCGTCTCCCACTCGAGCTCCGCCTCCCCCGGTACGCCGAGATCGCTCCCCTCCGTGAAGCCGAACAGGTGCTCGCTGTCGAGGTCGCCGGGCGTTAGGTTCTCGGCGGCGGTGGGCAGGCTCTGCGCGTGCGCCGCGGACGTGCCGTGCACCGCGGCGAGGAAGGCCAGAACCAGGCCGGCAACAGCGGGGAGAGGCCGGGCGTGTGGGGAGAGCATGGTTTCGTCTCATCATTATAGCTTATGCTATATTTGATAGGCATAGCCATGCTGGTCCGTCAACATCCCGGGTTGGAGGATCCGACGCGACGTTCGGCGCCGGACCGACCTCTGGCCTTTAGCGCCGCGTGCCGGCCCGGAGTGAACCGGACCGTCATCGGGCAGGCCCCATGAACCGGTGGGGATCGGTGCGCGACCCATCGCGCCGCAAGGGGTGGTGTCTGGACGGCACATCCGCCCCTGCCCTGGCTCGACGCCGAGATCTTTCCAGTCCCCTGCGACGTCGAGCAGGCACCGGCGGAATGCCGCAGACCGAAGCGATCAGTCTCCCGATTCGATCAGGAACCCGATCTCCCATCATTTGTTGTTCGAACACTCACCGCGGCACGCCGCAGATCAAGGGATATACCAGAGATGGCGGACAAGAAGCAGCAGTCTCAGTCGAACGATACTGATCACACGCGCCACAATCACAAGAATCCCGACACGCCGAACCAGGGCACCGTGCAGCATTCGGACGACGGCCGCCTGAAGGAGAACCGCGAGAAGGGCATCCACCGCGGCGACAAGGAGTAAGCGCTCCCCGCGCGGCCCCGCTCGACAGAACAGCGACCGATCGCCCGGCGATCGGTCGCTGTTCTCGCGCGTGCGGAGCTCTCGCGCTCCCAGGTGTCGAGGCCGCCGGTCCGGCTAACCTTCAGTGAGACAGGGCCGCCCGGGAGTGGCCCTGTCTCGTGGCCTCATGCGGCGGGACGACCGTCACGCCAGGGCCGCAGCGGGCCCGGGATGCGGAAGTCCCGAGGAACCGCGAAGTCCCGGGCGGCGCCGTGAGCCGCGGCGAGACCGCGGGGGAAACCGCTGCGGTTGTGGTACTCGAAGCGCCCCGACGGCGCGGGGCGCTTGTCCGCCGTCAGACCCTGGGCGCAGACGATGTCGGCCAGGGTGACGCCGGCCACCGCAGCCGTGGCGAGGGCCAGGTTGCCGGCGCGGGGGTTGTCGCCCTCGAAGCCGGTCGCCAGGGTGGCGAGGTCGACGGCGTCGCCGGCGACCCGGCCCCAGATCCAGGGCGTGGGGTCGTGGCTCATCAGGATCGCGGCGCCGGTCGCGACCTCGCGGACGCCGTAGGCCTGGACCAGCGTCTCGCGGCCCTCGAGCCCGAGGGACCGGCAGAGCGCGCGGGGCGCCAGGATCTCGGCCAGCCCGAGGCCGATCGAGAACCAGCCGAGGCCCCGGGCAAGCGCGTCGTGGGCGGAGCGTGCGCGGGGATTCACGGTGCGGGTCATGGCGGGTTGAGTCATGGTGGGCTGCCTCATGGCCGGATCATCACTTTGATGCAGCCGTCCTGCTTGTCCCGGAACGTTCGGTACATCTCGGGCCCCTGCTCCAGCCCGACCGTGTGGGTGATGACGAAGGAGGGATCGATCTGCCCTTCCTCGATCCGCCGCAGCAGGTCGTCGGTCCAGCGGTTGACGTGGGTCTGTCCCATCCGGAAGGTCAGGCCCTTGTTCATCGCCGCCCCGAACGGGACCTTGTCGATCAGGCCGCCATAGACGCCCGGGATCGACAGGACGCCGGCCGGACGGCAGACCATGATCATCTGGCGCAGCACGTGCGGCCGGTCGCTCTCCAGCATCACCGCCTGCTTGGCGCGGTCATAGAGCGAATCCAGCGAGGTGGTGGCGTGGGCCTCCATCCCGACCGAGTCGATGCACTTCTCCGGGCCCTTGCCGTTGGTCATGTCGTTGAGCGTGGCGACGACGTTCGATTCCTCGTTCAGGTCGATCGTCTCGGCGCCGCCGGCCCGGGCCATGGTCAGGCGCTCGGGCACCCGGTCGATGGCAATGACGCGCTTGGCTCCGAGCAGGATCGCCGAGCGGATCGCCATCTGGCCGACCGGGCCGCAGCCCCAGATCGCCACCGTGTCCTCCGGCTGGATGTCGCACTGCACCGCCGCCTGCCAGCCGGTCGGGAAGATGTCGGAGAGGAAGAGCAGCTTCTCGTCCGGGATGCCCTTCGGCACCTTGATGTGGGTGGCGTCGGCGAAGGGCACCCGCAGGTACTCGGCCTGGCCGCCCGGATAGCCGCCGGTGAGGTGGGTGTAGCCGAACAGGCCTGCGGTGGTGTGGCCGAAGGCGGCGTCGGCGAGCGTCTTGTTGCGGTTCGTGCGCTCGCAGACCGAGAAGTTGCCGCGCTTACACTGGTCGCACTGGCCGCAGATGATGGTGAACGGCACCACGATCCGGTCGCCGACCTTCAGCGCCTTGTTGTCCCGGCCGACCTCGACCACCTCGCCCATGGTCTCGTGGCCCATGATGTCGCCCGACTTCATGCCGGGCATGAAGTGGTCGTAGAGGTGCAGGTCGGAGCCGCAGATGGCGCAGGAGGTCACCTTGATGATCGCGTCGCGCCCATCCTCGATTGTCGGATCGGGAACCGTGTCGCAGCGGATATCCGCAGTGCCGTGCCAGACGAGGGCCTTCATCGCTGATCGGTCTCCGGGGCTGGTGCCGCGGACGAACCGGGAATGGCTCCGCGCGCACGGACCGTCCCCCGGCCGGGAGGAAGATACTCCCCACCGGTAGTCGGTGTTGCTCCGACAACCGATCAGGGACGGGGCTGTTCCTCGGCCGGAGCCAGAGGTCGGCGCCTTCGGGGCGGATCGACGAAGAGGCTCGCGCCTTCAGCGCGGCCTGGGCGCGGCACCGCCGCGGCGCAGCTCCAGGGTCGCCCAGCCCTCGATCAGGCGGCGCCGGCGCAGGCGGAAGCCCTGTCCCGCGTAGGCGGCCAGCACGCCCGGCACGTCGCGGGGGATCAGCCCCGAGAGCACCAGGGTGCCGTCCGTCGCCACCGCGCGGGCGAGGCTCGGCGCCAGCCGCGTGAGCGGCCGGGCCAGGATGTTGGCGAAGACGAGGCCGTACCCGCGGCTGGCGCGCACGAGCGGGTGGCGCAGCCCCGGCGCCTCGTAGAAGGCCATCAGGTTGGAGAGCCCGTTGAAGGCCGCGTTGGTCCGGGCGGTCGCCACCGCCTCCGGGTCGAGGTCGCCGGCCACCACCCGGGTGTGCAGCAGCCGGGCGGCGGCGAGGCCCAGGATGCCGGTTCCGGTGCCGACGTCGAGGATGCGGGCCGGCCGGCGGCGCTTCACCTCGTCGACGAGGGCGAGGAGGCAGCCGAGCGTCGTGCCGTGGTGGCCGGTGCCGAAGGCCAGCGCCGCCTCGATCTCGATCGGCAGGTCGTTCGCCCGCACCCGGCCGCGGTCGTGGGAGCCGTGGACCAGGATGCGCCCGGCGCGGACGGGCTTGAGCCCCTCGAGGGAGGCGCGCACCCAGTCCTGCTGGCCGATGGCCACGAAGACCGCCCGGTCGGCCGCGTCGCCGACGATCGGGCGGATCAGCTCGCGCACCCCCTCCTCGTCGGGCTCCTCGGAGAAGTAGGCCTCGAGATGCCAGGTCCGGCCGTCCTCGGCCTCGAAGGCCGCGACGGCGGTCTCGGTCGGGTCGAAGACCTCGCCGATCAGGTCCGTCATGGCGCGGGCCGCGCGCTCGTCCGTGTCGAGACGCAGCACGTGGGTCGGGCGGTGGGGCGGCAGGCCTTCGAGCATGCCGGCGCCAATAGCATCCGCGCCGGCCGCCGTCACCGCCCCGTCACGCCCACGCGGCATCAGGACGGCACCGTGGGAACCGGGACGGCGAATCGGCGTTCATTGCGGCGCCGGTCGCCAGAAGCCGGCCGTTGAAGGATCGTGCGATGCGTACCCGAGTTCGCGAGCAGGTTCGGCCGGAGGGATCCGCCGGGCAGGCTCAGGCTCCCGGGCAGGACTCACCCGCCCTCCGGGATTCGACCACTTGGCGCTGGACGGCGCCGCTCACCGCCGAGGACACGGCTCTCCCGGGCCGCATGCTCATGCTGCTCAGCCGACTCCACCGGAGCGAGCTGCAGCGGCAGGCCGAGGCCCATGCCCCGTCTGCCGGCGCGTGAGGCGCCGGCAGCCTCCAACAACGGAGGTCACGCGGAGATCATGCCCCCAGTCGCGACCCCAGGCGGGCATCCGGGACGTAGCCGCGGTTCCAGGTCGGGCTGATCACCACCTCGTTCAGGCAGACGTGCCTGGGTCGCGTCGCGACGAACAGGATCAGCGCCGCCATGTCGTCGGGCTGGAGCATGCGGGCCCGGTCCTCGTCGCTCACCGGCACCGGGCGCTTGTCGAGGATCGGGGTCGCGACTTCCGCCGGGCACAGGACCGTCGAGCGGATGCCGTTGACGCATTCCTCCATGTTGATGCTGTGGCTCATCGCCACGACGGCGTGCTTGGCCGCCGTGTAGGCCGGGCCGCTCACCGGGCTCACGTAGCGCCCGGCCCAGGAGGCGGTGTGGATCAGCACGCCGTCGCCCTGCTCGCGCATGAGCGGGAGCACCGCGAGCGAGGCGTAGAAGGCGCTCGACAGGTTGGCCTCGATCACCGCCTGGGCCCCCTCCGGCGCCAGGGCGTCCCAGCGCCGCTCGCGCACGTTGCTGCCGGCGTTGCTCACCAGCACATCGAGCCGGCCGAAGCGCTCAGCGATCTTGGCGACGATGGCCTTGATGCGGGCCGCGTCGGTGACGTCTCCGGTCTCGATCTCGGCCTGCCCGCCGGCGGCGGCGATCCGGTCGGCCACCGCCCGCAGCGGCTCCTCCCGGCGCCCGGTGAGCACCACCCGGGCACCCGCTCCCGCGAGGGCCAGGGCCGCCGCCTCGCCGATGCCGCTGCCCGCGCCCGTCACCCAGGCGACCTTGCCGGCGAGTTCCTGCGCCGTGCCGTTATGCGCCATGTCCGTCTCCTCCCCGCGTCGTTCGGCAGCCCTGCGCCCGTGCGTCGGGTGGGCCGTCCGTCGCGCCTGTCTGCCAAGTTGTGACAGCGCCGCGCAAGAGCGGCCTTGCTGAGGAGCGGCCCGGGGGGAGGGTCCGGGACGCCACATGGCGACGGGGCACGATGTGGCGGTCGCGCGGTGCGCGCGATGGACGCCGCCCCCTGTCGATCAAGTCGAACATGCCTTCGGCCGCTCGCCGGCCGCGTGAAGGCAGAGAAGCACCTGCCTTCACACCGATCCGGCGCCGCGGCCGACAGTCTCTGCCGATCCGGTCAGTGCAGATAACCCAAGAAGAATAAAATCAGGATGATCGGAAGCGGAATCCCGATCAGCCACAACAGTCCACCTTTCAGCATCGTTATCTCCTCTACGCCACAGATACTCTGATGGTGTAGAAACGGAGCTTGGCGCGGTTCGGTTCCGCATGAAGCGGAGCGCTACATGCCCTGGCGGATGCGCGGCCGGCTGCCCTCGTGACCCATGGCAGCCTGACCTCGGCCTTCGGCGTCGTGCGCCGGACCGTGCGCCTGGATCATGGATGAGCCCGGGCCTCACGCCGCCCGCTCGACCTCGTCGATCGCCGCGGCGAGGCTGACCCGGTCGCGGCCCCGGGCCTTTGCCTCGTAGAGGGCCGCGTCGGCACGGGCGATTGCCGCCTGGATGTCCGGGTCGCGCGGGGAGACCGCCGCGACCCCGATGCTGATCGTGACCGTGATGGCGCGGCCGCCACAGGCGATGCTCGCCGCCTGCACCGTGGCGCAGAGACGCTCGGCAATGAGCGCCGCATCGGCCGCGCCGAGGCCGACGAGCAGCACCACGAACTCCTCGCCGCCGAAGCGGGCCACGATGTCGGAACTCCTCACCGCGTCCGCCAGGAGGGCGCCGACGTGGCGGATCACGGCATCGCCGGCATCGTGGCCGTGCTGGTCGTTGACGTGCTTGAAGTGGTCGATGTCCGCGACCAGCACGGCGACCCCGCACCGGCCGCTCCGGGCCTGCGCGAAGGCGTTCTCGGCCGGCCCCACGAAGCCGCGCCGGTTGAGGAGCCCGGTGAGCGCGTCGGTGCCGGCGACCTGGCGCAGATCCTCGATCTGGCGCCGGTAGAAGTCCGCGACCCGGGTCGAGTGGGCGGCGGCAACGCTAAGCTCCCGCTCGACGGTGCCGATGCGCCGCAGGAGCGAGCGCAGGGCCGCGGAGAGCGCCACGAACTCCAGGGCTCCGTCGAGGCGCGGCAGCGTGGTGGCCTCGGCATCGCGGCCAATCCGGTCCGCCGCAACGGTCATCCGCCGGAGCGGGGCCGCGGCGCGGCGACCGAGGCACCAGGCCAGGGCGATGCCGATCAGCGCCACGGTGCCACCGAGGCCGATCAGCGCCTGAACCGGGCGCTGAACCGGAGCGAGGGCCGCCGCTTCCGAGCGGGTCGCGACCACGAACCAGCCGAGGCCGGGGTCGCCCGCCGCGATGTCGGTCCGCCCGCCCTTCGCCGCCGAGGCGAAGCCCGCCAGCCGCGCCTCGCCTCCGATCGCGGCCGCGAAGCTGCCGCTCGCCTGCTCGACCATGGCGCCGATCCGGGCCGGCCCGAACGGCGTGGTGCCGAGATGCGGCCCGAGGATCACCCGCCCGCGCCGGTCGAGAACCCACAGGTCGGTGCCGGGCAGTCCCTCGTCGAGGAACCGGCGGCGGACGCGGGCGGCCCAGTCCCAGCTCAGGTGCCCGGCGAGAACCCCGATGACGCCGCCGGAGGCGTCGCGCACCGGCGCCGCGAGGTCGATGAGGCGCAGCGGGTCGGCGCCGCCATGGGCGAGGAGGCGGTTCAGCAGCAGCGCCTCGTGCACGTCGCCGACATTGGGCCGCACCAGCCCGGTCTCGAACCAGGTCCGCCCGGACACCGCCACGCCTTCGAGCATCCCGTCGGTGGCGACCCTCACCCGCCCGTCCGGCGCGACGAAGCCGAGCCAGGCGTAGTCCGGCGCCGTCGTCCGCATGGCGGCGAGGACGCTGCGGGTGACCGACGGATCACCGATCCAGTGCTCGCGCAGGGGCGCGAGGCCGGCGACGACCTGGATCTCGCGGAAGCGCTCGCTGAGGGTCGCGTCGAGGGTCTCCGCCATGCCGGCGGCGAGGCGCACGAGCCGTGCCTCGGCCAGCTGAAGGGCGCTCTGCCGCTCGAGCCACACCGCCCCGCCCACCGTCGCCCCGACCAGGGCGAGGCAGAGCAGGCCGACCAGGGCGGCGAGCTGGTGCTCGAACCGGAGTCGATTCCTGAACGACACGACGCGCCTCCGCCCTCGAAGGCCCGTTCTCGCCCGACCGCCGAAACGATTGGTTCAGCCGTTCACTCGAATGCGACGGATCGCACCCGCCATCCCCGGCCGGCCGACCGGCCTAAGCCGTCTGCCTCTCCCCGGCGGGCGGACTTGTTCTCGGGTGCGCCCTGTTAGTAGTTGCCCCCGGCCGCTTTCGTGGCATCTGTGCCGCAGGAGTGGCAGGCATGACCAACGACGCACGACCCCGGGTTCTCTCGATCGCCAGCATCACGTCCGTCAGCACCATCGACGGCGGCGATACACTGGCGGCCGAACTGAACGGGCCGGACGGCGACACGATCTTCCTGCTGATCCCCCTCGGCACCGCCGGCGCCCTCATCACCCATCTCACCGATGCCGCCGAGCGCGGGGCGCGCGAGCGGCGCCTCCACAGCCAGGGCCGCCGCTCGGTCCCGGACGCGTAGCGGCGCGGGGTCGGCCGACCTCGCGCCGCTTCGTCACGGCGCCGCGCAGGTGAGGCCGGTCCCGTCGGCACTCGCGCGGGCGACCTGCGGGTAGGCGCAGACCGGCCGCGACCAGAGCACCGCCCCGCCGGCGTCGCGCTTCGTCGCCACGAGCTCGCGCGGCGCCTCGCCGGCCTCGACCCAGCGCTCCAGCGCCGTCAGCGGATCGATGCCGGTGTCGCTGATGCCCGGACCGTCGGTGCCGATGCCGCAATGGTCCATGCCCGGCACCATGAACAGGCGCGCGGTGTCCCGCAGGGGATCGAGGCCTCCGGCCCCTTTCGCCAGCGCCTCGTAGAAGGCGACGGTCATGAACGGCGTGACCAGGGGATCACCCCAGCCGTGATAGATCAGGAGCTTGCCGCCGGCGTCGCGGAACGGCGCGAGGTCGGCGGCGGGGCGCACCGTTCCGGCCGCCGGATCGTAGGTGGCGGCGTTGTAGGTTTGAGCCTGCAGCGCCATCCGGCCCGGATCGGCGGAGAAGTCGAAATCCGTCACCCGGTAGGCCGACCCGGGCGAGGGCCAGAACGCCATGTAGCGCAGGAAATCGCCGGCGAAGAGCGGCAGGATCGCCGGGGCGTTGCCGAGGCCGGTGAGCCAGCGCGGCCAGTGCGCCTCGGAGCCGAGGGGGATGCCGCCCGGGTAGAGCGCCCGGCCGCCGGCATCCGTCGGGCCCGCGTACCACTTCTCCAGCACCCCGACCTCGGCCTCGCTCAGGCACTCGGCGGCAGGAGCCCCGGTGCAGCGCAGGGAGGCCGGCTTGAAGCCGCATTGCCGCGGGTCGGCGACGAGGCCGAGGCGGCGATCCTCGCCCCCGCAGGCCGCCGCCACCGCGTCAGCCACGAGCTTGATCCGCGGCGTGGTCAGGATCGGCTTGCCGTCCGCTCCGGCATTGGCCTTCGTCACCCAGGCGAAGGTCGTGGCGACGAGGCCGGTATAGTCGAGGGCGGGCGCGCCGCTGATGATCCCGTCGAAGTCCTTCGGGTACTTCAGCGCCTCCATGGCGGCCATGCGGCCGCCGGTGGAGCAGCCGGCGAAGTAGGCCTTCGCCTGCGGCCGGCCGTAGAAGGCCCGCACCAGCACCTTGGCGGCCCGGGCGGTCTCGGTCACCGCGCGCTGGCCCCAATCCATCCGGGCGACGAGGTCGCCGGCGGCCCAGCGACCGTCGACCGAGCCGGTACCCCAGTGGCCCGAATCCATCGTCGAGGCGGCGTAGCCCCGGCGCAGGCCGTGATTCATCGCGTTGGTGAAGCCCGGCCGGTCCGAGTCGAGGGTGCCGCAGAAGCCGCCGCAGCCGGTGCCGTAGTACTTGCCGTTCCAGTTCTGGAGCGGTAGCCGCACCTCGAAGCTGATCGCCGGCCGCACGGTGCCGAGCACCCGGCAATAGGCCGGCAGATCGCCGGAGGGCGGCACCTCGGCGGCGGAGTGGAGGTTCACCGCCTCGATCTTGAGGCTGGCGAGCGCCCCGCACTCGGCGGCCAGCGCCGGCCCCGCCGCCAGGCCAGCCACCACCCCGGCCGCGATCCC
>NZ_LABY01000110.1 GCF_001043975.1 Methylobacterium variabile
GCGCGCAGGGCGGCAGGGGGGAGGGGTGCCCCGGGCGGTCGATTGCCGGCAGGTCGTCGAACCAGCCGCGGTTGCCGTAGACGTAGACCGGCCCGCCTCCCATGTCGTCGAAGGAGAACCACGCGTGGGAATTCACGATCCGGTTGCGGGCGATGCGCACGTCGGTCGCCCAGGTCTCCAACTCGACCGGATTGTCGCGCACGAAGGCGAACAGGTTGTCGTAGATCCAGACGTCCTGATTGAACGGGCAGTTCGCCGTGGACAGGGCCGATGCCTTGAGATCCTCGCAGGAGGCCGCCTTCAGCCGGAGGCCGTTATAGGCTGACAGCACCGTGTTGCGGCGGAAGATGATCGGTCCCCGCACGTCGGCGCCGCCGAGCAGCGCGCCGTTGAAGTGATCGTAGGCGCCGTGATGGGTCGCGCCCCACGGGATGCTGCGCCAGATCAGGCCCGCGCAGCCGAGCGCGCTGACCCGGCCGTCGTGGCAGCGGAACGGCCCCTCCCGGGTGAGGGCGGTCTGGTCGTAGCCGCTCGCGTCCTGCACCCAAGTGACGTCCTCGACCGTGAGCGTGTCGGCGGGACGGTCTTGGCTGCCGCGCGCCGCGAGGCCGTAGCTGCTTCCGACGACCAGGGAGCGGCGCAGTGTGACGCGCCGGCTGCCGATCGCCCGCACGGCCGCGAGCCAGCATCCCTCGAAAGTGAGATCCTCGATCGTGAGGCCATCCACGCGGTCGATGTCGAGGCAGGCCGCGTCGGCGAGCCGTCCCGCCCGCCCGATCGGAACGGCGAGCCGTGTGCGGCGGCTGCGATCCCGCTCTCCTACCCGCTCCCCTATCGATTCCGCGGCCGCCACGGTCAGCGCACGGAGGAGATCCGGCGACGGCGGGACGGCGAGCGCCGTCGTGAGGTCGCCGCAGGGCTGCTCGATGTCGTCCTCGGGCATCGGGCAGCCACGGATCTCGTCGATCGTCCGCCCGACCATCCGTGTGCGCGGGCCGAGCCCCCGGACGAGGATCGGCGGCGCATCCCGCTTGTCCGGTCCGGAGAGCACGACACGCCGGAAATAGCGGGTCACCGCGTCCGGTGCCGGGCTGTCGGCGAGGAGTTGCACGACATCGCCCGGCTGCAATCCTCGCACGGCATCCGTCGAGAACGCGACGGTAAAGCGGGCGACCAAGCGCCCGTCCGCGCCGTATCCCGGACCGCCCCCCTCAGGAGTGACGTAGAGCGTCCGTGCCGCCGTGGATTGCGCCGCCAGGACCAGCAGTCCCGCCAGGAGCATGCGCGGGAGGAATCCCGCGCAAGGGACCGGGCGGAGCCCCGTCGCGGCGACCGGGTCGTCGATGGTGCCCATTCGCGTCGCCTCGATGGAGCCGGTCTCACTCGGCCGGTACCGGCTCGACCTGCTGCGTCGCCTCCGCCCCGGCGGCCCGCCTCGCCGCCTCGTGGGCGTCCCGGTAACCGCGAGCCACGGCCCGCACGCCCCGGCCGATATCGGCGTAGACCTCATCGGGGAGGTTGGCGAGGGAGACCCGCAGGGACCAGTTCGGCGCCTCGAACCCCCCGCCATTGAGCAGCACGATCCCGTGCACCTCGGCGAGCCGGAACGCGAGATCGAGCGGGTGAACGTTGCGCTTCAGGTATTCAACCGCCTCCTCGCCGATGTTCTTGCGCGCCCAGAACTCGAAGTCGATCAGGCCGTAATAGGCATCGAAGTTCGGATTCGGCGTGAGCTGCAGCCCGAGGCCCTCGATCATCGACCAGACGCGGCGGTTGACGATCTCCATGCAGGCGTCCTGGTAGGCCTTCTTGTCGTCCATCAGCTCGGCGAGCGAGAACAGGCTCATCATCACCTGCTGCGGCAGGGACAGGCCGGCGGTGTGGTTGAGCGCGATGTCGCGGCTGTCGGCCACGATGCGGTCGATGAACTTGAGCTTGCGCGGCTCCAGCGTCAGCGGTCCGTACCGTTTGTCGAGGTCCGCCATCACGTCGGCCGGCAGCGCCGCGATCATCCGGTCGAAGATGTTGTCCTCGTGAATCGCGATCGTCCCGAGACGCCAGCCGGTGCAGCCGAAATACTTCGAGAAGGAGTAGACACCGATGGTGTTGTGCGGCAACTCGGCCATCAGCGACCGGAAATCGTGCACGAAGGTGCCGTAGACGTCGTCGGTGAGGATCATGAGGTCGGGGCGCTTGCTCTTCACCAGCTTGGTGATCTTGGCGATCGTCTCCGGGCTCATGGCCATCCCTGTCGGATTGCCGGGATTGACCACGAAGAAGGCCTTGACCTTGGGGTCGAGCAGCTTATCGATCTCCTCGTCGGTGTACTGGAATTTGTTCTCCTGCGGCGCCTTGATGTGGACGACGTCGAGGGCGTAATCTTCGAGGTGCGTCATCTCGAGATAGGGCGTGAAGATCGGCGTGCCGAGCGCGATGGTGTCGCCCGGTCGCAGCAGCCGGTTGGCCTTCAGCGACTTGAACAGGTAGCACATCGCCGCCGTGCCGCCCTCGACCGCGTAGAGGTCGAACCGGCCCTCCGGCTTGCGCCCCCCGCACATCGCCCACATCAGGTATTCGTGCACGATCCGTTCGTTGTGGACGAGCATGCGGTCGGGCACGGGGTAGTTGTCGCCGACGATCGAGTCGACGAGTTCATGCACGAAGGCGTCCTGATCGAATCCGAACGTCCTCACGGCGTAAGGCACCATGGCGGCCAGGAAGGCGGCGCCGGGCTGATCGGCCTGCCGCTCCAGCCACGCGTCGAGCCGGCCGGCGATCCCGGCCGCCTGCGGCATGCCACCGAGCCCCGCGGGGTGGCTCATCACGCGCTGGCTCTCGCGCATGGCGAATTGGCCAAGCAGGAAGAACGCCTCGCGCGGCGTCGTCGCGACCCAGTTCGGGTTGCCGCGCCCCGCGTTGAGGAACGCCGACTGCGTCCGCCTGGAGGTTTCCTTGGCGAGCTTGATCAATTCGTCCTTGATTTCGAACGGGCTGAGCGACTCGAAATTCTTCAGGTTCAGCACCTCAGTCATGAGTGTCCTCCCGAATGGCCGAATTCTTCCTGACACCCGGAGCACGATCACCGTGAAGCCGAGGATGGGCACGGTGCTGGCGACGGCAGAGGGTGTCTCGTCGCCGAGAGCCGGGTTCTCGGTCCTCCCGACGACACCAGCATCGTGGCGGTCCCGGTCTGCACCACGATGATCGCCGACCCGATCATGCCGAGGATGCGGGTGACGGCGGAGTTGATCGGGATCGATGCGACCGGTGTCTCGCCGAAGGATGTCTCGGTCTGCTCAGGTCGGAGGCATGGTCCTGAGAGCCGTCTCGACCCGATCGTGAGCAACGGGAAGGTCACCGGCTCAGGATCGGCGTGACGCGTTCTGACGAGCCCGTAGGCCATGGCGTCTCTCCCTGCATGGCCGCTCGATCGAGGATACGTCCCTGGAAGACGAATGCTGAACGTCGGCAGCCGTATTTCAACGCACGCCAGATCGCCTCACGGTCCTGCGGCACAGCGAAGGCAGCGTTCCCAGAATGTCTAAGGTGTGGCCAGTGACGCGCTTGATCGAACGGGACACGGATCGCTGCGAATTCGTGAGGATTAGCGGGAGGTCATTGCGGTAAATCTTGCACAGCGCGATGATATGTGCAGTACTGGATATATTCAGCGTGCATTGCAACGTGGCATCGCGTGGCCTGGGCTCGGCGCGCCCACGAGCCGATCAGGCTGGCTCGATCGGGCGCATCGTGGACGCTGCGCGGGGCGCGCTCCCTCTGGAGGTCACGGTGGGCCAGGTGTGGCGGCGAGGCTCGCGCCAGGCGAGCCACGGGCACGAGCGTGGCTCGATACCGCGCATCCATGGCGAGGCACTCCGCGCACTCATGCTGACGGCAACCGTCCTGATGACGTGCGTCCCGACGTATGCCTCGTCCGCGAGGTCTGCGCGTGCGCGCATCGCCGTGAGCTACGTGCCGCCAAGCGACCCGGCCCATCGCGAGATCTACCGGATGCTGCAGCGGCAGCGCGTTCTGGAGCGGTTGGGCGAGGTGATCCGCCTCGTTCGCCTTCCTCATCGCCTCACATTCCGGATGAAGGGGTGCGGCGGCGAGCCGAATGCATGGTACGACCCCGAAAGCTACTCGGTCACGATGTGCTACGAGATGGTTGCGGCCATCGTGAACCTTGCACCGCGCACGAGGTCTCCCGCCGGAGTCACGCGAGATCAGGCGATCCGCGGGCCGGTCGCGCAGATCCTGCTGCATGAGACCAGTCACGCGCTGTTCCACCTGCTGCGCGTTCCGATCTTCGGGCGCGAGGAGGACGCAGCTGATCAGCTTGCCTCTCTCATCCTGCTGCAACTCGCGCCAGCCCGGGCGCGGGCCGTCGTGAACGGGAGCGGATACTTCTTCGCGACGCTCGGCCGACAGGAGCCGATGGAGAAGGGCAGGTTCGCCGATGTGCACGGCCTGTCGTGGCAGCGGTTCTACAACCTCGTCTGCCTGGCCTATGGGTGGAACCCGCACCGCTATGGCGACATCGTCGCCAAGGGGTATCTGCCGCAGGAGCGGGCCGAGCGGTGCGGCGAGGAGACCGAGCAAGTCTCGCATGCCTTCGAAAGGCTCATCGTCCCGCACCTTCGCGTGCGCCCCCACCGCGGCGTCAATCTCCGGCGTGCCTGGCGGTCACGTTAGCCAACCGACCTGATGTCGAAAGATCGATGCCGACGATGCCGTCCCGTCGGGCTCCGCCCGCTCCGTCCGTTCCCCGACCCGCCTGAGACGGTCCGCCTCAGTATCGCCGCACGCGAACGGCGCGTGCCCCGTAGACGCCGCGGCGGACGCCCACCGCTCCGCGTGGCCCGACGCAGCCGGCCCTGTAGACGCCTCGAGCGCAGACGACGGCCTCCGCGTCGGTCGGGATGAAGACGGTCAGGCTTGCGAGCAGCCCTATGGCGAGGAGGAGGATCTTCATGGGGTGTGCTTCTCCCTTCTGCGGCATCCCCGCGACCTGCGTTTCCAGTGCCGGATCCCGCCCTAATAGGCGTATGCGGCCCGCACGGGCCGGTAGACGTGGGGATCGGCCCATACCGGAATGCTGACCGCCATGGGCTGCGGCGCGGGATCGAAGGGCATCGTCGAGGCGCTGAAGGCGATGAAGCCCGCCGCGGTCTTCACGCTGTCGGGCTGGTGCGGATCGCGCGAGATCAGGTCCGCCTCCCGGAACAGACGCAGGTTGCAGCGGCGCGACGGCAGACCGCCGACGGGCGTGCAGGCGTCGTGGCGTGCGCAGGCCGCATCGAGCGCATCGACCGGCGGGAGCGGCGCCCGGTTTCCCAGGCCGCAATAGTTGCTGTGCACGAGGAGGCTCGGCGCTGGAGCGTACCCAACCGACTGGGCCTGGGCGGATGGCGAGGCCAGTCCCGCGGCGGCGACAGCCAGCGCAGCGATCGTAATGCGCATGACGAGGACTCCTTATGTCTCCGGCGATGGTGATGCCGGAGGATGCTGAGCGGGCCGCCTGGTGGCGGCCGCGCGTCGAACCGAGCGCCGTCAGCCATGCCACCTCGACTGCCCCGCCATGATCCTTCATCACCCGAACGGCCGCCGGAGGCTTGATCGTGCAGGACAGCGCTCCGCAGTCAGACCGTGCCGCATGATGGCGGGCGCAGGCCCCTCACCGGCCCGCGCGGGGCGATCACTTCGCGCAGCGCTGATAATCGACCCCGGTCGGATCCTGATCGCTGTAGTAGCGTCTCAAGGCCCCGTTCGGCGCGGTCGCTAGGAGAACCGTGACGTCGTTGGCCGCGACCCCGTTCGCACAGTCGAGAACGAGGCGCTGGCGGTCGCCCACCGGCCGGATCGACCGGATCCGGCACGATGCCATCGGAGTTCTCAGCTGCTTGCCGGAGATCACGAAAGCCGGGGCGAAGATGTCGAGCGGTGTCTTGAACGCCGTGCCTTTGCCGGACGACGAATACACCTCCGCACAGCCGCGCCCGCTCAGCAGCCATGCGCCCTGATAGTCCGAGAGTCCGGCCTCGGCTGCCGACGCCGCGAGGCCGAGAGCGAGCCCGGCGGCACGAACGAAACCTGCGAGGCTCATGGCGGCCTTCTCCAACAGCTCGCATCACCGGCCATCGCACCCTGCGTGGCCGCTACTTCGCCCATTGTTCCTTGCGCCACGCGCTCGGCGTCATCCCGGTCCAGCGCCGGAAGGCGTGCGTGAAGGCGGCCGGTTCCGAGAATTCCAGCACGGACGAGATCTGCGCCAAACCCATCTTGGTGTCGGCAAGCAGTTGCTTGGCGATGCCGAGCCGGGTCTGGTTCGCGATGCAGCGGAACGTCGTCCCTTCGGCCTTCAGCCGGCGGCCCAACGTGCGCTGGTGAATCGCCAACGCCTGCGCGACCTGATCCTTCTCGATGCGCTTCTGAACGATCCTCGAGCGCACGCTCCGCCGGACCTCGTCCGAGACGTCGGACGGGACGATGGACTCGAATTGCCGGATTCGGCGCTCCACGCTCGCGCGGATGAGCGGGTTGGCGCCCTCGATGGATCGTCTCAGGAGCCGGGCCGGGAAGACAAGGGCCGCGAACTCTTGTGCGAAGCGAACCGGGGCCCGGAAGAAGCCCGTATAGGGTGCCGAATCGGGCGGAGCGAGACGCGGCAGCAGCACCTCGTCGGGGTCCCAGGTCGCGCCGCACAGCGAGCGCAGGGCGTTGGTCAGGGCCGCGACGGCTCGCTCGCAGTGGAGCGCGACGCCCTCGGTCTCGGGCTCGTAAGGAGCGTAGCTCACCGTCGCGACGGCACCGTCGACCGCCAGCTCGATCATGGCACCGCGGTTCAGGAGATCGTGATGGGTCGCGAGAGCCTGCAAGGCGTCGCCGACCGTCTCGGAGTGGCGCATCAGCGTTCCGAGCAGACCAAGCGAGGCGAGGGTGGTGCGCTGACCGACGAGGAGACCGAAATGGGCGCACCGCGCCTGATCGGCGGCCAGTGCGGTCAGGCGGCCCAACATCGCGAATGAAACGGTCTCGGCCGCGTCCAACATCTGCATGTCGGTGCCGGCCCTTTCGAGTATTTCATCCGGATCTATTCCCATTTCCACCAGAATATCACAGACGGTCTGAATAGAATAGACATTAACAAAATTATATGGAATAGACCGGATCGAGAAAGATCGTGTGATTTGTGGTAAAATTTTACTGCGAGGCTTTTTATGGCCACCTCCATGGCAGCTCGACGACACATCGGAGGGCATGTTTCTGCCTCCATTGTTCATCCGACCATCAGGCCAAGCATACCAGAAAATAGCACCCCATCAATACGCGGGCCAGGGACATAACAGTAGTCCGATAAAGGTGTTGCTCCACAAGATTGTTATCGATTTTTTTTGTCATGCCAAGCTTGCCCTCTGGGCGCCCTGCGTCGGCGAGCCACGGACCGCGGCTTTCGTGACGACGGTCGAACCGAGACCTCGATGCGACGAAGGGGATGCCGATTCATCAAGACAATCAGCGAGATCAGGGATCTGACGCATTGCCCGATTGCCACGTGGTCGGGGCTGGCTCCCGTGGTCGCAAGGTGATGTGGCGATGGACGGGTCCGGGCCGGATCCGGCCGCAGCAGCTGGCGTGCCCGTCTCCTCACCGGGGGGCGAGGCTTACTTCTCGTGGACAATGGTCTCATCCGGGCCCGCTCGCCGGACGCGGCGAGACCGATGGCGTCTCCCGGTCGCGGAGGCCGGTCCGTCCTGCACGGCTACCGCATCCACGGTCCGGATGGGCGCGGCGAGCAGGATCGCCGTCCTCACAGCCATGTGCATCTGAGCTTCGGTCGCGTCCCGCATGGCCAGCACCTCGCGGGCGTGAGGGGTGGCCTGCATGATCGCGCCGACATCGACCGCGACCCCCTGAGCAAGCGGGCGCAGGCCGGGCGTCGGGTCGTTCAGGTAGCTCGTCACGGCCTCATCAATCTGCTCGTCGGTGATGCGCTTGCGCTTGTAGAGATCGCCGATCGTGGAAGGGTCGGTCATGCTGCCATGCCTGGATGCTGCGTCGGAGCGGACGCTCGGACCGTGCATGGCACGCTAAGTCGCCCGCAGCCGTCATGGGTTCCGAGTGTCATTTAAATTTCGGTAGGTTCGTGCGGACGCCGCGGAATGAGGGCTGCGTGCGAGTGAAACTCGCACCGCTCGGGATGGCCGCTTGGTCGGACGGACGGCGTCGCGAAAGCGAGTCCTGGGCCGCGCGTCCTGGGCCGCGAGTCCTGGGCCGAAGGAAGGCGCAGCGGGGTCGGTGTCGCTTCGCGCAGAGGGTGAGCCTGCCACGTGCGCCGCTCGTCCGGCAGGGCCTGCTCTAATCGGGTGCGGGGTTTTCCTGCATGTCCTTGTATCGCCGAATCGCCATGCGCGCATTGAACAGCAGGCGATCCGGGCCGAGCTCTTCATCGAGGCCGGCGCGTCTCACCATGTCGAGCACGCCGGGATTCAAGCCCGCGAGCCAGACCGTCACGTTGGTCCGCCTCACGCCCTCCTGAAGCATCTTCAAGGCCGAATACTCGATGTCCGGAACGCGGCTGAAATCGAGGGTGACCACGCGAGGTTCGTGCTCCGCGATGAGCAACCTGATCTTGTCGCCGACATTCTGTGCGTTCGCAAAATAGAGTCGCCCTACTGGACGGATGATCAGAAGTCCGTCAAGCGTCTCATCGTCGGGATGCGCGGGTGACAAGGGGCGCAGGACGTCCATGCCGCGCTTGCGTCCGATCACGGCGACCGTCGGGCGTGCGGTCTGAAGGGCAAGGCCGACCAGCGAGAGGGCGACCGCGATGACGATGCCCTGGAGCGTGCCGAAGACGAGCACCCCGATGGCCGCCATGATGGCCCAGCGGAATTCCATCTGGCGTACCTTGAGGATGGCCGTGAACTCCCCCGGCTGAATGAGACCGACGGAGTACACGACGACGACGGCCGCCAGGGTCGCATGCGGGAGGAGGCTCAGGACCGGCGCCAGCACCAGCATCGTGGCGAGCGCCGCCGCCGCAGCGACGAGCGAGGCCGTCTGCGTCCGGCCCCCGGCGGCCCGGACGACGCCCGTCTGCGACGTCCCGCCGCCGGCCGGCATCGAGCCGAGGAGCGCTCCGCCCAGATTCGCCGCCCCGGTCGCGACGAGCTCGCGATTGGCATCGATGGGCGGATCGGATGCGGCCACGAACGCGCGCGCCGCAGCGATGCTCTCCGCGAAGCTCATCAGGGCAATGCCGACCGCTCCTGGAAGAAGCACCTGGACGAGTGCCGGATCGGGCAGGGACAGTCCGGGAGGTCCCTGCGGGATCGGGCCGACGATCGGGATGCCCCGGGCACCGAAGTCGAAGAGCCAGGACGCCGCGATCGCGCCCGCGACCGTCACCAGGGGCGCCGGCGAGTGAGGCTTGAGGTGCTCCATGCCGACAAGTGCGGCCAGCGTGATCCCCGCGACGGTCAGGGTCGGCACCGATGTCTCGGAGAGGTGTCGAACGAGGCTCACGGCGTCGGCGAAGAACGACTGCTTGACGATGTGGAGCCCGAGGAGCTTGGGAGCCTGGTCGAGCAGGATCACGAGACCGATGCCGGCCTTGAAACCTGTGAGCACCGGCACCGAGATGAAGTTGGCGACGATGCCGAGGTTGAGGAGCCGCGCCGCGACGAGCAGCGCACCGACGAGAACCGTGAGGGTCGCGCAGGCTGCGGCGGTTCTCGCTGGATCGCCATCAGGGACCGCGATGCTGAGTTCGGCGCCGGTCAGGATCGCCAGCGTGGTCGTCGAGCTCACGCTGAGAACCCGGGACGAGCCCAGCGCGCCGTAGATGAGGGCGGGCACGAAGGCGGTGTAGAGGCCGACCGCCACCGGCAGTCCGGCCACCGTCGCGTAGGCCATGGCCTTGGGCAGGACGACCGCCGCGGCCGTGGCCCCTGCCACCGCGTCGGAGCGGAACCCCGTCGCCAACGCCGACATCGATCGTTCGGATCCTGCCATCTGAACGTCTCCGCGGAGTGAGAGCGATGCACTCCCGGGATGGCATTCCGTCCCGAGGAATGTACCCGATCAAGAGAAGCGCCGCGCTTGACCGATCGAGAGCACCTGAACCCGTGCGGCCTCTCGACGATCAAGAGCAAGGGTTGTTGACTGGCAACGTCTCAGGGGCAGGCGCGAGAGGACCGTCGGGAAGTGCCGCCCTTGGCGACGATCCAGCTCTCTGGAGATTTCAAAGAATTTCGCATCGGAGCAGCCTCTATTTGCTGGGGCTTGGATCCTCGCAGGTTCGGAAAAGGAGCGCGAATCCAATGATTTCATTGCGCGGGCTTTCGAGCTGAAGCAGCCGTCCGGTGTCCTGTTGGGTCAAGCACTTCGGGGCGAGAGCGGTTTTAACTTACATCGCTCAACGAGAGATCCTTCGCAAGATCAGAGCCTGCGCTGGCGGGACCAACGGAGGGTTACCCCGATGTCGAAGGCAGACCGACCGCACATGCCGTCCAATCTGCGGACGAGCGACCGGTCCTCGAGGAGGCTCCGCCCGCAACCGGTCGACGAGTGTGCGACATCACCTGCGCAACACATCGATCAGTTCTTGCTCATGCACTCTGCTCGGCTCGATCAATGGCGCGATATCGCCGTCGCCGCGGACGCGTGGCGGGCCGGGACCAAGCAGCGGGTCGACCTTGAAACCGCCGTCCAGGCCATGGAGGCCGTCGAGGGGTTCCACGCCTATCCGGGACCGAAGCTCCTGGCGGCACTCCGCGACCTGATCGCGCACGACGATGCGGGCGGCGCGGCCCGCATGGCGCTCCGGATTTCCAATGCCCTGCTCACGCGGTCCTACCGCGAGCGGGCCGCGGAGTGGGATCCGCGGGCCGAATTGGCGCTGGACGAAGTCGGCGACGTGTTGCCGCCCGGCCTCGGCGATGCCGACCAGCACCGCCCCTACTTCGAGGTCCTGTTCGTCACGGCTCAGCCGGCCTCGCGGTGGCCGGCGCTCGCCGAGGAGTTGCGTCGGCTTCGCCGGCCCGAGGATGCCTTCGTGTACGAGCCGGTCTTCGTCGGCTCGTTCGAGGATGCGTTCTGCGCCGCCGTGATCAATCCGTCCATCATCTCGGTGGTCGTGCCGGAGGGCTTCACGTTCCGGTCGCGCTACGATGCGCCCGTGCTGCGGGAGATGCTGCGCACGCTGGGCGTGGAGGATGACCGCAGCACCTCCGCCCTGCGGCTCGCCGCCGCCCTGAAGCGGATCCGGCCGGAACTCGACATCTTCATCCTCTCGGAGCGCCGGGTGGAGGAACTGGCAAGCGCACCCGCCGCGGATTGCGTGCGCCGGGTCTTCTATGCCGTCGAGGAGCCGCTCGAGATCCACCTGTCGATCCTGGAGGGCGTGCAGGACCGGTACGAGACACCGTTCTTCGACAACCTGAAGCGGTACGCGCGACGGCCCATCGGCACCTTCCATGCGCTGCCGATCGCGCGCGGCAAGTCGGTGTTCAAATCCGACTGGATCCGCGACATGGGCGCGTTCTACGGCATCAACCTGTTCCTCGCCGAGAGCAGCGCGACGACGGGCGGCCTGGACAGCCTTCTCGAGCCGACCGGCACCATCAAGCGGGCGCAGGACATGGCGGCGCGCGCCTTCGGTGCGGACCACGTGTTCTTCGTGACCAACGGCACCTCGACGTCGAACAAGATGGCCGTCCAGGCCCTGCTCGGGCCCGACGATATCGCCATCGTCGACCGCAACTGCCACAAGTCGCACCATTACGGCATGGTGCTGTCCGGCGTGCAGCCCATCTACGTCGAGGCATTCCCGATGACGGAATACTCGATGTACGGAGCGGTTCCGCTGACCACGATCAAGCGGGCGATGCTTGCCCTGCGCGCCGACGGCCGCTTGGAGCGTCTGAAGCTGCTCGACCTGACCAACTGCACCTTCGACGGGCACATGTACAACGTGCGCCGCGTGATGGAGGAATGCCTCGCGATCAAGCCGGATCTGATCTTCCTGTGGGACGAGGCCTGGTCCGGTTTCGCCCGGTTCTCACCCTTCCTTCGTCCTCGCACGGCGATGGGAGCGGCGGCCGAGATCGCCGCATGGTTGCGGGATCCGGCCTCGCTCGACGCCTACGAGGCGCAGCAGCGTGACCTGGGAAGCCAGCCTTCGGACAAGGCGCTGCTGGCAACGCGTCTGATCCCCGATCCACGCCAGGTGCGGCTTCGCGTCTACCAGACGAACTCGACGCACAAGTCGATGTCGGCGATCCGGCAGGGCTCCATGCTCCTGGTCAAGGACGTCGACTTCCACACCGTGGAGGCGCAGTTCCGGGAGGCGGTGTTCACGCACGCCTCCACCAGCCCCAACCAGCAGCTCATCGCGAGCCTCGACGTCGCCCGGCGCCAGATGGAGCTCGAGGGCTACGGGCTGGTCATGAACGCGATCGAGATCGCGCTCAGGATCCGGCAGGCGGTCAACACGCACCCGCTGGTGTCGCGCTACTTCAACGTCCTCGGTGCCGAGCGCATGATCCCGGCCGAGTACCGCCAGTCCGGCTTCAAGGACTATCTCGATCCGGACGCGACCTGGGGCGACGTCGTGCGCGCGATGCGCGAGGATGAATTCTACCTCGATCCCACGCGCATGACGCTCGTTTGCGGCACGGCGGGCTTCGACGGCACGCAATTCAAGGGCCTGCTGGCGAGCCGATACGGCATCCAGCTCAACAAGACGTCGCGAAACAGCGTGCTGCTGCAATCGAACATCAACAATACGCGCAGCGACGTCGCTCACCTGATCCGCGTTCTCGTGGAGATCGCCCGTGACATCGAGAACCGCCTGACCACCGGCGGAGACGCCGAGCGCGCCGCCTTCGGCGCGCGGGTGAAATCGCTGATGACCGACGTGCCGGACCTGCCGAACTTCAGCCGCTTCCACCAGAGCTTCCGCGAAGGCTCCGGCGACAGCACGCCCGAGGGCGATATCCGCTCGGCCTTCTTCAGCGCCTACGACCCGTCGCTGTGCGAGTACGTGCCGCTGTTCGGTCCGGACTGCGACCGGCGGCTGCGCGAGGGACCGGAGATGGTGTCGGCCAACTTCGTCATTCCCTATCCGCCCGGCTTCCCGATCATGGTGCCGGGCCAGGTGCTGACGCAGGAGACGGTCGACTTCATGCGCAAGCTCGACGTGAAGGAGATCCACGGATACGAGAAGACGCGAGGGCTCAAGCTGCTCAAGCCGGATGCGATCGCGGCGAAGCGCAAGGCGAAATCGCCCGCAGCAGCGAACAAGACCTCGCGAGCGGCCTGAGCAGAGCCGCCCGGACGAACTCCGCCGAGCCTCATGTGCTTGCATCATGCGTCGGATTGGCAGCCGCCCGGCAGCGGGTGCTCTGGACGGCGGCATGATGCTCGGACGAGGCGCGACTAGCTGGACAGAGTGAAGCTGACAGGAGGGTGATCTCATGTTCGAGTGGTTCGCAGACACGCTCCGGCAATATCCCGAGATCGCCATCTTCATCTCGCTGGCGTTTGGCTACTACTTCGGATCCTTCACCTACAAGGGCCTGGGCATCGGTGCCGTCACGGCGACGCTCATCGCTGCCGTGATCATTGGCCAGATCGGCATCAGCGTGAGCGGTCCGCTCAAGCCGTTCTTCTTCCTGATGTTCCTGTTCGCGATCGGCTACGCGGTCGGACCGCAATTCGTCCGGGGCGTCGCGAAGGACGGCCTTCCGCAGGCCCTCTTCGCCGTCGTCGTCTGCGTGTTCTGCCTGGCAGGCGGTTACCTCGCAGCGAGGTTCGGAGGCTACGATGTCGGCTCCGCGGCCGGGCTCTATGCCGGGTCGCAGACGATCTCGGCGTCCATGGGGCTCGCGACCGACGCGATCAACAGGCTGCCGATTCCCGGCGAGCAGGCCAAGGCTTTCCTCGATGCGATGCCGGTCGCCTACGCCATCACCTACATCTTCGGCACGTTGGGGTCCGCCGTGATCATCGCTCTCCTCGGCCCGGCCCTCCTGGGCATCGACCTCGAGGCGGCCTGCAAGCGATACGAGGAGAAGCGTGGCGGCACGAAGGTCGCGGGCGGCCCCGGAACCGCCTGGCATCAGTTCGACCTGCGGGCCTACCGCGTGCGGCAGGACGGCATCATCGTCGGCAAGACGGCCGCGGACGCGGAGCGGATGCTGCCGGAGCAGCGGATCTACATCGAACGCCTTCGCCGCGGCACGGACGTCATGGACGTCACCGCCGATACCGTCATCCAGTCGGGAGACGTGGTTGCGGTGGCCGGACGACGCGAGGTCCTCGTCGGCCTGATCGGCACCGCGGCCGAGGAGGTCGACGACAGGGAGTTGCTGGCGGTGCCGATCGAGGGCCTCGACGTCTACGTGACGAGCAAGGACGCCGATGGGAAGTCGCTCGCGGACCTTGCGCAGAGCCCGTGGGCGCGGGGCGTCTTCCTGCGGAAGATCACGCGGGGAGCCACCGCGATCGACATCCCCATCCTGCCGAGCACGAAGGTCAATCGCGGTGACATTCTCACGCTCGTCGGCCGCAATCAGGACGTGAGCGCGGCCACGAAGGCGATCGGCTACCCCGACCGGGCGACCGACGTGGCCGACGTGATGTTCATCGGCGGCGCCATCGCGATCGGCGCTCTGCTGGGTGCGATCGTCTACACCATCGGCGGCGTGCCGCTGACTCTCTCGACATCCGGAGGCGCCTTGATCTCGGGCCTCTTCTTCGGCTGGCTGCGGTCGGTCCACCCGACGTTCGGGCGGATCCCGTCCTCGACCGTGTGGTTCATGAACTCGGTCGGCCTGAACGTGTTCATCGCGATCGTCGGCATCTCCTCCGGCCCGAAATTCGTTGCCGGGTTGCAGCAGCTCGGCTTCGGCATCTTCCTGTGGGGCATCTTCGCGACCACGCTGCCGCTGATCCTCGCCATGTATGCCGGAAAGTACCTGTTCCGCTTCGACGACGCCATCGTGCTCGGCGCGGTGTCGGGCGCGCGCACCACGACGGCCTCGCTCGGGATGGTCACTGACCGGGCCAAGAGCCAGATTCCCGGCCTCGGCTATACGGTCACCTATGCGGTCAGCAACACGTTCTTGACGATCTGGGGAATGGTCTTGGTGATGCTGCTGACCTAGGACATATTGCAACTAGATGATGTTCGGTTCCGGCATGTGGTGTGACGGATCGAGCCTGAGGCGTTCGGGTTCTTTCGTCCAGGTCTGGCAGATGAACTCGTAGGGCGTGAGGCCGCGCAGGGTCTTGAGCCGGCGTCCGTAGTTGTAAGCGTCTACGAACAGGTGCAGGTGCAGCCGGAGCTCGTCGTGGCTGGCGTAATGGTAGCGCTTGACCGTGGCGTCCTTGATGGTGCGGTTCATCCTCTCGACTTGACCGTTTGTCCACGGGCAGCGCGGCCTGGTCAGGTGATGCTCGCTCTTGGTCTGCTCGCACGCCCAATCGAACGCGGGCCAGCGGTAGATGCGCGGCTCGTCGCGCTCTGCCCAATAGGCAGCCGCCTTCGCCTCTTCCTCGTCCACCGGATGGTTGTCGGCGAACCGGATGCCGTTGTCAGTCAGCACCGTGTGGATCGTGTACGGCACGGCGGCGACTAGCTCGTCTACAAAGGCTGCCGCGATCCGTTATGTCGCTTTCTCATGCAGTTGAACGAAGGCGAACTTACTCGTGCGGTCGATGGCCACGAACAGGTGCAGCTTGCCCTGTTCCGTGCTGACCTGTGCGGTGTCGATGTGGAAGTCGCCGATTAGGTAGGCCTTGAAGCGTGAGCGCTTTGGCTTGTCGCCATCAACATCCGGCAGACGGCTGATGCCGTGACGCTGCAGGCAGCGATGCAGCGACGAGCGGGTCAGATGCGGCAGGCTCGGTTGCAGCGCGTAGAGGCAGTCGTCCAGCGGCAACAGGGTATGCCGTCGGAAAGCGACGATGACCGCCTCGTCCTCCAGACTGAGCACGCTAGAGCGAGGCTCCTTCGGTCCCATCCGCGCATCCGTGCTGGTCTGGCGGGAGCGCCACTTCTGCACCGTCGTGGGCTGATGCCGTAGCGCCTGGCGGCGGCCCTTACGCTCTCTTGACGAGCTTGGATTGCCCGACGGACCGTCTCAGTCGTTGTGGCGCTGCCGTGGAGAACCTGTCCCATGACGCGTCCCTCCAGGCGGCATCAGCCGTACCACCAAACAGCGGGACCAAACATCCTAGCGTCGTGCACGCGATGATGGACGGGCACCGGCCCCGCGGTGTGGCTGTCGGACCGCTATACCGCCCAGCAGGGCCACGGTGTGCAGCACCAGACCTGCCTGGCGCATCTGGCGCGCGACGTCGCCTACGCGGTCGAGGTCAGCGAGGATCCCGTGCCGCTGCGCCTGCAGCTGTGGCTCGGGTCGGTGTTCAGCCTGGCCGAGCGCGTCAGCGACTTGGCCGCCTCGACGCTTTCGGCCAAGCGGCGGGCCTTGGAACGGCAGGTAACCGACATCCTGTCCGCCCCGAGCCGGTGCGATCTGACCTGCGCTCTGCAAGCCAAGATCGGGTGAGCCCGCGATCAGCTCCTGGTCTTCCTCGACCATCCTGGCCGCGTGGCGGTCACCAACAATGCCTGCGAGCGCGCCCTGCGCCCGGCGGTGGTGCAGCGGAAAGTGACGAACCGCTACCGGGCCATGTGGGCGGTCGCGGGTGAGGCGGACCTGCGCACGGTCGTCGACACCGCTCGCCTCTCGGGCGCGAACACCTTCGCCATTATCCTCAAGGCCATCAGGGCTTGAGACCGCTGCCGCGGGCGTGGGTAATTACGGGTATCGTTGCTCGTGCCACCCGACAGGTAGTCGTAGCCGTCACTCCCGAAGAAACGGTCGTCCCGGCCGAAAACTTGTTCGTTGCCGGCGTCGCCCGTCAGGTAATCGTTGCCGGACCCGCCCCGGACCGTGCCAGCGCCGGCACTGATGAAGTCATTGTCTTGCTCGCCGGAGATTCGGCAGAGGACGAGGTCGAGGATGTGCCGGACGCGGCGTCGCCCGCCGCGTCCGGCACCGGATGGAGTTCGACCACCCCGAGCCGGCAGGCCGCGGCGGCAGCGCCCGGGGCGCGTGACCACGACGCCGCAGATCTCATCCGGCCACGCCGCCTCGTCGGCGCGTGCCATCGACGCCGCGGCCTCGCCCCCCGGACGACGAGCGGGCGGTTGCGGGGCGGCTCGGGCAGGTCCCGGGCGAGGCCGATTGCGGGATCGGCCCTCGCCTCGGCGGCCGCGAGCCGTCGCCGCAGGAGATCTCGGGGCTCGGGGTCGCGGCGCTGCGCTTACTCGTTGTCGCCCTGGATGGCGGCGATGACGGCGTCGGTGACCTGGCGGGTCGTCGCTGTGCCGCCGAGGTCGGGGGTGTGCAGGCTCGGGTCGGCGGTCACCCGCTCCACCGCGCGCATCAGCCGGTCGGCGGCCGGCGTCTCGCCGAGGTGCTCCAGCATCTGGCAGGCGGTCCAGAACGTCGCGATCGGGTTGGCGATGCCCTTGCCGGTGATGTCGAAGGCCGAGCCGTGGATCGGCTCGAACATCGAGGGAAACTTGCGCTCCGGGTTGATGTTGGCGGTCGGCGCGATGCCGAGCGAGCCGGCGAGCGCCGCGGCGAGGTCCGACAGGATGTCGGCGTGCAGGTTCGTCGCCACGATGGTGTCGAGGGTCTCGGGCTTGATCACCATGCGCATGGTCATCGCATCGACGAGCATCTTGTCCCAGGTCACGTCCGGGAAGTCCTGCGCCACCTCGGCGGCGATCTCGTCCCACATCACCATGGCGTGGCGCTGGGCGTTCGACTTCGTCACCACGGTCAGGAGCTTGCGCGGCCGGCTCTGCGCCAGCTTGAACGCGTAGCGGATGATGCGGGCGACGCCGGTGCGCGTCATCATCGAGACGTCGGTCGCGACCTCCTCCGGGTGGCCCTGGTGGACGCGGCCGCCGACGCCCGCATACTCGCCCTCCGAATTCTCGCGCACGATCACCCAGTCGAGTTCCGGGCCCGAGACGTGGCGCAGCGGGCTGGTGATGCCGGGCAGGATCCGGGTCGGGCGGACGTTGGCGTACTGGTCGAAGGGCTGGCAGATCGCGAGCCGCAGGCCCCACAGGGAGATGTGATCGGGCACGTCCGGCGCGCCGACCGCGCCGAAGTAGATCGCGTCGTGGTTCCTGATCTGCTCGCGACCGTCCGCCGGCATCATCACGCCGTGCTTCCTGTAGTAGTCCGAGCCCCAGTCGAAGTGATCGAACTGGAACGTGAACGTGCCGGTCTTCTCGGCCAGCGCATTCAGCACCTCGATGCCGGCGGCGATGACCTCGATGCCGATGCCGTCGGCCGGGATCGCGGCGATTCTGTAGGTCTTGGTCATGATGGGTCTCCGCGTGGGATGAGGGATCGGGGGACGAGGGTGTCAGTGCGCGGCGGCGCCCGCCGTGCCGGCGCGCCGCCCCGCGCGGGCGACGATGAGGGTCAGGACCGCGGACAGGACCAGCAGCCCGGCGACGAAGATCAGCCCGCCGGTGAAGCTGCCGGTCCGGTCCTTGATCCAGCCGATCGCCCAGGGCCCGACGAAGCCGCCGAGATTGCCGACCGAGTTGATCGTGGCAATACCGACCGCCGCGGCCGAGCCGGACAGGAACATCGTCGGCATCGCCCAGAGCGGGGGCTTGGCCGCGCTGATGCCGATATTGACCAGGCTGAGCGCCGCGATCACCGCGGCGACCGAGGCGGCCCCGCCGGCGAGCACGAGGCCGGTCGAGGCGACGAGGCAGGCGATCACGACGTGCCAGGTGCGCTCGCCGGTCCTGTCCGAGTGACGCGCCCACAGGATCATCGCGATCACCGCCAGGGTCGGCGGCACGCCGTTGAGGAAGCCGACCGCCATCGTGGAGAGGCCGAAGCTCTTGATGATCTGCGGCGCCCAGATGCCGAGCGTGTAGAGGCCGGCCGAGGTGCCGAAGTAGATTAGGGCGAGCGCCAGGACGCGGATGTCGGCGAGGCCCGCCATGATGCCGTGCTTGGCGGCAACCTGCTTGGCGGCCCGCTCCGCGTTCATCTCCGCGACGAGCCAGGCGCGCTGCTCGTCCGGGAGCCACTTCGCCTTCTCGGGCCGGTCGGTCATGTAGAACAGCACGACGACACCGAGCACGACCGCCGGAGCCGCCTCGATCAGGAACATCCACTGCCAGCCGTGCAGGCCGAGGATACCATCCATCGCGAGGAGCGCGCTCGACAACGGTGAGCCCAGCACCACCGAGACGGGGGCCGCCGCCATGAACAGCGAGACGACGCCGGCGCGGTAGCGAGCCGGGAACCAGTAGCTCAGGTACAGGATGATGCCGGGAAAGAAGCCGGCCTCCGCCGCGCCGAGCAGGAAGCGCAGGGCGTAGAAGCTGGTCTCGCCCTTCACGAAGGCGAAGGCGCCCGAGATGATCCCCCAGGTGATCATCACCCGGGCGATCCACAGACGGGCGCCGACCTTCTCGAGGATGATGTTCGAGGGCACCTCGAACAGGAAGTATCCGAAGAAGAAGATGCCGGCCCCGAAGCCGAACACGGACGCGGAGAATCCCAGGTCCTTGTTCATCGTCAGCGCGGCGAATCCGATGTTCACGCGGTCGATGAAGGCAATGAAGTAGAGAAGGCAGATGAAGGGGACCAGACGCCATGAAACACGGCGCATGGTCGCCTTCTCGAGCGACGCGTCCATCGTTCCCTCCCGCTGCGGGCACGCTCCATTCATTTTTGAGCGCTATCTTCCATGCAAGCTGGAATACGCTTGTCGGTCCGGGGTCGTTCTGTCAACCCATGTTCCGCACCTGGCATGGAAGATGATATGCGTGGGTCCGTCAAAGGAGGCTCAGGATGGTGCGGGCTCGGCCCAGGGGATCAGGGGATGAGGGGTTGCCCGCCGGGGAGGCCGAGAAGCGCACCTCGCTCGTCGACGACGCCTATGCGGCGATGCGCGCGAACATCCGCGACGCGACTTTCGCGCCGGGCTACCAGGCCTCCGAGCAGGAGATCGCCCTGCGGCTTGGGATGAGCCGGACCCCGGTCCACGAGGCGGCGATCCGTCTGCAGGAGGACGGCCTCGTGCGCGTCCTGCCGCGCAAGGGCATCCTGATCCTGGCGCTCGCCCCGGACGATGTGCGCGAGATCTACGACGTGATCATCGGCATCGAGGGACGCGCGGCCGAGCTGATCGCGGCCCTGCCGGAGGCCGAGCGCCTCGCCGCGGCAGATGACCTCGACACCCGCACGACGACGATGGAGGAGGCGCAGGCCCGCGCCGATCTTCCGGCCTGGGGCGAGGCGGACGGAGCCTTTCACGCCGCGCTGATCGAGCACGCCCGCAACCGCCGGATGAGCCGGATCGTGCAGACGGTCAATGACCAGTCGCACCGGGCCCGCATGCTGACGCTCAACCTGCGCCGCGGCCTCGATGCCTCGATCGCCGAGCATCGGCAGATCGCGAAAGCCATCCGCGCCGGAGATCCCGGCGCCGCGCTGGATGCCGCCCGGCGCCATCGTCTTCGCGCCCGCGACGAGCTGCTGCCGCTTCTCGCGAGCTACGGCCTCAAGCACTTGTAGGACCGCGTCAACGTCGCGGGATAGTCCGCCCGTTCACAGGCGGCCCGCATCGAGTCTACGCTGGATCCCACACGGGTCCCTCGGAGCCGGGCCGTCCGGTTTCAACCGAACAGCTGGAAGCTGGCATCCTCCGGGGTCCGGCCGCCACTGGTGCGGTCGATCGTGACGAGGCCCAGGTCAGATTCGGCGCGCGCGGCGAGAAGTGCCGGAGGAAGAGCGCTCGGCGGCGCACCTGTCCCTTCTCGAGACCGCCGACGGAGTCGCGATACTCTACGGTCTGAGGCAGCGGGGCGATTGCTTGGACCGGTCGCACGCCGAGCGGGCGGATGCACATGGCTGCGCCGACAGCCATGGGTCACGTCCGGATGTGCTCGTGGGGGTTCGGGTCCGGCCCGTGGCGATGGTCCCCGACCTCGATCCGGGCCGGAATGATCGAGAGGCTGTCGTGGCGGATGCCGCGCTGGGTCGCGACCGCGTCGGCGAAGGCGAGGATGTCGCGCACCCGGCCGCGGACGAGGAGCGTGTGCAGGCTGGCGTCGTGGTCGAGGGGAACCTGGACCTGCGCGATCACGAGGTCGTGCCGCCGCTGCTGCACCTCGGCCAGGCGCTGGCCCAGCTCGCGCACGCCGGCCTCGGCCACGAAGGTGAAGGTCGCGACGCAGGATAGGTCGGGATCGAGCTGGCGGCGCGTCTCGGCGAGGCCGCGCCGCAGAAGGTCGCGCATCGCTTCCGAGCGGCCGGCATAGCCGCGCTGCTCGACGGTGCGGTCGACCTCCGCCACGAGGTCCGGATCGAGCGTGACGGTGATCCGCTGCATCAGCGCGCCTCCTCTCGCGCCATCCTCGGAGAGGCCGGCAGAACGGCGTCGACGAGCTCGCGCGCCGCCGGGTGGGACAGCGCGAGGCCGGGCCGGCACGGCGACGCATCGACGATCCGCCCCTCGCTCAGCACCACGACCCGGTCCGCGAAGCGGCGCGCCAGGCGCACGTCGTGGGTGATGAGCAGGAAGGCGGTTCCGTGCGCGCGGCGCAGATGCGCGAGCCGGTCGAGGATCTCGACCTGGCGCGGCGCGTCGAGGTTCGAGACGGCCTCGTCGAGGACCACGAGGGCGGGCCGGGTGGCGAGCGCGCGGGCGAGGCCGACCCGCTGCACCTGGCCCCCGGAGAGCTGGCCGGGCAGCCGGCCGGCCGAGGCGGGATCGAGGCCGACCATGGCGAGAAGCTCGCCGGCCCGCGCGTCCCGCGCCGGGCTGGGCAAGTCGGTCAGGTGGCGCAGCGGCTCGGCGAGGATCCGCCCGACGCTGTGGCGCGGGTTCACGGCGGAGAGCGGATCCTGCAGCACCATCTGCACCGCGGCGTGGAAGGCTCGCCGCCCGGCGCGGTCGAGCCCCGGGAGGGCGGCGCCGCGAAACCGCACGGTTCCGGCGTCCGCCTCCTCGAGCCCCAGGAGCAGGCGGGCGAGCGTGCTCTTGCCCGAGCCGCTGCGGCCGAGCAGGGCGACGCACTCGCCCTCGCCGAGGCTGAGGTTGATCCCGGAGAGGACGGGGCGTTCCCCCCGCCGGCCCGCGCCGGGATGGGACGTGTCGGGATAGGTCTTGCCGGGATAGGACTTGCCGAGGCCGCTCGCGGCCAGGAGCGCCGTCATCAGGGCACCTCGTGCAGCGCGCGGTGGGCGGCGAGGAGGGCCCGCGTCGCCAGGTGGCTCGGGTGCGCGAAGAGCGCCGCCGCGGTGTTCGTCTCGACGATCCGCCCCTCCTCCATCACCGCCACCTGGTCGGCGAGGCGGGCGACGACGCCGAGGTCGTGGGTCACGATCAGGAGGCCGAGGCCCCGCTCGCGCACCAGCCCCGCGAGGAGGTCGAGGACGCGCGCTTGGGCGACGAGGTCGAGGTCGGTGGTCGGCTCGTCGGCGACGAGGAAGGGCGCCCGCGACAGGAGCGCCAGCGCGATCATCGCCCGCTGCAGCATGCCGCCGGACATCTGGAACGGGTAGAGGTCCGGCACGCGCGGATCGTCGCCGAGCCCGACCTCGGCCAGGGCCTGCTCCATCGCGGCGCGCCCGGCCGCGCCGCGAAGCCCGGTCACGGAGAGGGTCTCGCCGGCATGGTCGCCGATCGTGCGCAGCGGGTTGAAGGCGGTGCGCGGGGCCTGGAGCACGCAGGCGACGGCCCGGCCGCGGAGCGAGGCGGGCTCCGTCTCCGCGCCGTCGAGGAGGATGCACCCGGCCCGGCGCCGCGTGCCCGGCGGCAGGACGTCGAGAAGGGCCGCGCAGGCTAGGGACTTGCCCGACCCGCTCGCGCCGACGAGGGCCAGGACCTCGCCCTCGCGCAGCTCCAGGGTCGCATCGCGGACCAGCGGCACCGGCTCGCGCGCCCGACGGGTCTCGCGCCAGGTCTCGACGGTCAGGCCCTCGGCCCGGAGCGTCCGCGCGCTCACAGGCCGCGCCCCGCGACCAGCGTCGGGTCGAGGCGGTCGCGCAGGGCGTCGCCGAGGCGGTTGAAGGCCAGCACCGCCAGCGCGATCGCCAGCCCCGGCCAGACGACGAGGAGCGGCCGGGTCCAGAAGAAGGCGCGGGCGTCGTTGATCATCACGCCCCATTCCGGGGTCGGCGGCTGCACCCCGAGGCCGAGGAACGACAGCCCGGCCACGTGCAGGGCCATGTGGCCGATATCGAGGGTGGCGAGCGCGGCGAGCGGCGGCACGACGCCCGGCAGCACGTGCTCGGCGAAGATCGCGAGCGGCGGCGCGCCGGCGATCCGCGCCGCTAGCACGTAGTCGCGGGTCTTCAGCTCCAGGACGAGGCCGCGCACGATGCGCGCGTACCAGGCCCAGTGCGACAGCACGATGGCCGCGACCACGTTGACGAGGCCGGTGCCCAGCGCCCCGATCATGAACAGCGCCAGCACGAAGGTCGGTACGGTCAGGAACACGTCGCACAGGCGCATCAGCACCGCGTCGATCCGGCCGCCGAGCATGCCGGAGAGCCCCCCGACCGCGAGGCCGAGGCCCAGCACGAGGGCGAGCACCGCCAGGACCGAGCCCAGCGTGGTGCGCGCCCCGGCGATCAGGCGCGAGAGGATGTCCCGGCCGAGATGGTCGGTGCCGAGAAGGTGGGCGAAGCCCGGCGCCTCGAAGCGGCGCGTCAGGTCGACCGCGAGCGGGTCGTGCGGCGTGGCGAGCGGTCCGACGAGCGCGAGCAGCACGAGGCCCGCGGCGAGCGCCCCCGCGACGGCGACGGACCCGGAGCGGGCGGGAAAGCCGGCGGGAATCATGCGGCGTCCTGTCCGAGGCGGATGCGGGGATCGAGCCAGGCATAGGCCACGTCGACCGCGAGGTTGCACAGGACGAACACCACCGTCATCACCAGGGTGAAGC
Source organism: Methylobacterium variabile (assembly GCF_001043975.1). Lineage (GTDB taxonomy): Bacteria > Pseudomonadota > Alphaproteobacteria > Rhizobiales > Beijerinckiaceae > Methylobacterium > Methylobacterium variabile. The sequence goes on from NZ_LABY01000110.1 coordinate 24,017, forward strand.
ACTGGATCACCGGGTAGTCGCGGTCGTAAATCGCCGAGACCGCGTAGCGGCCGACGCCGGGCCAGGCGAAGATCGTCTCGACGACCAGCGCGCCGCCGAGCAGCTCGCCGACATGCATGCCCGTCGCGGTGACGACGGGCACGAGGGCGTTGCGGAAGACGTGCCGGCGCGTGACGGCGCGCTCGGAGAGGCCGCGCAGCCGGGCGTAGAGCACGTGGCGCCCGCTCCCCGCCTCCAGCATGCTCGCCCGCAGGAGGCGCGCGTTGACGGAGAGCGACATCAGGCAGATCGCGAGCGCCGGCATGACGAGGTGAAGGGCCGTGCCGCGGCCGAGCGGCGGCAGCCAGCCCAGGGACACCGAGAAGGCGACGACGAGCAGGAAGGCGACCCAGAAGTTCGGCAGCGAGACGCCGAGCACCGCGATCCCGCGCACCAGCCGGTCCTGCCAGCCGCCGCGATGCCCGGCCGCCCAGGCGCCGAGCGGCAGGCTCACCAGGACGCTGACGACGAGCGCCGTGCCGGCGAGTTCGAGGGTGGCGGGCAGGTAGCTGAGGAGCTCGGGCAGCACCGGCCGGCGGGTGGCGTAGGAGAGGCCGAAATCCCCCTGCATGGCCCGCCACAGCCAGTCGAGGTACTGGATCGCGAAGGGGCGGTCGAGGCCGAGCATGGCACGGGCGTCCGCCAGCGCCGCATCGGTCGGCGGCACCTGCGACAGGCGCAGGTAGTCGAGCGCCGGGTCGCCGGGCCCGAGCCGCAGCACCACGAAGACGAGGAGCGAGACGCCGAGCAGCATGGCCGGGATCAGCGCGAGGCGGGCGGCGACGAAGCGCAGCATCAGCGGCCCGCCCCGCCGGCAGCCGGGCGCATCGCGGCGAACGGGATCTCGTTCAGCGTCGCGCCGAAGCCCACCCCGGTGATGGTCGGGCGGTGGACCTCGATCGCCACCGCGTGGGAGATCGGCAGGTAGACCGCCGCCTCGTGCAGGGCGGTGAGAACCTTCGCGCAGAGGCGCCGCCGCTCGTCCGGGTCGGTGGCGGCCAGAGCTGCCGTGATGGCGGCATCGATGGCGGGCTTGTCGGGAAGGCCGGCTTGCGCCTGGTAGTCGGCGTGCGAAGGCGCGCGCATGGCGCTGACGAAGGAGGCAGGGTCGTAGGGCGGGCCCCAGGTCTCGCCGAAGATCAGGCCGAACCGGCCGTCCTTCTGGCGGGACAGGATCGCGCTCTCCTCCTCGCCGACGAGGCGCACGGTGATGCCCACCCGGGCGAGGTCGGCCTGGATCACCTCGGCGATCGCCTTCTGCTGGGCGTTGGTGCCGACGAAGTCGAGCTCGAGGCCGAGCGGGCGTCCCGCCTTCGCCCGCACCCCGTCGCGGCCCCGCACCCAGCCGGCCTCGTCGAGGAGGCGCTCGGCCGCCGCCCGGTCGAAGCCGTGGGGCGTCAGGCCGGCATCGGCGTCGGGGATCGTGGGCGCGAACAGGAAGTCGGCGCGGGGTTCGATGCCGTCGAGCACGGTGCGCACCAGCGTGTCCTTGTCGACGGCCCGGTTGATCGCCAGCCGCACCGCGCGGTCGTCGGTCGGAAAGCGCGCGGAGTTGAGCGCGAGCACCCGTGTGGCGAGCGGCCGCGAGACCGCGGCGGAGAAGGCCGGGGTCTGGTCGCGCAGGCGCAGGAAGGCCTCCGACGGGATCTGGCCGGCGGCGCCGTAGACGAGATCGACCTCGCCGGTCTGCAGGGCGATGGCGCGGGTGTTGGGATCCGGGATGACCTTGACGACCAGGCGCTCGAAGGCGGGCTTGGCGCCCCAGTAGGTCGGGTTGGCCGCGAAGGTGTCGGAGACGCCGAGCCGCGTCTCGACGAGGCGCCAGGGACCGGTGCCGACCGGCGCCCGGATCCCGCCGGCCGTAGTGCCGCCCTCGCCCATGGCGGCGGGCGAGACGAAGCGGAACGGCCGCGGCAGCGACAGCTCCCTGAGCGTCGGGTCGTGGGCGGCCTTGAGCACGAGGCGGAAGGCGAGGGGGCCGACGATCTCGGTGCGGTCGATCTGCCGGGTGAGGTCGAGCCAGGCGTGGCGGGACCGGTTGGCGAGGATCGCGTCGAAGTTGGCCTTCACCGCCGCGGCGTCGAAAGGCGTGCCGTCGCTGAAGGTGACGCCGGGGCGAAGCGCGAAGTCGTAGGTCCGCCCGTCCCGCGAGATCGTCCAGGCAGTGGCGAGCCAGGGCTCGATCGTGCCGTCGTCCCGATACCTGACCAGCGGCTCGTAGACGCTCGCCTGGGCGAACATCTGGTTGGGCGCGTAGAGGTGGGGGTTCAGCAGGCCGACATTCGTCGGCCAGGAATAGGTCAGCTGCCGGCCGGCCACGGGGGTGACGGTGCAGGCCAGCAGCGCGGCAACGGCGAGGCTCGCCAGCTTGGACATCGGGACGCCTTGGTACGGAGGTGTTCGGGTATGATGAATGTCGCGAAAGCCCCTACGCTCTGTACGGGAGCGGCCCGGACGGCGCCAGCGATGATGAGCCGGTCCCGGCTCATTCCGCGGGCCGGTCCGCCGACCCCCGCGCCGCCGCGGGCTGGACAGGACGGAGCGGCCGTCGTCTCCTGGCACGGCCATCACAGATCGGAGCGAGATCATGCGCAGGGCGATGATCCACGGTGCCGCATTCCTCTGCCTGCTGCTGCCGCTCCCGGCGGGCGCGCAGACCGCGACGAACCTCGTGGCCCTCCAGGGGCTGGCCGCGGTCAGCGCGCTGCCCCGGACCCCTGAGGGACGGGCGGCGCTCGCCGCCAACCTGCAGGTGACCGGCGACATCCAGTTCGGCACGCAGGCACAGCCGCACCTGCTGCGCCTCGACGCGCAGCGCCAGCTCGCCCTGCGCGACTGCTTCATCACCGACGGCAACGCCACCGAGCTGGCCGACGGACTCGGCAGCCGGCTCGGCGAGATCTACCAGGCCAAGGCGCGCTACACCGATTACAAGACGTTCAGCAACGTGACGCAGACGGTGGCCGACCTGCTCGGCTACACCAACAACATCACGAAATCGGATTCGAATTCCGGCAAGTACTTCTTTGCCAACGGCACCACCGACGGCAAGGCACCGGTGTCGGAGGCGGCCGCGTCCATCCTCGTTGCGCGGGGCGGCGTCCCGGACGTGTTCGGCAAGGCCTATGACCGGCCGGCCGGCAGCCGGGGGGCCGACGCCTTCGGCAATTCCCGGCCGTTCCAGACCCTGCCGCGCCTCTTCGCCTACCGGGGCGACGACTACTTCGGCGCCAGGTCGCACAGCCTCGACTGGCTGCACGGGCCGAGCCAGAACCTGACCGATAGCCCGTCCTACCCGAGCGGCCACACCACCTACGGCTACACCGAGGCCCTGATCCTCGCGCTCCTGGTCCCGGAGCGCTACCAGCAGATGATCGCGCGGGCGGCGGAGTACGGCAACAACCGCATCGTCGTCGGCGCGCACTACGCGATGGACGTGCTCGGCGGGCGCACGGTGGCGCTGCACGCGGTCGCCCACCTGCTCGCCAACGATCCGGCCTATGTCGGCCAGATCCGCCGGAACCCGGCGGTGATCGACGAGATGAGCCGGTCCACCAACGACGCGGTCGCCATCACCGACTACCGCGCGGCGCTGGAGGCGGCCCGCTCCGACCTCGCCCTCGTCCTGAAGGACGCCTGCGGCGACGCGCTGGCGACCTGCGCGGCGACGGATACCGGCCGGTTCCGCGACGCGGCGGCCAACGAGGCGCTCTACAACGCGACGCAGACCTACGGCCTGCCGGTGGTCCACGCCGAGACCGCGAACACGGTCGAGGACGTGGGCAAGCTCGCGCCCGAGGCCGGCTACCTCCTGACGGCGGCCTTCCCGTCCCTGAGCCTCGCGGAGGCGAACGCCATCCTGACCGAGACCCAGGGCCCCGGCGGCGGCTTCCTGAACGACGGCTCCGCCTTCGGGGTCTATTCGCGCCTGAACCTCTACGCCGCCTCCGGCAAGGCGGCGGCCCTGGCCGCGGCGAGGCGGTCCCAGAGGCAGACCACGCGCTGACGCCGGTTCCCGACGGAACTGCGCCGGCGCAGGGTCAGGCGGTGAGCGCCTCGCCCACCGCAGCCCGGGTGCGCCGGTGCGGGGCGCCGGCCCTGCCCGCGGCGCCCGAGGGGATCGCGTCGAGCAACGCCGCCGTATAGGCGTGCTGCGGGCTGCCGAAGAGGTCGGGAACGGTCCCGTGCTCGACGATGCGCCCGCGATGCATCACCGAGACGGTGTGGGCGAACTGGCGCACCAGGGCCAGGTCGTGGGAGACGAAGACGTAGGTCAGGCCGAGCTCGGCCTGGAGCGAGAGCAGCACCTCGACGATGCCGGCCTGGACGCTCACGTCGAGCGCGGAGGTCGGCTCGTCGAGCACGATCACATCGGGCTTGAGGACCAGCGACCGGGCGATCGCCACGCGCTGGCGCTGCCCGCCCGACAGAGCGTCCGGCCGGCGCGAGAGCAGGTGCTCACCGAGCCCGACATCGGCCAGCACCGCGCGGACGCGGTCCGCGCGCTCACGGCGGGTCCCGATCCCGAAGCGGTCGAGGGGCTCGCGCACCAGCGCCTCCACCTTCCAGGTCGGGTCGAGGGAGGTGAACGGATTCTGGTAGACGAGCTGGAGCTGGCGGCGCACCGCGCGCAGGGCCTCGTGCGAGCGGCCGGTGACCGGCTCGCCGGCGACCCGGATCTCGCCGCTGTCGGGCTGCTCGAGCCCGAGGAGCAGCCGGATCGTCGTCGTCTTGCCCGAGCCGGATTCGCCCACCAGCGCGTGCGTGGTGCCGGCCGGAACGGTGAAGGAGACGTCGTCGACCGCCCTCAGGCTCCGGCCGTCGACCGTGAAGGTCTTGCTGACGGCGCTGACCGCGATCTTCGGGGCCCCGCCGCCGGCCTGGCTTCGACGCAAGCCCGCATCGCGCAAGCCGGCATAGCGGTCTGGATGGAGGGACGGGACGTCGGCGTGCAGCCGCCTTGCGTAGCCCGAGGCCGGCGCGGCGAACACCGCCGCGGTGCGGCCCGCCTCCTGGATCGTGCCGTCCTTGAGCACCACGAGGGCGTCCGCCCGCTCGGCGGCGATCGCCAGGTCGTGGGTGATGAGGAGCAGGCCGATGCCGCGCTCCTGCTGGAGCCGGGAGAGCAGGTCGAGGATCCGCTTCTGGACCGTGACGTCGAGCGCGGAGGTCGGCTCGTCCGCGACCAGCAGCGCCGGCCGCGGCAGGACCGCGAGGCCGATCAGCACGCGCTGCAGCATGCCGCCGGAGAGCTGGTGCGGGTAGGATTCGTAGACCCGCCGGGGATCGTCGAGCCCGACCTCCGCGAAGGTATCCAGGATGAGCCGCGTGCGGCGCGCCCGGTCGGGCTCGTCGAGGAGGGCGGCCGCCTCCTCGGCTTGCGCGCCGATCGTGCGGACCGGGTTGAGGGCGTTGCCGGGATCCTGCGGGACGAAGCCGATGGCCCGCCCCCGCAAGGGCCGGAACCGGCGCTCGGGCAGCCCCAGCACGTCCTGGCCGTCGAAGGCGACCCGTCCGGTGGCGTGCCCGCCGCTCGGGAGCAGCCGCAGCACCGCGCGGGCGATGGTCGACTTGCCCGAGCCGGATTCCCCGATCAGCGCGAGGCTCTCGGCCCGGCCGATCGCGAACCCGACGCCCCTGACGACCTCCTGCCGCCCGTACGCCACCGACAGGCCGTCGACGCTGAGCAGGGGATGCGGGGACCGCCCGGGCGCGGACCCGGCACGAGGGGAGAGCATGGTCAGTCCGTCCTGCGGAGCCATCGGCTGATCCTGTTGAGCGAGAGGACGGCCGCGACCGTGACGAGGGCGGGCGCGTAGACCAGCCACGGCCACTTGAGGTAGTCCTTGCCGGTCGCGATCAGGAGGCCCCAGTCGGAGGCCGGCGGCGGGTCGCCGTAGCCGAGGAAGGCGAGGCCGGCGATCACCAGGATCGACAGGCCGAATTGCAGCACCGCCAGCGGCAGCACCGAGCGCGACGCGTTCGGCAGCACATGGCGCACCAGGACGTGCCAGCGCGAGCCGCCCTGGAGGAACGCCGCCTCGACGAAGATCGCCTGCCGGGTCTTGATGACCTCCGCGCGCATCACCCGGGCGAAGACCGCGACCGCCGCGACGCCGGTCGCGATGGCGGTGTTCGTGGTGTCGAAGCCGAGCGCGGTGACGATGATGACGGCGAGCAGGAAGCGCGGGATCGCCAGGAGGATGTCGACCAAGCGCGCCAGCACGACGTCGACCCAGCCGCCGAGGAAGCCGGCGAGCAGCCCGGCGAGGCCGCCGGCGAGAACGCCGATGACCACGGCGAGGAGCGCGCTCGCCACCGAGGAGGCGGTGCCGTGGACGACGCGGGCGTAGAGGTCGCGGCCGAGATGATCGGTGCCGAACCAGTGCGCGGCGCTCGGGCCGAGCAGCTTCTGGGCGGGCACGCCGACGACCGGGTCGTAGGCCGTGAACAGGCCGGGCACGAGCGCCCAGGCGATCACCAGCGCGACGACCGCCAGCGACAGGGCGACGGAGGGCGGCACCCGCCGGGCCGCGCGCCGGCCGGTCGCCGCCAGGCGCGCGATGGGGGAGGCCAGCGGGGAGAGGGAGGCGGCGGTCATCCGGTCACCGTCCGCAGGTCGGCGGCCGCAGTGTCGTCGGCGGTGTCGGCCCGGCGCCGGGGCGGCCCGACGAGCGTCAGGCGCGGATCCAGCAGCGGATAGACGAGGTCGGCCACGAGGTTGACGAGCACGAAGACCAGGGCGGCCAGCGCGACCACCGCCTGCAGGACGGGCAGGTCCTGCGCGGCCGCCGACCGCTGCACCAGGCTGCCGATGCCGGTGCGTCCGAACACCGCCTCGGTGATCAGCGAGCCGCCCAGCACCTCGCCGACCGTCAGCGCGATGACGGTGACGACCGGGAGCGAGGACGGCTTGAGCAGGTGCCTAGCGAAGAGCCGGGCCTGGCCGAGGCCGCGGCTGCGCGCGACGGCGGCGTAGTCCTGCCGGGCCTCGTGGTCGAGGTTGGCGATCAGCACCTCGGCGATCTGCGCCGAGATCGGGATGCCGAGGGCGATCGCCGCGAAGGCCGTCGCCCAGGCGCTGTCGGGCTCGATCACCCGGAACAGGCCGAGCTGGAAGCCGAAGGCGTGGATCAGCACCAGGCCGATCACGAAGTTGGGCACCGACAGGAACAGCGAGGGGAGGGCGCGCAGCGCGCCCCCGCCGAAGCGCGTCGGCACGAGCTGGGTCCCGTAGGCGATCGCGAAGGCCACGACCAGCGCGACGGCGAGGCCCGCCGAGGCGAGGATCAGGGTCGAGGGCAGGACCTCGGCGATCAGGGTCGCCACCGGCCGGCTGGAGCGCATCGACAGCCCGAAATCGCCCGTGAGGAAGTGCGACAGGGACGTCCACAGCTGGACCGGGATCGGCTGGTCCAGGCCCTGCGCCGCGACGATCGCCTGGATCTGCTCCTCGGTGAACCCGTTCTGGGGATCGCGCAGCACGTTGGTGACCGGATCGCCCGGCAGGATGCTGACGACGACGAAGGTGAAGAGGTAGGCGAGCAGGATGACCGCGACGGCCTGGAGCAGGCGCTTCGCGGCGTAGATCAGGTAGGGATTCCTCATGTCGGGATTCCTCTGGCCGGCCGCCATGCGATGGCTCGGACGCATCGCGGGCTACTCGCCCTTGATCGCGGTGTAGTAGCTGGCATACGCGATGCCGTTGTAGGTCTCGCCCTTGAGCCCCGGCGACTGCACGTAGATGCGCTGGACGATCTGCGTGCGCGGGATGTAGTAGCCCTGCTCGAGAACGTATCTCTGCAATTCATCGAGGAGCGGGGCGCGGACCTCGTGGGACTTGGCGCCCGCGATCCTGTCGCGCAGGTCGTTGAGCGTCGGGTCGCTGTCGCCGAGGGCGAACCAGTTCTCGCCGTTGTTGGCGCTGGTGAGGATGCTGGCGACGGTGCCGGCATCGATGAAGCTGCGCGTCACCTCGTAGGCCGGCACCGCCGGGCCGCCGAACGCGACCTTCTGGCCGAAGGTCACGACGTCGTAGGCGCGGATGTCGACCTTCCAGCCGAGCTTGCCGAGCTGCTGGGCGACGAGCTCGTCGACCGCCTTCGACGTCGCGAGGTAGGGGTTGGAGTACAGCGTCAGCGTCAGCGGCTTGCCGTCCTTGGTGCGGATGCCGCCGCGGCCGCGGGTCCAGCCCGCCTCGTCGAGGAGCCTCTCGGCCTTGGCCGGGTCGTAGGAGAGGAGCGCGCTGTGGTCGGTCGCTCCGGGCACGTTGCTCTGGATGAACGAGGTCGCGAGCTTCCAGTCGGGCGTGTAGACGGTGTCGATGATCTCCTGGCGGTCGATGCCGGCCTGGAGCGCCTGACGGACCTTCACGTCGTTGTAGGGCGGAAGCCGGGTGTTGATCGCCCAGCCGTTGACGAAGCCGAGGTAGCGCGGCGTGGCGACGGTGAAGCCGGCTTCCTTGAGGGGTTTCAGCTCCTGCGGGGAGGCGTTGTAGGCGATGTCGGCCTGGCCCGACTGGACGGCGGCGACCCGCAGGGATGGCTCGGTCACCACCTTGTAGGTGATCGAATCGAGGTAGGCCGGACCGGTATGGCCGACCGCCTCGGGGCCCCATTTGTAGTCCTTGCGCTTGACCAGCTTGACGAAGTCGCCCTCCTTCCAGGCGGCGACGAGGTACGGCCCGCTGCCGGCGGTCCTGGCGAGGTCGGCCTGCTGGCTGGCCGGCTTCGCCAGGGTCTTCGGCGAGATCAGGATCGAGCCGTGGTAGCCCAGGGTCGGGATGAAGCCGAGCGTCGGCGCCTTGAAGTGGACCTTGACGGTTCGAAGGTCGACCGCCTCGGCGCGGTCGTAGGTCTTCGGGAAGAGGCCGATCGGGTTGATGCCCTCCTTGATCCGGCCCGCGTGCCAGATGTCGAGGTTGGCCACGACGGCAGCGGCGTCGAGCGGCGTGCCGTCGGAGAAGGTGACGCCCTCCTTGAGGTGGAGGGTGAACTCGGTGGCGTCGGCGTTCTGCTCCCAGCGCGTGGCGAGCCAGGGGCTGACCTTGCCGTCGGCGTCGACATAGGCGAGCTTGTCGGTCACGTGGCCCCAGATGTGGCCCTGGAAGCTCGAGATCGCGCTGTTGTTCGGGATCCAGGTCGGCCCGAGCGAGTCGATCAGGAAGACGACGTCGCCGCCCTTGCGGGGGCCGTCCGCCGCCAGGGCCGGCAGCGGCAGGGCGCTCGTGCCGGCCAGCACGGCGGCGGCCGCCAGCAGGCCGCGGCGCGACGGGAAATGATGCTCGGTCATCGAGGGATCCTGAGAGTTAGACGCTGAGAGTTCTGGGCAAGCCCTGGAGCGGGGAGCGCGCGGGGGAGCGCCGGTCCATGAAGGCGCCGTCGAGGCTGGGCGCGGCCGGGGCCCGCGCCTCGCCCGCCGCCTCGGCCCGGGTGGCGAAGGCGGCGCGGCCGAGGATCCCGATCACGGTGTCCTCCTGCGGCGCGTGGACGAGCACGGACTGGATGTCGCGGAAGTGCCGCTCCAGGCTGGTGTCGCGGCTCAGGCCCGGATTGCCGAGCGCGCCGACGGCGAGCTGCACCGCCTGCCGCAGCTGCCGGCCGGCGAGGAGCCGGGCCCGCAGGAGCGCGTCCGGCTCGCCCGGGGCGTGATCGAGGGCTGCGAGGATGAGCTGGCGCGCGCCGGCGACCAGGAGGTCGATCTCGCCCGCGAGGGTGACGAAGCGCTCGGTCCGGGCGATCGGGTAGCCGAGATTGGCGGGAACGCGATCCTCCGCGAAGGCGAGGAACGCGTCCTGCGCCGCCTCGGCGACGCCGAGATAGAGGGCCGTGAGGACGAGCGTGGCCGCGGCATGGGCGCGGTTGTCCTGGCCGGCCGTCTCGGCGCCGCTCAGGCCGATCACGTCGTCGCGGCCGACCTCGACCTCGTCGAAGGCGACGTCGTGGGAGCCGGACGCCCGCAGGCCGAGGCTCCGCCAGGTCTCGACGATGCGGATGCCGGGCGCGCCGGCCGGCACCACGAAGGTGCCGACCCGCTGCGGCGCCTCGTCCGTGCTCGCCCAGACGAGGAAGTAGGACAGCCCCTCGCAGCCGGTGACGAACCGCTTCGTCCCGCTGATCGACCAGCCGCGGGCGGTGCGGCGCGCCCGCGTCAGCGGTAGGCCGCCCCGCGCCGGGGAGCCGAGCTCGGGCTCGCCGCGCGCGGCGTTGAGGAGCACCGGCCGGCCCCGGCCCTCCGCCAGCACGCGGGCGTACAGCGCCTCGGGCCACAGGCCGTGCTGCGCCTGCTGCCGGTGGCTGAACAGCGTCATCAGGCTGATGAGCGCGACGGAGGGGTCGCCGCGCCCGAGGGCGGCGACGAGCCGGGCGAGATCGCCGAGGGACAGCTCGCGGCCGCCGTAGCGCGCCGCCACGGTCAGCTCGAGCAGGCCGGCCTCGTGGACGGCCCGGATGCCGTCATGCGGGAAGGCGGCGGCGGCATCCGCCGCGGGCGCGAGGGCGGCCAGCCGCGCCACCACGCCGGACAGGTCGATCCCCGCTACCTGCAGGCCGGTCCGGCCGTCACGCATAGGCGCGGTCTTTCGCGACGGCGCGGCGGTCGAGCCCCTCCCGGACGAGGGGCAGCACGTAGCGGCCGTAATCGATCGCGTCGTTGAGGTTGTCGTAGCCGCGGATCGAGATCAACTCGGCGCCGAGATCGACGTAGTCGAGGATCGAGTCGGCGATGGTCCGCGGCGAGCCGACGAGGGCCGTTGAGGCGCCGCTGGCATTCGTCGCCGTGACGGTCGGGTACCACAAGGCCCGGTCGTGGACATCGCCGCGGGCGGCGATGTCGAGCAGGCGCTGTGAGCCGACATTGGCCGGGCGCGCCGCCGCCGCGGGCGCCCGGCCGAGTCCGCGGGCCCGGTTCTCGTTGAGCACGTCGAGGGTGCGATGGGCCTTGGCCCAGGCAAGCTCGTCCGTCTCCGCGACGATCGGCCGGAAGGTCACCCAGATGCGCGGCCGGTCCGCCCGTCCGGCGCGGGCCGCCTCGGCGTGGATGCGCGCGATCTGCTCCCGCGTCTCGGCGAGCGGCTCGCCCCAGAGGCCGAAGATGTCGGCGTGCGCGCCGCCGATCCGGTAGGCGGCGTCGGACGAGCCGCCGACCGACACAGGGATGGTGCCGACGACCGGCCGGACCGCGTTCCGGAACTGGGTGAACCGGTAGTATCGGCCGTCGAAGTCGAACGGCTCCGCCGAGGTCCAGGCGCGGCGCAGGATGCGGATGTACTCCTCCAGCCGCTCGTAGCGCTCCTCCTTCGGGAGGAAGTCGCCCTCGCTCGCCTGCTCGGCGTCGCTGCCGCCGGCGATGAAGTGGACGACCACCCGGCCGCCGCTCAGCTGGTCGAGGGTCGCCAGCGCCTTGGCGGCCACGGTCGGGTAGAGGGTGTTCGGCCGCAGCGCGACGATGATCTTGATGGCCTTCGTGTGCGCCGCGATCGTCGCGCCGATCGTGAACGGATCGAAGGAGGACGAGGCGTAGGGGACGAGCGTGTAGTTGAATCCGTAATCGTCGAGCGTGCGGGCGTAGCGCGCGAGGAATGCGGGATCGATCGCCGGATTACGCACCGGATTCAATTCGTTCGATGGGTTCGTGAACGTCACGCTAATGAACTCAGTAGTCACGTCCGCTCCGCCTTCCATCTTTCAATTTCATTGATGCTACTTGCGTTGAAGCGCGGGCGTAAGCCAGGATCTTTCTTTCTGCGGGCGCCGCAAGGAAGGAATTTCCAAAGTTCTTGCCGCCGGTGGATCGAAGCGGGCACGAGCCGAGGCCGGCCGGTCGTCGCGCCGTTCTCGCGCCGGCGTGACCGCGCCGCCCGGGCCGCCGGCCTCAGCGGCGCCCAGAATCCGTCGTCCCGGCGGGCGACGGGTCCGTCCCGGGGAAAAGCCACGCCCGGAACGCAGAGACGACGGCAAGATCTTTCCATGAACTCGCTGATATAAAGCAATAAAAGCTATAGACTGATCGGGCTTGCAATCTTATCGTGGGGCCGAGCTTTCGATCGACGCCCGTCCGGGCCGTCCTGATCTTGGCAATTGGGGATTGCTTCATGAGCCTGCCGCCCCCGCGTCAGCCCGATCCGGCTTCCGATCGTCCCGAGGCGGCGGGCCGGAGCCGCGCGGTCGTCCCGCGCGCCGCGGCCAGCCCCGAGGAGGTGCCCGACGGCCGCGACCGCCAGGCATCGCAGAGACTGGTGGCTGCCAAGCAATTCGACATCTACGGCCTGATCGGCTGAATGCGCCTGATCGGCTCGATCTGAAAAAAACAGGAAGAAGGCAGGCATGTCGGAGCATACGTACCGGGTCGTGGAGGTCGTCGGATCGTCGACCAAGAGTTCCGACGACGCGATCGCCAACGCCGTCGCGGATGCGGCGAAGACGCTGCGCCACGTCAACTGGTTCCAGGTGGTCGAAACCCGCGGCCACGTCGAGAACGGCCGGATCGCGCATTTTCAGGTCACGCTGAAGATCGGCTTCCGGCTCGACGACCGATAGGGCCCTTTGCACGGGGGCGGATGCCGGCGCGCTGCCGCGTCGCGGTGTCTCGCATGACGGCCGACGACCAGGCGTCGCCTTGCACCGAGGGCCGTTGAAAACGACCTTCGGTTCCATTCCGGAATTTTCGCCAGGACTTTGGCTCAGGGCCGAAAAATCGGGCTGGATCAATGGCCCGATGCGTCGGCATCCGAAGCCATCGGCATCACGTCGGGGGCTGCCCGGGCGATCGATAGCGCCACGGGACCGATTGGAGCCTCCCGCATCGCCCGGCCGCCATGCCCGTCCTCGACCCCTTCAGACGAGAGGCTTTCCAGCATGACGCTCACCAAGCGCGCCTTCACCGCCGGGGCGGCCGCGGCCGTCGCGGCGCTCGCGACCGGCGGCCCGGCGCGGGCCGACCGCGTGCTGCGCGTCGGCTACCAGAAGTACGGCACCATGCTGCTGCTGAAGGCGCGCGGCAGCCTCGATGCGGCGCTCAAGCCCCTCGGTTTCCGGGCCGAGTGGCGGGAATTTCCGGGCGGGCCGCAGCTGCTGGAGGCGCTCAACGCCAGGGCCGTCGATTTCGGCGTGGTCGGCGAGACGCCGCCGATCTTCGCGCAGGGAGCCGGCGCGCCGCTCGTGTACCTCGCCCACGAGCCGCCCGCGCCGAAGAGCGAGGCGATCGTCGTTCCCAAGAACAGCCCGATCCGCTCCGTCGCCGATCTGAAGGGCAAGAAGGTCGCGCTCAACAAGGGCTCGAACGTCCATTACCTGCTCGTGCGCGCCCTGGAGGAGGCCGGTCTCGCCTACACCGACATCCAGACGGTCTTCCTGGCGCCGGCGGACGGGCGGGCGGCGTTCGACGGCGGGTCGATCGACGCCTGGGTCATCTGGGACCCGTTCCTGGCCGCCGTCGAACTGTCGAGCGGCGCCCGCATCCTGCAGGACGCGACGGGGCTCGCGGCGAACCACCAGTTCTACGTCGGCGAGCGCTCCTTCACGGAATCGCAGCCCCAGGCCATCGACGCCGTGCTCGCGGCGATCGCGGTGATCGACCGCGAGACCAACGGGGTGACCGAGGCGGCGGCACGCGAGCTCAGCCCGGCGATCGGCATGCCGGTGCCGATCCTCGCCCGGGCCCTCGGCCGCCAGAGCTGGGGCGTCGCCCCGCTCGGGCCGGAGGTCGTCGCCGGCCAGCAGCGGATCGCCGACACGTTCCTGCAGCTCGGGCTGCTGCCCCGTCCGATCCAGGTGGCGGACGCGATCCGGCAGGCGCGCTCGTAGGGCGGGGCGTCCAGCGGAGCGCGTCGACCAGCACCGTGAGGGCGGGCGCGAGGCGCCGGCGGTTCGGATAGTGCAGGTGATAGCCCGGGAAGGGCGCGCAACACGCGTTGAGCATCCGAACGAGGCACCCCTCGGCGACATTGGTGAGCACGAGATCCTCCGGCAGAAGGCGAGCCCGAGGCCGGCCAGAGGATCGTGGCGGCCGCGTGCCCGCCCGAGGTGATCCGGACGGTGCCCGCCTGCTTGTCCCGCCATGCCGTCAGGACCGCGAGGTCAGCCGCGATGCCCGCGAGACGCGGGCCCACGATGCGCAGCAGCCGCTCGCCGGCCTCGGTCGGCGTGACGCTGCGGGTGGTGCGGTTCAGGAGCCAAAATCCGAGCCGCTCATCCAGCCCGTTCATCGCGTGGCTGAACGCCGACTGGGTGACCCCGAGCGTCGCGTCCGCCTGGGTGAAGCTTCCCGCCCGCACGACGGAGGCGGAGCCGAGAAGGTCGTTCAGGTTCTCGCACGGCATCGGCGCCCCCGGTGATGGTCACGCGCCGGTCGAGGCCCGCGTCGAGGCGGCTCAGGAACCGGCCGGAGCCTTTCGGGGATGGCGTTCCGCCGTGGCGACCACGGCCGCGGCGAGGCCGGCGGCGACTGCGTCCTCGGCGACGCCCCTGGCGCGGCCGGCGGCGGTGCCCGAGTCGCCGCCCCGCGCGGCGCGACCGAGCAGCGTGCCGGCGACGGCGCCGGCCGCGCCGGCCAGGGCCCCGTACCCGGGCGACGCCCGCCGTCCGGCGAGGGCCCAGCCGCCGACCGCGCCGATGGCGAGCCGGAACGCGAAGGAGGGCGGGATGCGGCGGTCGGGGGCGAACGGCATCTTGTCCCCCGCCATCTCGGCCAGGGCCGCCGCCGTCGCGACGGCCCGCGCGCCGGGGCCGGCGGGAATCGGGACGTCGCGCGTCCGCCCCCGTGACGCCGCCCAGGTCAGGGCGGCGCAAGCCGACAGGCTCCGCATCCCCGCCACCAGGCCGAGGCCGAACGAGGCTCCATATCCCTGCATCGCGCCCGCTCCGTGCCGTCCGCGAGGTTCCGTCCCGGGTGCGGGGCCGCGGCCCCGGTGGTGCGCGCCGATCAGTAGGGCTTCGGCTTCATCAGGCTGCCGCGGCTCGAGAGGACCGCCACCACGATCCACGGGCAGACGAAGACCAGGAAGAACAGCAAGCCCATCGCGGGCCTCCCTTCATTGCGCGTGACACCGCCAGTCAATGCCGCGCGTCGGCTGCCGGTTGCACGCCGGCCCGTGCGACCTACTCGACCCCGGCCGGCTCGTCGTCGTCCCGGGCGCGGTGGAGCAGGAAGATCGACACCACCATGACCAGGATCAGCACCGCGAGGACGCCGAGCTCGATCATCGAGGCACGAAACAGCGCCTCCTTCTGCGGTGTCCACTCGGTGGAATGCATCGCTTCCGCGGATTGGAGCGTGAGGACGAGGACGCGCCGGATCGAGGCGATCAGCCCGACGATCAGGAACGGCTCGCAGGTCAGCTTGCCCGAGCGCATCGACACCCGGACGGTGTGCAGGATCTCGACCAGCATCAGCAGGAAGAGCAGCCGGTCGATCACGTCGAGGAGCTGCGAGGCGGCGCCGAGCGACAGGATCGCCTTGCCGGTCAGGCCCGCCGCGTCGACGAGCGCCATCACCGCCGTGAGGGCGAGCAGCACGCCGAGGGCGGCGTAGATCGCGTGCTCGGTGTGCAGGAAGACGAAGGCGGAGAGCCGCGTCAGGCGCCCGCCCTCCTCCCGGGAGTCGTCCTGCTGCTTGACGTCGTCGGCCATGGCTGTCTCCCGGCGTCGCGGCCTGGTGCGTGTGGGGAAACCTCGCGCCTCGCCGGGCACCTCAGCGGAGCGCCCGCGGCATGCGGAAGGGCAGCATCAGGCGCACCAGCGGATGGCTGAAGCGATCGAGGCAGAGCGCCTCGTGGACAGGCTGCACCGCCTCGCCGCAGATCCGCGCCGAGAGCAGCGAGCGGGAGTAGAACGGCGCATCCTCGAAGCGGCGCAGCACCGCGGCCGTCCCGTCGTCGCTGCGCGTCGTGCGCGGCAGGCGCCAGAGCGTGCGCGGCAGCGGCGCGGGAACGGGCGGCTCGATCGGGCGCGGCGTGCCGTCCGGGTCGAAGCGGAGCGACAGGTCCTGGCGGCTGCCGTCGCGGCGCAGGACGTCGTAGAGGATCGCGGCGCCGTGGCGGAGCGTGGAGCGCGACCAGGTCCAGCTCCGGAACGAGTGCTCGAGCGGCACGTCGCCCTCGTTGGTGTCGAGATAGGCGTGGCCCTGCCAGTGCAGGGAGGGGCGGTCGAACGCCACCTCGATCCGCGCGGCGGGGCTGAGCGGCCACCAGCGGTGCCGGCCCTCGGCGTCGAGGGTGAAGGGGCCGGGCGTGATCCCCTCCGGCCGCACCCGGATCGTGCCGGAGAGGCGCGAGGGCAGGGGGCTCGTCACCTCCTCGACCCGGATCGTCAGCGCGGTGCCGTCCCAGTCGAGGGAGCTCGGGCCGATCGCCAGGGAGGCGGCGTCTCGCGCCACGCTGTGCCGCCGCCGCTCGGTCATCGCCCAGGCCGCGGGCTTGCCGTAGAGCACCACGTTGACGGCCGAGTGATCGATCGGGTCGGCGCGTCCGCTCCAGGCGTAGTAGGGCGAGAACACGCTGCCGAGGAACGCGATGACGGTGATCCCGTGCCGGCCGTCGTCGCTGACGCCGTCGACGTACCACCAGGCGTAGCCGCCGGGGCAGACCCTCAGGTCGAACCGAGGTCCCGCAGCACGCTCGCCGCCGCGAGCCGGCCCGACTGGGCCGCCATCGGCACGCCCGGCCCCGGATGGACGCTCCCCCCCGCCAGGTAGAGGCCCGGCAGCCGCGTGCGGGCCCCCGGGCGGCGGAACGACGCCATCCAGCCGTGCGAGGCCCGCCCGTAGAGCGCGCCCCCCGTCGCCGGGAACATCCGGGCGAAGTCCGGCGGCGCCGTCGTCACCCGCGCCGTCTCGGAGATCGTCAGGCCGCAGGCGGAGAGCCGCCGGCTCATCGTGTCGTGGCATCGGGCGATCTCCTCGGGAGGCAGGGGGGCGTCGCGCGCGGGCGCGTTGACGAGGCAGAGCAGGGCTTCGGGGGCATCCGGCGGCGCGCCGTCGTCCCGGTCCTGCACGTCTCCGCCGCGGTCCGGCGCGCTGTCGCCGCGGTCCTGTGCGCAGACGTAGACGGTGGGGTCCCGCGGCAGGCGGGCGCCACTGATGTCCGAGAACTCGCGCGCGTAGTCGGGCGAGAAGAACACGTTGTGCCGCGCGAGCGGGAAGCCGTCCGGCCGGCCTGCCACCGCGAAGGTCACCGCCGAGAGCGAGCGCTCGGCCGCCGGCACGGGATCGGCCGCGTCGGCGGCGCCCGGTCCGAACAGCCCCGCGGCGAAGGCGGCGGCGTCGGCATTCGCGACCACACGCGTCGCCGGCAGCCGCTCGCCGCCGGCGAGGACCACGGCGGTGACGCGCCCGCCCTCGACGACGATCTCGCTGGCGGCCTGCCCGTAGCGCAGCACCGCGCCGCGCTCCGCCGCGAGGTCGGCGACGGCGGCGGCGAGGCGGGAGAGGCCGCCCTCCAGGGTCCAGACCCCCTCCATCTCGACATGGGCGACGAGCATCAGGGTCGCGGGGGCCGCGAAGGGCGAGGAGCCGCAATAGGTGGCGTAGCGGCCGAAGAGCTGGCGCAGGCGCGGATCGCGAAAATGCTCGCAGAGCGCGGTCCACAGGGTGGTGAAGGGCTGGATCCGCCACAGGTCGCCCATGCCCCATGGACCGACCCGCAGGGCGAGGTCCATGGGCGTCGGTCGCTGGCCGCGGATGAACGGCCCCTCGAGGGTGCGGTAGATCTCGCCGGCCCGGGCGCGGAAGCGGCGGAAGCCCTCCGCCTCCCGCGCCCCGGCGAAGGCCGCGATGGCGGCCTCGGAGCGGGCGGGATCGGCGAAGAGGTCGAGGCGCTCGCTCGCGCTCCAGGCGTGGCGGGCGAGCAGTGCGGCGGGCCTCAGGGACACGCGGGAGGCGAGATCCGCCCCGCATTCGGAGAAGACCTCCTCGAAGACCCAGCGCATGGTGAAGACCGTCGGGCCGGCCTCGACGCGGCGGGGCCCGGCCGCCACCCGGCGCATCTTGCCGCCCGGGGCGGCCTCCTTCTCGACCAGCGTCACCGGCACGCCGGAGGCAGCGAGCTTCAGCGCGGCGACGAGCCCGCCGATCCCCGCCCCGATCACCACCACCCGCTCGTCCGGCATGCCGTTGATCTCCCGCCGCATTAGTGTCAATCATAGTTGACAGTAAGAAATGTTCAAACGATTTGACACGCACGGGAGAGACGCATGGACGACGGTCGGCGCATCGAGCGGGCCCTGGACGTGGCCGTGTCCCACGCGGAGGCGCCGGGGGCGCCCCCGCTCCTCGCGGAGGCGATCCGCTACGCGGTCTTCCCGGGCGGGCACCGCATTCGGCCGCGGCTCTGCCTCGCGGTGGCCCGGGCCTGCGGCGACGACGACCCGGCGGCGTCGGACGCCGCGGCGGCGGCGATCGAGCTCCTGCACTGCGCCTCGCTCGTCCACGACGACCTGCCCTGCTTCGACGACGCGGCGATGCGGCGCCAGAAGCCCTCGGTCCACGTCGCCTACGGCGAGCCGGTGGCGCTCCTCACCGGCGACGCGCTGATCGTGCTCGCCTTCGAGACGCTCGCCCGCGGCGCCGCACGGACGCCCTCGCGCCTCGCCGCCCTCGTCGGGCTGGTGGCACGCGCGGTAGGCTCGCCCGCCGGCATCGTGGCCGGTCAGGCCTGGGAATCGGAGCCGACCGTCGGGCTCTCGGTCTACCAGCAGGCGAAGACCGGCGCGCTCTTCGCCGCTGCCACCGTCACGGGCGCCGCCGCGGCGGGGTCCGAGCCGATGGCCTGGCGGCTCCTCGGCGAGTATCTCGGCGAGGCCTACCAGGTCGCCGACGACCTGCGCGACGTCGCCTGCCGCCAGGAGGAGGTCGGCAAGCCGGTCGGGCGCGACGTCACCCTCGGACGGCCCAACGCCGCGGCGCTGCTGGGCATGGACGGGGCCCTGCGCCGCCTCTCCGACCTCGCCCACGAGGCGATGGAGGTGATCCCCGCTTGCCCCGGCATCGACGACTTGCGCGACGAGATCCTGGCCCAGACCCGCCTGTTCCTGCCGGCGCGGCTGGCGCAGGGGCTGGCGGCGTAGGGCGCGATGGCCGGAGGCACTCCCGCCCGCAGGGCCGCACGCCGCCGAACCCTCTCCCCTCTGCGGGGGAGGGTGCCCCACGCAGTGGGGCGGGAGAGGGGCAGCGCGACGGTTCAGGATGTGGCGTCCTTCACGGTTGCCGCGGCCTCTCCCGAAGCGCCTTCCCCCCTCGGCGGGACTGCGTCCCGCTGCGCTCGCTTACGCTCGCCACCCTCCCACGCAGAGGGGGGAGGGTCATGAGGCCCGGCCCGCGCGTCCTCCCCGCGACTCCCGTCGCCCCGCCCCCGGGCTGGCGCGACCGCCTCCTCGCCTGGCGCCACTGCCTCATCGCCAGCCCGCGCTTCCAGCGCCTCGCCGCCGCCTTCCCGCCGACCCGGCCGATCGCGCGGCGCAACGCGCGGGCGCTGTTCGATCTCTGCGCCGGCTTCGTCTACGCGCAGGTGCTCGCCGCCGCGTTGCGCCTCGACCTGTTCCGTCTGCTCGCCGACGGGCCGATGGCGCCGGAGGCGATCGCCAGCCGCCTCGACCTGCCGCCGGACCGGGCCTTGTGCCTGCTGCGGGCCGCCGCCTCGCTCGGGCTCCTCACCGCCCTGCGCGACGGACGCTTCGCCCTCGGCGACCTCGGTGCCGCCCTGCTGGGCAACCCGTCCGTCGCCGCGATGGTCGCCCACCACGCGATGCTCTACGACGACCTGCGCGATCCCGAGGCCCTGCTGCGCGGGACCGGGGGACCGACGCGGCTCTCGGCCTACTGGGCCTATGCGGGCGCCGACGATCCGGCCGGCGTCGGCGAGGCGGCGGTGGCGCCCTACGGCGCCCTCATGGGCGCCTCGCAGGCCCTCGTCGCCCGCGACATCCTCGACGCCTATCCGCTGCGCCGCCACACCCATCTCCTCGACGTCGGCGGCGGGGAGGGCGCCTTCGCGGTCGAGGCGGCGCGCAGCGCCCCGGACCTGCGCATCACCCTGTTCGACCTGCCGCCGGTGGCGGCCCGGGCCGGCCGGCGCTTCGCGGACGAGGGGCTGGCGGGGCGCGCGGCGGCGCTCGGCGGCAGCTTTCACGCGGGCCTGCCGCGCGGGGCCGACGTGGTGTCGCTGGTCCGGGTCGTGCACGACCACAACGACGCGCCCGCCCTCGCCCTGCTGAGGAGCGCCCGCGAGGCCCTTCCCCCCGGCGGCACGCTGCTCCTCGCCGAGCCGATGGCCGGGACGCCGGGGGCCGAGCCGGTGGGGGACGCGTATTTCGGCCTCTACCTCCTCGCCATGGGCAGCGGGCGGCCCCGCACCGCCGCCGAGCTCTCCGGAATGCTCGCCGAGGCGGGTTTCGGGAGCGTGCGCGAGCACCCGACGCGGCGCCCGATGCTGGTGCGCCTGCTCTCCGCGACGGCGGCGCCCGGACCCGCGCCGGGCACGCGCGCGTGACCAACACCCCGGAACGCCGACCGCTTGCCCGGCTCAACTGTAAAGTCAACTTGACGCATTTATATGTCCATCTAAGATGACGAATGCCGCTTCGAGCGGCACTCATCCGCACCCGGCGGGGGGCCGTACCGCATGCACGCGCAGGCCGTGATCCTCGACCGTCCCGAACGGCTCGGTCTCGAACGATTGGTGCTCGACGCGCCCGGTCCCTCCGACGCGACCGTCGAGGTCGCCTGGAGCGGCATCAGCACCGGCACCGAGCGCCTGCTCTGGTCGGGCCGGATGCCGGACTTCCCCGGCATGGGCTACCCGCTGGTGCCGGGCTACGAGTCGGTCGGGCGGGTGGTCGAGGCCGGGCCGGATTCGGGCCGGCGCGTCGGCGAGACGGTGTTCGTGCCCGGCGCCCGCTGCTTCGGCCCGGTCCGCGGGCTGTTCGGCGGCGCGGCCTCGCACCTCGTCGCCGCGGGCGCCCGCCTGCGCCCGATCCCCGCATCGCTCTCCGAGCGCGGCATCCTCCTCGCGCTCGCGGCCACCGCCCACCACGCCCTGGCGGGAGGCGAGCCGGGCGGGCGCACGCTCGTCGTCGGGCACGGCGTGCTCGGGCGGCTGCTCGCGCGCCTGGCGCTGCTCTCCGGCCTCGATCCGGTGGTGTGGGAGCGCGAGCCCGCCCGCCGCGGCGGCACCTGCGGCTACCCGGTCGTCGATCCGGCGCAGGACGAGACGGCTTACGCCCGCATCATCGACGCGAGCGGCGGTGCCGGCCTCCTCGACGCGCTGATCGCCCGGCTGAGGCCCGGCGGCGAGGTGGTGCTGGCGGGCTTCTACGAGGCGCCGCTGTCCTTCGCCTTCCCGCCCGCCTTCCTGCGCGAGGCGCGCATCCGGGTCTCGGCGCAGTGGCAGCCCGGCGACCTCGACGCGGTGGCGGCGCTCGCCGGGGCCGGCACCCTGTCCCTCGACGGCCTCGTCACCCACCGACGCCCGGCCGGGGACGCGCCGGACGCCTACCGCACGGCCTTCGGCGATCCCGACTGCCTCAAGATGGTCCTCGACTGGAGAGCACGCCCATGAACGCCGCGCCCCACGGAGCCGCCCTCCGCCAGTCCACGCTGCTGCGCCAGGAGGCCGCGATGCCCGTCCCGCCCGTGCAGCCGGGCCCGGCGACCCGCGAGACGCAGGTGATCGCCATCTACGGCAAGGGCGGCATCGGCAAGAGCTTCACCCTCGCCAACCTGTCCTACATGCTGGCCCAGCAGGGCAAGCGGGTGCTGCTGATCGGCTGCGACCCGAAGAGCGACACGACCTCGCTGCTCTTCGGCGGCCGGGCCTGCCCGACCATCATCGAGACCTCGACGAGGCGCAAGCTCGCCGGCGAGGCGGTGGCGGTCGGCGATGTCTGCTTCAAGCGCGACGGCGTGTTCGCGATGGAGCTCGGCGGGCCGGAGGTCGGGCGCGGCTGCGGCGGGCGCGGCATCATCCACGGCTTCGAGCTGCTCGAGAAGCTCGGCTTCCACGAGTGGGGCTTCGACTATGTCCTGCTCGACTTCCTCGGCGACGTGGTCTGCGGCGGCTTCGGCCTGCCGATCGCCCGCGACATGTGCCAGAAGGTCATCGTCGTCGGCTCGAACGACCTGCAGTCGCTCTACGTCGCCAACAACGTCTGCTCGGCGGTGGAGTACTTCCGCAAGCTCGGCGGCAATGTCGGGGTCGGCGGCCTCGTCATCAACAAGGACGACGGCACCGGCGAGGCGCAGGCCTTCGCGGAGGCCGCCGGCATCCCGGTCCTCGCCTCGATCCCGGCCGACGACGACATCCGCAGGAAGAGCGCGAACTACGAGATCATCGGGCGCCCGGACGGGCGCTGGGGCCCGCTCTTCGCCGGCCTCGCCGACAACGTCGCGACGGCCCTGCCGCATCAGCCCAAGCCCCTGAGCCAGGATGCGCTCCTCGGCCTGTTCAAGGGCGAGGCGGTCGGGCGCGGGGTGGTGCTGGATCCGGCGAGCGACGCGGACATGCGCGGCCGCCCGGTCGAGCGCCGGCCCTCCCTCGAAGTCGTCTACGAGGCGGTCTGACCATGGGCGCCTCCCTCGACCTCGCGGCGTTGCGCGCCCGGACGGAGCCCGTCGACGCCCCGGTGAACCTCGCGGCGACCCGCCAGGACGGGCTCGGCTGCCATTCCGGCAAGGAGACGATGGCCCGAGCCGCCGCGGCGGCCGGCATGGGCGAGACCCTCGACGCCCTGAAGCGCGACTATCCGGCCGGCCCGCACGACCAGCCGCAGAGCATGTGCCCGGCCTTCGGCGCGCTCAGGGTCGGCCTGCGCATGCGGCGCACCGCCACGATCCTGTCGGGCTCGGCCTGCTGCGTCTACGGCCTCACCTTCACCTCGCACTTCTACGGCGCGCGGCGGACGGTCGGCTACGTGCCGTTCAACTCCGAGACGCTGGTCACCGGCAAGCTGTTCGAGGACATCCGCGACGCGGTGCGCGCCACCGCCGATCCGGCGCTCCACGACGCCGTGGTGGTCATCAACCTGTGCGTGCCGACCGCGTCGGGCGTGCCGCTGCGGCTCCTGCCGCGCGAGATCGACGGGGTGCGGATCATCGGCATCGACGTGCCGGGCTTCGGCGTGCCGACCCACGCCGAGGCCAAGGACGTGCTCGCCGGCGCGATGCTGAGGGTCGCGCGCAGCGAGGCGGAGCAGGGCCCCGTCGCGGCGCCCCGACAGGGCCGTGACGGGCGCCCGACCGTCTCGCTTCTCGGCGAGATGTTCCCCGCCGACCCGATCCAGATCGGCGCGCTCCTCGAGCCGCTGGGCCTGGCGGCAGGGCCCGTCGTGCCGACGCGGGAGTGGCGCGAGCTCTACGCCGCGCTCGACAGTGCGGCGGTGGCGGCGATCCACCCGTTCTACACCGCGTCCTTGCGCGAGTTCGAGGCGGCGGGCCGCCCGGCCGTCGCCTCGGCACCCGTCGGCTTCGATGGCACGGCGGCCTGGCTCGACGCGGTGGGCGAGGCCTGCGCCGTCGCCCGCCCCGCCGTCGAGGCGGCCAAGAACCGGTTCCTGCCGGCGATCCGTGGCGCGCTCGCCGCGAACCCGATCCGCGGCCGCATCACGCTCACCGGCTACGAGGGCTCGGAACTCCTCGTGGCGCGACTCCTCGTCGAGAGCGGGGCCGAGGTGCCCTATGTCGGCACCGCCTGCCCGCGGACCCGGTTCTCGGAGGTCGACCGGGACTGGCTCGAGGCCCGGGGCTGCCGGGTGCAGTTCCGCGCCTCCCTCGAGCAGGACCTCGCGGCGGTCGAGGACGTCCGGCCCGACCTCGCGATCGGCACCACCCCGGTGGTGCAGAAGGCCAAGGAGCGGGCGATCCCCGCCCTCTACTTCACCAACCTGATCTCGGCGCGCCCGCTGATGAGCGTGGCGGGCGCCGGCTCGCTCGCGCAGGTCGTCAATGGGGCGATGGCGCAAGCCGCGCGCTTCGCCGCCATGCGCGACTTCTTCGCCGGAATCGGCGAGGCCCACGCCGCCGGCATCTGGGAGGAGGTGCCGCAGAAGCGCGCGGCGCCGAAGCGGATGCCGGCCGCGACACCGATCGGGGAGACGGCCTGATGCTCGTCCTCGATCACGACCGCGCCGGCGGCTACTGGGGCGCCGTCTACGTCTTCACCGCGGTGAAGGGTCTCCAGGTCGTCATCGACGGTCCCGTCGGCTGCGAGAACCTGCCGGTGACCTCGGTGCTGCACTACACCGACGCGCTGCCCCCGCACGAATTGCCGATCGTCGTCACGGGCCTCGCCGAGGAGGAGTTGGGCCGCCACGGCACCGAGGGCGCGATGCGGCGCGCCCATGCGACCCTCGATCCGGCCCAGCCGAGCGTCGTCGTCACCGGCTCGATCGCCGAGATGATCGGCGGCGGCGTCACGCCGGAGGGCACCAACCTCCAGCGCTTCCTGCCCCGTACCATCGACGAGGACCAGTGGCAGGCCGCCGACCGCGCCCTGTCCTGGCTCTGGAACGAGTACGGGGCGAAGAAGGCGGCCAGGAAGGGCGTGATCCCGTCCCGGCCGGAGCGCGCACCGGGGGTGAAGCCCCGGGTGAACCTGATCGGCCCGGCCTACGGCACCTTCAACATGCCCTCCGACCTCGCCGAGATCCGGCGCCTCGTCGAGGGCATCGGCGCGGAGGTGAACCTCGTCTTCCCCCTCGGCACCCATCTCGCCGACATCCCGCGCCTCGTCGAGGCCGACGCCAATGTCTGCCTCTACCGCGAGTTCGGGCGGCTCCTCTGCGAATCCCTCGACCGGCCCTACCTCCAGGCGCCGATCGGCGTGCACAGCACCACGAAGTTCCTCCGCGCGCTGAGCGAGATCCTCGGTCTCGATCCCGAGCCGTTCATCGCGCGCGAGAAGCACACCACGCTCAAACCCCTTTGGGACCTCTGGCGCTCGGTGACGCAGGACTTCTTCGCCTCGGCGAGCTTCGGGGTGGTGGCGACCGAGACCTACGCGAGGGGCCTGCGCCATTTCCTCGAGGAAGAGATGGGCCTGCCCTGCCGGTTCAGCTTCGCGCGCACGGCCGGGACGAAGCCCGACAACGCCGCGGTGGCCCGCGCGATCCGCGAGACGCCGCCGCTGGTGCTGTTCGGCTCCTACAACGAGCGCATGTACCTCGCCGAGAGCGGGGGGAGGGCGGTCTTCGTGCCGGCCTCGTTCCCGGGCGCGGTGGTGCGGCGGCATACCGGCACGCCGTTCATGGGCTACTCGGGCGCGACCTACCTGGTGCAGGAGGTCTGCAACGCGCTGTTCGACGCGCTCTTCCACATCCTGCCCCTCGCCCGCGACCTCGACGCCGTCGAGGCGACCCCCGCGCGGGCGCACCGGGAACTGCCCTGGGACGACGACGCGCGGCTGCGCCTCGACGCCTCGGTGGCGGCGAGCCCGGTGCTGGTGCGGATCTCCTTCGCCAAGCGCCTGCGCGACGCCGCCGAGCGCGAGGCCCGCCGGGCCGGGTCCGAGCGCGTGACCGAGCTCTGCGTCGAGCGCGCCCGCGTCGCGCTCGCAGCGGCGGCCTGACCGCCGCGCGACCGGCGCGGCCCCTGCCGCGCCGGTCCTTCGAGAAGGCCCGCGCGCCGTTCAGGCCGCGAGGAGGAGGAGATCCGACGTCATGTCCCGTCCGTTCGTCACGGTTTCGCGGTCCCGTTCGGAGCAGGTCCAGTTCCGGACCATCCTGGCGGCGACCTACCCGGTCTTCCTGGTCGCCGCCGTCCTGCAACGCCTCCGCCCGGGCCGCGACGCCGTGCCCCCCGGTCCCCGGCGCTCCGTGTTCGGCGAGGCCCGGGCGATGGCCCTCTCGGCCATCCCCTTCGCCTTCATGGGATGACCGAATGGAGGATCGTCCGGGATGAGCGTTTCGGGATGAGTCCATCGGGCTGAACCCTCTGGCCTGACCGTCTCGGGCCGAGTTTCCGCCGTCGTCGCCGACGGCGGAGAGACCGCCCGTCCCTCAGGGCCGGGCAAACCCGCGCGGGGCCCCCCGCGCGGATCCGCATCCGGAGGTTCGGCAATGGCCAACGGCACCGACAAACCCAGTGTACTATCCGGTCTTACCGAAGACGAGGCGAAGGAGTTCCACGGCATCTTCGTCACGAGCTTCATCATCTTCACGGCGATCGCGGTCGTCGCGCACTTCCTCGTCTGGCTGTGGCGGCCCTGGCTGCCGGGGCCGAACGGCTACTCCGCGCTGGAGAGCGGCGTGAAGGTCGCCGCCAGCAGCCTCCTGCCCTTCGTCTCGTGAGGAAGGAACGACCGCCATGCACAAGGTCTGGCTTCTCTTCGACCCGCGCCGCACGCTGGTGGCGCTCTTCACCTTCCTCTTCGTCCTCGCCCTGCTGATCCACTTCATCCTGCTCAGCACCAGCCGGTTCAACTGGCTGGAAGGGCCCGCGGTGAAGAAGGCCGAGATCGCCCACAGCCTCGTCCTGCCGACCTGACGGCCGGCTCGATCGGATCCGGGCGCCCGCCGCGCGGGCGCCCCACGCCGCGGACGGGCTCCCTGGAGCCCGTCCGCGGATCCCACGGATTCTTCGCGGACGGGGAGGGCCGCGCCATGGCCATGCTGAATTTCGAGCGGAAATACCGGGTCCGCGGCGGCACGCTGCTCGGCGGCGACCTGTTCGACTTCTGGGTCGGACCGTTCTACGTCGGCTTCTTCGGGGTCACGACCCTGTTCTTCAGCCTGCTCGGCACCGGCCTGATCGTCTGGGGCGCGGCGCTCGGGCCCACCTGGAACGTCTGGCAGATCAACATCGCGCCGCCCGACCTGAAGTACGGGCTGGCCCTGGCGCCGCTGCGCGAGGGCGGCCTGTGGCAGATCATCACCTTCTGCGCCATCGGGGCCTTCGGCTCGTGGGCCCTGCGCGAGGTCGAGATCTGCCGCAAGCTCGGCATCGGCTACCACGTGCCGGTCGCCTTCGCGGTGGCGATCCTCGCCTACGTGACGCTGGTGGTGGTCCGCCCGCTGCTGATGGGCGCCTGGGGCCACGGCTTTCCCTATGGGATCCTGAGTCACCTCGACTGGGTGTCGAACGTCGGCTACCAGTACCTCCACTTCCATTACAATCCTGCGCACATGCTCGCCGTGACGTTTTTCTTCACGACGACCTTCGCGCTGTCGCTGCACGGCTCGCTGATCCTGTCATCGACTAATCCCGGCAAGGGCGAGGTGGTGAAGACGCCCGAGCACGAGGACACCTACTTCCGGGACACGATCGGCTACTCGATCGGCACGCTCGGCATCCACCGCCTCGGCCTGTTCCTCGCCCTCTCGGCCGGATTCTGGAGCGCGGTCTGCATCGTCATCAGCGGCCCCTTCTGGACCCGCGGCTGGCCCGAATGGTGGGGCTGGTGGCTGAACCTGCCGGTCTGGCGCTGAGGACCACCGATTCCGCGACGCAACCCGGCAGAAGGCAGCCGCCGCCATGGGGTATTACCAGAACATCTACACGCAGGTGCAGGTCCATCCGCTCCACCCGGAAGCCGGCGTCACGATCCCGGAGATCGAGAAGCGCGTCGGCAAGGGAGGCTTCAGCTACCTCGCCGGCCTCGTCGGCAACGCCCAGGTCGGGCCGATCTATCTCGGCACCCTCGGCACGCTGTCGCTGGTGAGCGGGTTCATCGCCTTCGAGATCATCGGCCTCAACATGTGGGCCTCGGTGAACTGGGATCCGGTCCAGTTCATCCGGCAACTCCCCTGGCTCGCCCTCGAGCCGCCCCGACCGGAGCACGGGCTCAAGATCCTGCCGCCGCTGGCCGAGGGCGGCTGGTGGCTGCTGGCCGGCTTCTTCCTGACGGTGTCGATCCTGCTCTGGTGGGTCCGGCTCTTCCGCCGCGCCCGCGCGCTGGGCTTGGGCTACCACGTGCCCTGGGCCTTCGCCTCGGCGATCTGGCTCTACCTCGTACTCGGCTTCATCCGGCCGATCCTGATGGGGAGCTGGAGCGAGGCGGTGCCGTTCGGGATCTTTCCGCACCTCGACTGGACGGCGGCGTTCTCGCTGCGCTACGGCAACCTGTTCTACAACCCGTTCCACATGCTCTCGATCGTCTTCCTGTACGGGTCGACGCTGCTCTTTGCCATGCACGGCGCCACCATCCTGGCGGTGAGCCGCTACGGTGGCGAGCGTGAGATCGAGCAGATCGTGGATCGTGGCACCGCGACCGAGCGCGCCGCCCTGTTCTGGCGCTGGACCATGGGCTTCAACGCCACCATGGAGTCGGTCCACCGCTGGCTGTGGTGGTTCGCGTTCCTGACCACGCTGACCGGCGGCATCGGCATCCTGCTCACCGGCACGGTCGTCGACAACTGGTATCTCTGGGCGGTCAAGCACGGCGTCGCCCCGCACTACCCGCTGATCTACGGGCCGGTGGTCGATCCCCTCGCCACCTCACCCCTGGCCAATCCGGGAGGCACGCCATGAAGCTCGCCCTGCAGATCCTCGGCGTCGTGGTGGCGGTGCTGCTCACCGGCGCGATGTTCGGCACCGCGGGCTGGACGCGCCCGCCGGTTCGCTCCGAGCAGACGGGGTTTCGCGGCACCGGCATGGTCCAGGTGCAGAATCCCCGCACCCTGGCAGCGCAGATCGAGGCGAACGCCGCGCCCCCGGCCCAGGACCCCGCTCCTCCCGGCGGCGAGCCGGCGACGCAGACCTACCAGAACGTGCAGGTGCTGACCGACCTCACGACCGACCAGTTCAACCGCGTGATGGCCTCGATCACCGAGTGGGTGTCGCCCGAGCAGGGCTGCGCCTACTGCCACAACGTCGAGAACATGGCCGACGACAGCGTCTACGCGAAGACCGTGGCCCGCTCGATGCTCCGCATGGTCCGCCACATCAACGCGGACTGGAAGAGCCACGTCGGGCAGACCGGCGTGACCTGCTACACCTGCCACCGCGGCAACCCGGTGCCGCAGGCCGTCTGGCACGACAATCCCGGCCCGCCCCACGCCCAGGGCTTCGCGGCCCGGGACGGCGGCCAGAACCATCCGAGCCCGGAGGCCGGCCTCACCTCGCTGAACTACGATCCCTTCAAGGAGCTGCTCGGCGACAAGGACGTCGACCAGAACGCCGTGCGCGTCGCGGCGACCACCGCCCTGCCCACCGCCCCGTCGAAGCCCCTCCAGACCACGGAGCGGACCTACGCCCTGATGATCCACATGTCCGAAGGGCTCGGCGTGAACTGCACCTACTGCCACAACAGCCGCGCCTTCTCCTCCTGGGAGGAGAGCACGCCCAAGCGCGTCTCCGCCTGGCACGGCATCCGGATGGTGCGCGACATCAACGGCAACTACATCACGCCGCTGACGCCGGTGCTGCCGGAAGCCCGGCTCGGGCCGGAGGGCGACCCGCCGAAGACGAACTGCACCACCTGCCACCAGGGCCTCGTCAAGCCGCTCAACGGCGCCGCCATGCTCAAGGATTATCCCGAGCTCGCCGGCACGCCGAAGGCCGCGCAGTAGCGGGGCATTGGCCGCGGCTCCCGCTGCGATGCGGCCCCGTCTCCGAAAGGAGCCGGGGCCGTTCCGCATCTGAGAGAGCGAAGAGGGACGATCGATTGCTTGCAATGCATATCGGATCGCCCCGCCTGAATTGCTGGTTCGTCGCGTCTTTTCTCACGACAATTTGCCGCATCAGCGGATTAAGGGGTCACGGGAGTTGGACTGTCACGTGCGGTAGCGGCCCGGCCGCGGAGCGCCCGCCGTTCCACAACCTGCACCCCTGGGAACCCGCACCCTCGAGGGCGCCTCCGGAGGAAACAGCCATGGGCGATTCCGGCCTGATCTACATGCTTGCCTTCACGACCTTCGCGCTGGTCATCCTGTTCCTCATCTGGCAGCGGATGAGGGTCCAGCGCGCGAAGGAGACCGGCGAGCGCTCGAGCTTCACCGACCATCACGGCGGCCCGCCGCGGCCGCAGCAGGGGGTGGATCCGCGCTAGGGGATTGGGTGGGCGGGATCGGACGATCTCGACCGCCTCCGCCCTTTCCTGGCCCGGAGCGGGCGGAGGAACTCAGGACGGATTGGCCGCCTGCCCGCGAGGACCCGGCGCTGTCGGCAGATCAGCCCTTGTCTCGGAAAGAGTGTGCCTGACTGTATCCAACAGTCTTGACACCCTCCTGGTCATTCCGGGGCCGCGAAAGCGGAGCCCGGAATCCAGAAACTCAGGTGGTGTCGGGCAAGGCGACTTGCGTTCCGCTCTATCCTGAACATCCTGCGGCTCTGGATTCCAGGTTCCGCTGCGCGGCCCCGGAATGACCAGGAGGGTTTAAATTCTGCTGTTCAGGTCGGACAGGCCGTTACATTTCGGATCGCGCGTTTGAACCCTCCCCCGCGACGGGGAAGGGTTCGAGGCAAGCCTGCCAGGGCAGGTCCGGATCGGAACCGGATCGACGCTCCGCGCCTACTTCTCCACCCGGCTCGGGTTCTTGAGCTGCCCGTAGACCACGCCCGCGAAGGTGCCGAGCGCCGTCGGCCAGTCGAGCCCGATCGCGGCCCGGTCGGCCGCCTGGCAGAAGGTGGCGGTGAGGCCGTTCACCAACTCGGCCGAGCCCGCCTGCGGGGCGGCCTGGCGTACCGCGGGCAGCAGGGTGGCGACGCGGGGCAGGATCTGCTCGGCCTTGACGTCCTTGAGCTGGCCGGCGGCATCGGCCCGGCTCAGGGCTTCGGCCAGGGCGGGATCGGCCACGGTCGCGCAGGGGGCGTTGCCGGCGAGCATCGTCTGCGTCTCGGCGCGCAAGGTCGCCACCTGGCCGGGCTCGGCCGTCGGTGGGGCCTGGTTGCCGAAGGTCTGGCGGACGTAGTTCGTCACGTCGGCGATCTCGGCGTCGGTCATGCCGACGCCCACCGCCGGCATGGCGGCGTACTCGCCCTTGGCGTCGAGCCCGCCGAGGATCACCCGGATGACCGTCTCCGGCCCCTTCGCCAGCACCGCGCCGTTGCCGGCGAGCGCCGGGATCGCCCCCGGCTGGCCCTGGCCGTCCGGCCGGTGGCAGGCAACGCAGCGGTTCAGGTAGGTGTCGGCGCCGGGCGCCGTCGAGGCGGACTTGAAGTCGGACTTCACGTCGGGCGTGTAGGTCGGCTTCGGCGCCAGCGTCTTGAGGTAGGCCGCGATGGCGCGCACGTCGCCGTCGCTCATCTTGCTCAGGCTCTCCTCGATCACCTGCCGCATCGGCCCGGCGACGACGCCGGCGCGCCCCGGAGCGGCGCCGGTCTTGAGGTAGGTGAAGAGCTGATCCTCGCTCCAGAGGCCGAGGCCTTCCTTGTCGTCGCCCGACAGGTTCGGGGCGTACCAGCCGTCGATCGTGCCACCCTCGAGGTAGCCGCTCCACTGCGAGGCGCCGACGAGCTTGCTGCCGTTGTGGCAGGCGCCGCAATGGCCGAGGCCCTCGACCAGGTAGGCGCCGCGATTGACCTGCTCGCTCGCCTTCGGATCGGGCTGGAAGCGGCCGTTGGTGAAGAACGCCAGCCGCCAGGCCAGCAGCCCGTCGCGGATGCTGAACGGGAAGGCGATGTCGGCGGGCTTGCGCGGCGCGTTCACCGGCTCGAGCGAGAACAGGTAGGCCTTGATCGCCCGCACGTCCTCGTCGGTGATGCGCGTGTACCAGGGGAACGGGAAGGCGGGGTACAGGTAGCTGCCGTTCTTCGTGATGCCCTCGTGCATGGCGCGCTTGAAGTCGTCGTCGCTCCAGGTGCCGATGCCGGTCTCCCTGTCGGGGGTGATGTTCGGCGTCGAGAGCTTGCCGATGCCCCCCGGGAAGTTGATGTACAGGCCGCCCGCGAAAGGCTTGCCGCCCGGCGCCGTGTGGCAGGCGACGCAGTCGCCCGCCGTGGCGAGGTAGCGGCCCTTCTCGACAAGGTCGGAGGGCGCCGGCTGCTGCGCCAGCGCCGCGCTGCCGGCGAGCGCGCTGGAGCCGAGAACCAGGGCCGTGAGCTGACGACGCATGGGGTTCCTCCGGTTGTGGTCATCGGGCGGCGGTCCGCAGCCGCAGCCAGAGATCGGCGACGTGGGCGGCGCCCGCCCCCGCGAGGGCGGCGGCGAGCCAGGATCCCGGCGCCCCCGCGAGGGCGGCGCGAAGGGCCAGCATCAGGCAGGCGCCCGAGGCGAGGTTGACGAGGAGCGCGCCCGGTCCCGGCCGGCGCCGACGGCGCCACAGCACGAGCAGGCCGGCCTCCGCGGCCACGATCAGCAGCGCGACATCGACGACGTGGCCGCTCGTGAGGAGGTCCGGCACGCGTGTTTCCTCCTATTCGCATCGAAGATGCGCAGTCGATCGGGGAACTAACCTAGAAAACGCCGGGTTCCAGCCCTGCAAACACGAAAACATGGTGCGCGCCCGCGCAGACCGCGCCACGATTCACGATGTCGCATCAGCGGCAACCGGATCCAGGGGCCATCGACGCCGTGTCTCGCGACGCTTTCTGTCTGATGTCGAACGCACGTGAACCGCCCGACGACTGGAGGGTCGCACGGGAATGCGGTCAGAACGGTCTGTTCAGGCGCACGATCGACCAGTTGAGCATTCCGGCAAGGCCGACCCAGAGCAGGTACGGCACGAGGAGCGCCGCACCAACGCCCGAGTGACGCCCGACCGCCAGCATCAGCAGCGCGACCGAGAGCCAGAGCGCCGCCACCTCGACGAGCGCCCAGTCCGGCCGGCGCAGGCGGAAGAACAGGCCGCTCCAGGCGATGTTGAGCATGCCGTTCACCGCGAAGGCGGCGAGGAGCCAGCGGCGCGCCGGGCCCTGCGGGGCGGCGTTCCAGGCCAGCACGCCGGCGACCGCCGTGAGGGTGAAGATGGCGGTCCAGACCGGCCCGAAGGCCCAGTCGGGCGGCTTCCAAGACGGCACCCGCAGGCTCCGGTACCAGGGTCCGAGCGCCGTGAGCCACGCTCCTGCGCCTGCGACCACGACGGCCGAGACGGCCGCCACCGCGACCGGGCCCCAGCGCCCGCTCACGCTCTCCATCACGGCGAGACCCAGCGGAAGAGGTGGGCGAGGTCCTTGAAGAAGATCCGCGCGTGGGCGGCGGGACGCGCCCGCACCAGCTCCTTGTTCATGTAGGCGTCCCAGGTGAGGGATTGCACGTCGGGGTCGCGGCAGATGCTGACGAAGCGCTCGCGCAGGGCGTCG
>NZ_LABY01000111.1 GCF_001043975.1 Methylobacterium variabile
CGCCGGACGACCTGCCGGCGGAGGCGCGGCTCGGTAATACCGCCGCGCCTTCGAACGGACCCGTTCGGAGGCGCAAGGCGAGCCCGAACGGGCGCCGGCGCCAATGCGCCGGACGCCTTCGCATCGACGCGTCGATGCGAAGGCGCGAGGGTATAAGACCCCCTCACCCTCGCTCCGGCTTCGCCTGCGCTCCTCTCGTCTTGAGCGTTTCCCCGGACAGCCCTGCCGCAGAGAGCGGAGGATTCTCGCGCGAGCCTTCGGCGATCGATCTCGCCGCCGGCCCCGCCAGCAGCCGGTCGCTCTCGTCCTTCAGCGCCACGCCGGTGAGCCCCCGCGTCAGCGCCTGGTCGATCAGCCAGTGCAGCTTGAACGCCGCCAGATCGGGCTTCAGCCCGGCCGCCCGCACGTTCGACAGGCAGTTGCGCTCGGCGTCGGTGCGGCCGGGGCGCGGGTCGAAGGTGAGGTAGACGCCGAGGCTGTCCGGCGAGGACAGGCCGGGACGCTCGCCGATCAGCACCGCGACGGCGCGGGCCCTGAGCAGCGCTCCCACCGCATCGCCGAGCGCCACCCGCGCCTGCGTCGCCACCACCAGCGGCGCGAGGCGCCGGCCTGAACCGAGGAGGGCGGGCTTGAGCGCCGCGAGGAGCGGCACCGCGCCCTCGTGGACGGCCCGGGCCGAGAGGCCGTCCGCCACCACGAGCGCGAGGTCGACCGGCTTGCCGGCCGCCGCGGCGAGCGCCGCCGCGGAGGCGTCGTCGAGCCGGCGCCCGAGATCGGGCCGACGCAGGTAGGTCGCCCGGTCGGGCGCCGCGGAGGCCGCCGCCAAGGTCTCGAAGCCCAGGGCCGCGAGGCCGGCCCGCACGGCCTCGACGTCGAGCGGGGTATGCACCGCGTCCCGGGCCTGGGCGTGGGCGAGGCCGAAGCGCAGGACCTCGCGGGTCGGCAGGCCGGAACCGGCGCGGCCCAGCGCGATGCGCGCCGGCGTCAGGGCGGCGAGGCGGCGCCAGGCGCCGGCCGGATCATCGCGGCTCACGCGGCGAGATCCGGGGCGGCGGCGAGCAGCGGCGCCCCGCCGGCCGGCAGGAGCGCGCCGTCGGCGTCGGTCAGCCCCATCCGCGCGAGCCACTCCGAGAATTCCGGCGCCCGCCTCAGTCCCATCACCTCGCGCAGGTAGAGCTGGTCGTGGAACGAGGTCGACTGGTAGTTCAGCATCACGTCGTCGGCCCCCGGCACCCCCATGACGTAGGTCACGCCGGCCGCACCCAGCAGCGTCAGCAGCGTGTCCATGTCGTCCTGGTCGGCCTCGGCGTGGTTGGTGTAGCAGACGTCGACGCCGAGCGGCACGCCCATCAGCTTGCCGCAGAAATGGTCCTCGAGCCCGGCCCGGATGATCTCCTTGCCGTCGTAGAGGTATTCCGGGCCGATGAAGCCCACCACCGTGTTGACGAGGAGCGGCCGGAAGGCACGGGCCACCGCGTAGGCGCGCGCCTCCAGGGTCTGCTGGTCGATGCCGTGATGGGCCTCCGCCGACAGGGCCGAGCCCTGGCCGGTCTCGAAATACATCACGTTGTCGCCCAAGGTGCCGCGCTTGAGCGAGAGCGCCGCCTCGTGCGCCTCCTTGAGCAGCGGCAGGGTGACGCCGAACGAGGCGTTGGCGGCCTGCGTCCCGGCGATCGACTGGAAGACGAGATCGACCGGTACGCCGCGGTTCATGGCCTCCAGCGTCGTGGTGACGTGGGTGAGCACGCACGCTTGCGTTGGGATCGCGAAGCGGTCGATCAGCTCGGCCAGCAGGTGGAGCAGGCCGGTGAGGCCCTGCACCGAATCCGAGGCCGGGTTGATGCCGATGCAGGCGTCGCCGCAGCCATAGGCCAGGCCGTCGAGGATCGCCGCGGTGATGCCGGCGGGATCGTCGCTCGGGTGGTTGGGCTGGAGCCGCACCGCCAGCGTGCCGGGCAGCCCGATCGTGTTGCGCAGGCACGTGACCACCCGGGCCTTGCGGGCGACCAGGATCAAGTCCTGGTTGCGCATGATCTTCGACACCGCGGCGGCGATCTCGGGCGTCACGCCCGGGGCGATGGCGGCGAGGGTCTCAGATCTCGCGGTGAGCAGGAATTCGCGGAAGTCGCCGACCGTCAGGTGGGCGATGCCCGCGAAGGCCGCGGCGTCGTGGCTGTCGAGGATCAGCCGGGTGACGTCGTCGGCCTCGTACGGGATCAGCGGCCGGGCCAGGATCTCAGTCAGCGGCACCTCGGCGAGGCACCAGCGCGCCGCCACGCATTCCTCGGCGCTTCCCGCCGCCAGGCCGGCGAGCCGGTCGCCGGAGCGGGGCGGGCTCGCCTTCGCCATCAGCTCGGCGAGGTCGGCGAAGACGAAGGTCCGGGGTCCGACGACGTGCCGATAGCTCATGGGCGGTCGCTCATGCGGGTCCTCTGGGGGCGGGAAGCCTACCGCAGGCCGGCCGCCGCGTCAGGGCCCTCCTCCGCTGTCGAGACCGCCGCCGTGGTCCGGTCCCCCGTCTCCGGCGCGCCGTCGGCCCGGTCGATGCGGATCTCCATGCCGGTCGGCGTCATCGCGCCGAAGGGCGTCGAGAACGCGATCTCGGCGGCGTCGCGCCCGACACCGATCCGCACCAGTCCGTCGAGGTTGGCCTGCCGGGTGGCGTCGAACAGCCACCAGCGGCCGTCGAGGTAGGCCTCGAACACGGCGTGGAAGTCGCACGGCACGAGGCCGTAGGCGTAGCAGCTGACGAAGCGGGCCGGGATGCCCAGCGCCCGGCAGAAGGCGGCGCCAAGATGCGCGAAATCGCGGCACACCCCTGCCCGCTTCAGGAGCGTCTCGTCGGCGGTGGTCTCCTCGTCGCTGGCGCCGCGGACATAGGCGATGTGGTCGTGGATCCAGTTGCAGATCCGGCTCACCCGCTCGAAGCCCCCCGGCCCGTCGCCGAACTCCGCCCGCGCGAAGGGCGTGAGGCGGTCGGAGGAGACGAAGCGGCTCGGCAGCAGGTAGGGCAGGATGTCGAGCGGCAGGTCCTTCACCGGCGTCTCTCCGATGCCGGCAGGGTCGGCCCGGTGGGGATCGAGCGTTACCGAGGCCTCGTAGTCGAGGCTGAACCGCCCGGGCGGCACCACCACGGCGACGTAGCGGTTGCCGGTGACCGGCGCGACGTGCCGGCGGACGGGCAGGTCCGGCATCAGGCGGAAGGTTTCCCGCAGGTCCCGGTGCCGCGCGAGCTGCGCGACTTCCAGGTTGAAGATGAACACCGTCTCGGCCTCGATCTCGTAGGCCAGGTGGCAACCCAGGGTGTAGCGCACGGCTTGAGGCCCTCCTCGCAGGCGAGATAGGGTGACGCAAGGACCGCGCCGAATCGGTCAGGGCCCGGGCCGCACCGGCGCGGCCCATCCTTTGCCTATCTTCGGTTAGCCTGCGTTAAGGCCGCGGGTCGTCAAGCCCGGCAAGACCGGGGCGAGCAGGGAGGATGAGCCGTGCACCGCTACTTCTTCGACCTCGATGCCGGAACCTGGGACGCCCGCGACACGATCGGAGTGGTGCTCTCCGATGCCGGCGCAGCCCGCGCCGAGGCCCTTCAGGCCCTGCGCTCCTGCGCCCTCGACCGGGCCGCCGGCGCGGTCCTCGCCATGAACGTCCGCGACGAGACCGGGCGGACGGTCTTTCGGGTGTCGCTGGCGGTGGCCGCCTAAGCATCGTTCGCCGAAGCGGTCACCGGATCGGCGATAAAAATGATGCAAGGACAAGGGATTAAGCAGAGATGCATGGTGCATCTCTGCTTAGGACCAGCGACGTTCCGCCCGATATCGCCACCCCGGAGCAGGCTTCGGGGTGGCGCCTCGAAGCATCAGATCATCGGCTTGCCGCCGGTCACCGCCACCGTGGCGCCCGAGACGTAGCTCGCCTCCTCGCTCGCCAGCATCACGTAGACGGGTGCGAGCTCGACCGGCTGGCCGGGGCGCTTCATCGGCACCTGCGAGCCGAACTGGCGCACCTTCTCCTCGGGCATCGTCGAGGGGATCAGCGGCGTCCAGACCGGGCCGGGAGCGACGCAGTTCACCCGGATCTCCTTCTCGGCCAGCAGCTGCGCCAGCCCGCCGGTGAAGTTCTGGATCGCTCCCTTGGTGGTGGCGTAGGCCAGCAATTGCGGGCTCGGCGTGTCGGCGTTGATCGAGGTGGTGTTGATGATCGCGCTGCCCGGCCGCATGTGTGGCACCGCCGCCTTGGTCAGGTAGAACATCGCGTGGATGTTGGTGCGGAACGTGACGTCCCACTCCTCGTCGCTCATCTCCTCGATCGACTGCACGGTGGCTTGGTGGGCGGCGTTGTTGACGAGCACGTCGACCCGCCCGAACGCCGCCACCGCCTTCTCGACGATGGCGCGGCAATGGGCCGGGTCCTTGATGTCGCCGGGCACCAGCACGGCCTTGCGGCCGCTGGCCTCGACCAGCTTGGCGGTCTCGCGGGCGTCGTCGTGCTCGTCGTAATAGGCGATCAGCACGTCGGCGCCCTCGCGGGCGAAGGCGAGGGCCACCGCCTTGCCGATGCCGCTGTCGCCGCCGGTGATGATCGCCTTGCGATCCGCCAAGCGCCCCGAGCCCTTGTAGCGGGTCTCGCCGTAATCGGGCCGCGGGTCCATCTCGGCGTCGCGCCCCGGCATCGGGATCGGCTTCTGGCGGTCGAAGGGCGGCTTGGGGAAATCGGTCATCGTCGGGGTTCCTCGCGGCGGGAAGTCAGAACCGGCCACCGCCGAAGGGCCGGCAGCGGCCATCGGCGATCTTGAAGTTCGGCGGGTCGCACGGGACGTAGTCGGTCTCGCACCAGCGCTGGCAGACCTGCGGGCCGGTGCGGGGGACAGGCTCGCCGGACCAACGCCCGCCGCGCAGCGAGCCGGTCGCGTCCGGGTCGAAGAAGGGACCGCTCTGCTGCGCGTGGGCGGACGGGGCGGCGAGGAGCAGGAGGGCGAGCGCCAGGAGGGCGCGGGAAGGCAGCACGGACGATCTCCAGTCGATGGGAGGGGCCGCCGCAGGCGGGCCGCGATGCCGGACCAACTGGCGGGGAGTATCGGTGTTCCGGGCCGGACCGGCTGCCTGCCCGCGAAGCAGGTTGCCTAGCGGGCAACCAAGTCAGGCGATCGGCGTTTCCGGTGTCCCTACGGTACGGCTTCACTCGCCCTCGGAGATCACGATGCTGACGCGCTTCCTCGCGACCGCCGGCGCCCTCGCGCTCACCACCGGCCTCGCCCTCGCCCAGACCACCGCCCCGACCGCGCCGACGGCCCCGACTGCGCCCGCGCCCGCCCCGACGGCGCCGGCCACCGGCGACATGAAGGAGTTCGAGGCCGCCAAGCTGACCAAGATCAGCCTCGCCCAGGCCATCACCACCGCCGAGCAGCAGGGCGAGAAGGGTCGCGCCATCGACGCCGACTTCGAGAAGGCCGACAGCAAGAACCCGACCCATTGGGCGATCAAGGTCGTCTATCCGGACGGCAAGCTGGTCGAGTACGGCATCAACGCCGATACCGGCGCGCTCTACAAGAGCGAGAACCAGCCGATCGAGCGCTACTTCACCCGGCTGAAGGTTGCCGACTTCAACAACGCGAAGGTTTCCCTGAAGGACGCCCTGGCGATCGCCGAGCAGACGGCGGGCGGCGGCAAGGCCTACGAGGCCGAGGTCGAGCGCGAGGGCTCGGCCGTCGCCTACGAGATCAAGGTCGCCCTGGCGGACAAGGAGCAGGAAGTGAAGATCGGGCCGGACGGCCAGGTGATGAAGGACTGAGTCTCAGAACAGGATGCGGTTCCCCCTCTCCCGCTCGGGGAGGGATCCCACCATCCGTCTTGATGCCTGAGTCCGGCGGAACGCGGATCAGACCGTTCCGCCGACCACGCTCCCGCCCGCCTCCGCCAGGGCTCCCTCGCGCAGCTCCAGCGCCAGGAACCGCCCCGGATCGACCGGGCCCGGCAGGGTGAGCTTGCGCGGCGGCAGCACCGCGAAGCCGAAGCGGGCGTAGTACGGCGCGTCGCCGACCAGGATGACGAGGCCGTGGCCGCCGCTCCGCGCGGCGTCGAGGGAGGCGCGCATCAGGGCGCCGCCGATGCCGCGGCTGCCGAAGGCCGGATCGACCGTGAGGGGGCCGAGCACCAGGAGCGGCGACGTCCCGGCCCGGGCGGGCGAGACTCGCACCGAGCCGACCAGCAGGGTGCCGACCAGCGCCGTGAACGAGAGGTCCGGCAGATGGGCGACGCCTTCCCGCAGCCGGAAGGCGGTGCGGGCGTAGCGGCCGGGGCCGAAGGCGCGCTCGTGCAGGCGCTCGATGGCGTCGTTGTCGCGCGGGGTCTCGGGCCGGATGACGAGGGGCAGCGTGGTCACGGGCACACTCTGGGCGGGCGTCGAAGATGTTGGGCGGATCGGTCAGCCGATCCGTCGTCGCGCCTCTGCCCTCGGGGCCATCGTTTCGCTCCTGGCGGGCATGGCCCGCGTCTTCCACGGGCGTGATGCCCGCGCCGGGCGCGATCGCCCGCGGGGCGCCATAGCAGCGCTTAGCTGTGAGTGCAAACCGACGATGGCACGCCGCTCGCATCATCCTGGCGTGCAGGCGCTTGCGTCGGGGGACGCCTTGCGGGTTAGCTGAGCGCGAACGCCTCAAAGGTTCCGGGGACAACGCCGCAATGAGAATCAGGACCGCACTCGCCCTCATCCTCTCCCTCGCGCTCGGCCCCGTCGGTGCGGCCCGGGCCGACGACGCGGTGCCGGCCACGGTCCGGATCGCCACCGAGGGCGCCTACGCGCCCTACAACTTCACCAAGCCCGACGGCACCCTCGACGGCTACGAGATCGAGCTCGGCCGCGAGATCTGCGCCCGCGCCAAGCTGAAATGCGAGTTCGTCGCCCAGGACTGGGACGGCGTGGTGCCGGGCCTCAACGCCAAGAAGTTCGACGCCATCATGTCGGGCATGACCATCACCGACGCGCGCCTGAAGGTGGTGGACTTCACCAAGCCCTACAGCGGCGATTCCTCGGGCTTCGCGGTCGACCGCAACGGGCCGCTGGCCAAGCTCCCCCTGGGTGGCCAGAAGTTCAGCCTGGCGGACGAGGCCGAGGCCCAGAAGGCGCTCGACGCGATCAAGCCGCTCCTCAAGGGCAAGACCGTCGGCGTCCAGGTCTCGACCATCCACGCCGCCTTCATGGACAAGTACCTCAAGGGCACCATCGAGGTGCGCGAGTACAAGACCACCGAGCAGCACGACCTCGACCTCGCCGCCGGCCGCCTCGACGCGATCTTCGCCAACGACGCCCCCCTGCGGGCGACCGCCGAGAAGCCGGAATTCGCCGACACGGTGGTGCTGGCCGGCCCCCGCTTCCGTGGCGGCATCCTCGGCCGGGGCGTGGCGATGGGCCTGCGCAAGGGCGAGACGAAGCTGAAGGCCCGGCTCGACGAGGGCATCGACGCGGTGATCGCCGACGGCACCCTCAAGAAGCTCTCGCTCAAGTGGTTCAAGGCCGACCTGACCCCGCAGGGCTGACGGGTCACCCGGCGTGAGCGCCTTCACCCTTCTCGGCTTCGGGCCCGGCGGCTGGGGCGGCGCGCTGCTTGTCGCCGCCGGCACCACCCTCGCCCTCGCCCTGTGCGGCTTCCTCGTCGGGGCGGTGCTCGGCGGCGTGGCGGCCGCCGCCAAGCTCTCGGGCCTCGCGCCCCTGCGGCTCGTGGCGGACGGCTACACCACGCTCCTGCGCGGCGTGCCGGACCTGCTCGTCATCTACCTGATGTATTTCGGCGGCAGCGCGGCCCTCGGCCGGCTCGCCGGGCTGTTCGGCGCCACCGGCTTCGTCGGCGTGCCGGCCTTCGGAGTCGGCGTCGCGGCGCTCGGGATCATCTCGGGCGCCTACCAGGCCGAGGTCTTTCGCGGGGCCTACCTCGCCCTCGAGCGCGGGCAGATCGAGGCGGCCCGGGCCGTCGGCATGCATCGCGGCCTGATGCTGCGCCGGGTCGTGGCGC
>NZ_LABY01000112.1 GCF_001043975.1 Methylobacterium variabile
CAGGGTGCGCTCGGCGAGCACCCGCTCGATGCCGGCGACGATCTCGGCCGCGGCTTCCTTCTCTCCCAGGTGCTCGAGCATCATCGCGCCGGACCAGATCTGACCGATCGGGTTGGCGATGCCCTGGCCGGCGATGTCCGGCGCCGAGCCGTGGACGGGCTCGAACAGCGACGGGAAGTCCCGGTCAGGGTTGATGTTGCCCGACGGCGCGATGCCGATCGTGCCGGTGCAGGCGGGGCCGAGGTCGGACAGGATGTCGCCGAAGAGGTTGGAGGCCACCACCACGTCGAACCAGTCCGGGTGCAGCACGAAGTGCGCCGTCAGGATGTCGATGTGGTACTTGTCCCAGGCGACGTCGGGGTAGTGGCGCGCCATCTCCTGCACCCGCTCGTCCCAGTACGGCATGGTGATCGAGATGCCGTTGGACTTGGTGGCCGAGGTCAGGTGCTTCTTCGGCCGGGAGCTCGCCAGATCGAAGGCGAAGCGCAGCACCCGGTCGACGCCCCGGCGGGTGAAGACCGATTCCTGCACGGCGAACTCGCGGTCGGTGCCCTGGAACATCCGGCCGCCGACCGACGAATACTCGCCTTCCGTGTTCTCGCGCACGACCCAGAAGTCGATGTCGCCGGGCTTGCGGCCGGCGAGCGGGCTCGGCACGCCGGGCATCAGCCGCACCGGGCGCAGGTTGATGTACTGGTCGAACTCGCGGCGGAACAGGATCAGCGAGTTCCACAGCGAGACGTGGTCGGGGATCTTCTCCGGCCAGCCGACCGCGCCGAAGAAGATCGCGTCGTGGCCGCCGATCTGGGCCTTCCAGTCCTCCGGCATCATGCGGCCGTGCTTGGCGTAGTAGTCGTAGGACGAGAAGTCGAACCAGTCCTGCTGCAGCGTGAAGCCGTGGCGCTTGGCCGCCTGCTCCAGCACGCGCACGCCCTCCGGCACCGTCTCCTTGCCGATGCCGTCCCCGGGGATCACGGCGATGCGGTAAGTGCGCTGGGCTGACGGCATGGGCATTCCCTCCTGTTATGACGACACGGCGTCGCGCATCCGGCGGCGGCGGTCAATCGCGGATCACGCCACCTCTCCGACGCTCGCCCTGCGCTGGCGGTCGAGCTCCTCGCTGTAGCGCTTGAGCGTGTGCTTCTCGCTGAGGAGCCCGATCACCCGGGCGGCCTGGCGGCTCTCGACCACCGCCAGGGCCTCGCTCTCGGCCTTGTCGAACAGGGCGACCGCCTCCTTGGCGTTCATCTGCGGCAGCAGCACCTCGTCGGTGTAGCGCACGAGGTCCGCGACCCGGGTGGCGGCGGCCTTGTCGTCGATCGGCGCCGCGTGGGCCTCGGCCACCAGCACGATGCCGGCGTAGAGCCCGGTCTCGTCGACGGCGACGACCTGGGTCGCGGAGCCGAGGGGGAAGGCCCGCCGGAAGGCCGCGAGCGTGGTGTCGGCCCGCACCGTGCGCACGTCCCGGCGCATCAGCTGGCCGACCGTCAGGCTGCGGATCCAGCCGACGTCGTGGGCGCTGCGGATCGACTCGCCGCGCAGGTGGAAGCGCCAAGTGGCGAAGGAGTAGCCGAAGGTCTTGCGCACCGTGAGCGAGGAGGCGATCACCGCCACCAGCACCAGGCTGGCGATCGGGAAGTCCCCCGTCACCTCGAGGGCGAGGAACGTCATCGTCATCGGCCCGCCGATCACCGCGACGGCGAGCGCACTCATCCCCACCACCGCGTAGGTCGCCGGCGGCAGCACCATGGCGACGAGGGGCGGGGCCAGCATCACGAAGATCTTGCCGGCGAGCGCCCCGAGGAAGAGCGAGGCGAAGAACAGCCCGCCGCGAAAGCCCGTGCCGATCGAGATCGCGGAGGCGAGGGCCTTGGCGAGGAAGAGGCCGATCAGCGCCGCGGCGCCGACATTCGCGCCCTCCTCCGACAGGTTGAGGTGCAGCGCCCCGTGACCGGCGGAGAGCACCTGCGGGGTCGCCACGAGGGCGAGCAGGCCCACCGCGAGGCCGCCGAGGGCCGGGCGGGCCAGCGGCGGCAGCCGCGTCCGTCGCACCCCTTCCTCCACCAGGGTGACACCCTGCATGATGAGGATGCCGAGCCCGGCGCAGATCAGGCCGAGGCCCAGCGTCGGCAGGTAGTCGGCCGGGCCCACCGCCGGGGTCTGCCCGATGGTGATCACCGTCTGGTGCCCGAGGACCGCCCGCGACACGAAGGCGCCGGCGAGCGCCGCGGTGACCACCGGGGTGAGGGACGCGATGGCGTAGGTGCCGATGATCAGCTCGAAGGCGTAGAACGCCCCGGTCAGCGGCGCACTGAACGCCGCCGCGATGGCGGCCGCGGCGGCGCAGCCGACCAGCACCCG
Organism: Methylobacterium variabile; assembly: GCF_001043975.1. Lineage (GTDB taxonomy): Bacteria > Pseudomonadota > Alphaproteobacteria > Rhizobiales > Beijerinckiaceae > Methylobacterium > Methylobacterium variabile. Next base: position 2,362 of record NZ_LABY01000112.1, read on the forward strand.
CATGTCGGAGCGGCGCAGCTCGAAGCTCAGGCCGAGGCGCGAGGCGGCGCCGGCGGAGATCTGGGTGTAGCCGGCCTCGAGCCCGACCGAGGCGCCGCAGCCGTTCGAGATCAGGTTCTGCACCGCCACCAGGACCGAATCCCGCAGGGACAGCCGGCCGCCGTGCAGGGCATTGGCCTCGATCGGGTCGATCACCGGCCGCCCGGGCACCCGCCGCAGGCGTCCGCCGAGCCAGATCGCCAGGCCGAGGACCACGCCGCCGAGCGCCGGCACGCCGAGGGCCACCAGGGGCGGGACGTGCGGCGTGGCGCTCAGGCGCACGTCCATGTCGAGGCCGAACAGGAGCTCGTGGGCTCCTTGCGCCGCCCACCCCATGCCGCTGACGAGGAGCCCCGACACGCAGCCGACGAACGCCGCGAGCAGGACGAGGCCGATCTCGCCGCTGCGCACCCAGGCGCGGAGCGAGCCCGGCGCCAGCACGAGGGCGCTCTCCGTGAGGGAGCGGCGAACCGTCTCGGGCTTCGATGTCATCGGACCGTTTCGGGTGGGTGGCTGACGCACGGGCTGTTTAGGGCGCCGGGACGGGCCGGTCGACCGGCTTTCGCCTGGGACCGCCCGGCCCGCGCTGCGCAGGCCCGGCGCGCTTTCCCGCCTATCCCGGTGCGAAGGGTGCGGATCAGCGCTTGCCACGGCGCTCCGGCCGGACTAAACAGCCCCCCGTCGCGAGCCGCCATAGCTCAGTTGGTTAGAGCGCTAGATTGTGGATCTAGAGGTCCCCCGTTCGAGCCGGGGTGGCGGTACCACGGACACCAGCGGATCGAAGCCCGGGCGCGGAGCGCAGCCGGCGAGCCCATCGATCCCGACCAATCCTTTCAAATTTGTTAAAGCATTGCCAGGACGGTCTGTGCACATCTCTCCCCACAACAACTGGGGAGGACGGTGTGCAGCGTTACTTCTTCGATCTGAGCGCCGGCGGCTGGCAGTGCCAGGACGATATCGGCCTGATCCTCTGCAGCCAGGACGAGATCCGCGGCGAAGCGACCCGGACGGCGATCGAGTTCGCGCGGGCGGGCCTGCCCGGCGCCGACCTCTCCGACCTGAAAGTGCGGGTCCGTGACCGGGCGGGTGAGCCGGTCATGACCGTGAGCCTCGCCCTCACGGTGCGCGGGCCGGAGGAGCCGGTGCGGCTCGGCCTGGCGCCGCGGCCCGTCCGGCCCCGGATGGTCCGGGCCGCCTGACCGGCGCCCCGCGTCGGACCGCCTACCCGGTCGTGATCCGGCCACCGGCGAGGATGCGCGCGGCGGCGATCCCGAGCAGGGCGCCGCCGGCGCTCGCCGCGAAGTCGATCACCTGGGCGGTGCGGCCGGGAACCCAGATCTGCCCGACCTCGAGGACGCCCGCGAGGACGGCGAGGGCGGCACCGAGCTGCCAGGCCGGTGCGCGATGGAAGCCGAAGGCGAGCAGGCCGGCGGTGCCCGCATAGGCGAGGAGATGCTCGACCTGGCCCGCCGCGCCGGTGCGGACCTCCCACGCCTTGGGGATCCACGACAGCCAGATCAGCACGGGCAGGCAGGCGAGGCCCGCGAGCCGCGCGACGCGCCGCAGGCCGGGCCGTGAGATCGATGCCGTCGGACTCGATGCCATGCCGTCTCGCCTCCACCGCGCCCGTCGCGCGGCGCGTTTCAGTCTCCGCCGGGACGGGACGACCGGGCAAGCCCGCAATCGGGCGGGCGCACCGTCCGCCGGGCCTCTCCATCGGAGGAGACCGATCGCCGTCGATCGGAGGTGATGGTCCGACCGGACCGGTCGCGGCGGAACGATCCGTCCCGCGGGGCGATTCCCGGGAGAGCCGGAGCCCCCGATCGCGATGACCGACAGAGCCGAGACGCCCGCCCCGGAAGCCCTTGCCCCCGGCGACGAGGAAGCCTTCCACATCCCGGACGATCTCGCGCTGGCGCTGACCGAGTTCGCGGCCGTGGAGCAGGTCTCCCGCGGCGAGGCGATCTGCCTGATCCTGCGGGAGTATCTCCGGGCGAAGGGCTACCTCAAGGGCGCGCCACAGGACTGACGCCCATGGTCCAGGATGCCGGCGCATCGATGTCGATCTCGGGCCTGCCCGAGATCGACGGGGCCATGGCCCCACCTCGACCTGTCGACGCCCCGCCAGAGGCGTGGCGACAGGTCGAGGACTGGGCTGATTTCATCGTCAACGACCGCTGGATCGAGCCGGCACCTCAGATCGCGCCGCGCAGCTGGATCTCCAGCCGACCGACATCCTCCGTCAGCCGCTCGACCGCGCGCCGCGCCTCGGGATCCTCGGGCGATGCCCGCAGGGCGAGGGATGCGGCCGCGAGGGAATCCCGCTTGGCCTGAAGCGCGAATTCGATCTGGGCCCGTGCCATCTCGGGTGTCCTGTCGGCCATGGTCTCCTCCTCTCATGCCGAACGCCGCGCCGGGGGACGCGCCGGGAAAACGTGCGAAGAGAACGTGCCAGAGGTCGCCGGGGTGCCGCCGGGCGGCCTGCGACACCCTGGGCCGGGGAAAGCGCTCCGTTCCGCCCACGCGCGACGACGCAGGCCCCTCGACGAGGGACCCGCGGGGCGAGGCGCGTTTCTGAGGGCGTGCGGCCCTGGCCGAGGCCGTCAGCAGTCGTTCGCCTGCTGGGCCGCCGTCTTCTCGCCCTTCGATTGCCGGCTGACGTCGGACGGCGAGGTCGCGGTCTGCGAGCCGAGATTCTGCATCGCACCGACCGTGCCGGGCGATTCCGCCTTCGCGCCGGGGGTCACCGAGGCGGTGGACGGCGGATCGACGTTCGAGCTCTTGTCCGTCTTCTGAGCGGTCTGTCCCGGAGCGCAGGGGCCGGCGGCGGCGGCGAAGGTTCCGGCGACCAGGAAGGCGCAGGCGCCGAGCACGGTGAGGCGTTTCATCGAATTCCTCCGCAGGTTGTTGTCCCTTCACAACCTCCCGTCCGCGGCGCCGGTTCCTCACCCATTGGGCTGCGGCGGCCCGGTCGGATCTTCGCGAAGGTACTGATCCGAAAGCCGTTTGCGGAGTGCAGCGCTGCCATCCGTTTCGAACGCGGCGGAAAGCGAAAATTTCGCTTGCGCTTTGTGCGGCGCACGCTATTTTGTGCATCGCACGGTCGCGATGGCGTCGCGGCCTTGCTGCCCTCTTTGGGCGTTTCCTCCCTAGACTTCGGGCCGCTCGCAAGAGCGGCCTTTTTTCTTGGAGGACGCGACCGCCCGCAGGACCGGGGAGGCCGGCACGTTGCAGGAGTCGAGGCGAACCGCCTCCGGCCGGGAGCGGGAACGCGAAGAGGGGCTGCACGCGGTGCACCCCCCCTCGAAGCTTCACTCGTGCGTCCGGCGCGGCGCGGCCGTGACGCCTCGTCCCCGGCGAAGCGAGGCCCGCGTCGCCGGGCAGGACTCCCGCCGCCTCAGACGGGCAGCGTCTCGGCCGGGCGCGACTGGGCGTAGAGGCTGGCCCCCGCATCGGGGCCCACGACCCGCACCAGGGCAGCCTGATCGCAGGTGCCGGCGATGCGCAGGCCGAGCCGGTGCAGGTGATCCTTGTCGGTGCAGTACGCCGCCAGGCGCGCCCGCCCGGTCTCCGGCATGCGCGAGACGAGGGCATCCACGTCGTCCTCGCTGGCGCGGTGCAGGACGGCCAGCAGCTCGAGCGGGATCGGATAGCGGGCGAACGCCGTGGGCAGCGGGCGGGTCAGATGCTGGGGCATGGATCACCTCGGTGCGGGCAGGTCCGGATGATCCTCCGACGAACATGGTTAGCGGATGGTTAAGGACTCCCGCCGACCGAGCGGCCGGCACCGCGGGCCTGCCCGAGAGGAAGGTGATTTCCGCCGCCGGGACAATGCGATCGCCGGGTGGATCGAGATGGAAGCGGCGCCCGCGCGTCGCTCCGCATCGCCCGCTCCAGGCTCGACCCAGCGTTGCGTTCGAGTACGGAGCCGCATCCCAGCGGGGGTACATGCACATTTTGTATGGATCAACAATCGGCATAAGAGATTGTATTGAGGTTGCGACGCCCATTGGCGGCGCGGACGAAACGTCATGAGCGAGCAGACCAGCCCCTATACTGTTCCGGTGGAAGCCATTCGCCGCAGCCTCGATGGCTGCCTGCGCGCCGCGGCGTTCCGCCGGTCCCCGAAACTGGCCGCCTTCCTGACCTACGTCGTGGAGGAGGAGCTGGCCGGGCGCGGCGACGCCATCAAGGCCTACACCATCGCCACCCAGGCCCTCGGCCGGGCCGACAGCTTCGATCCGAGCAACGATCCGAGCGTGCGGGTCGAGGCAGGCCGCCTCCGGCGCGGCCTCGACGAGGTCTATGCCGATGAGGGCCGGTGCCTGCCGGTGCGCATCCAGGTGCCGGTCGGCGCCTACCGCCCGAGCTTCCAGCTCCAGGCCGTCGAGGATGATCCCCCGCCGCAGGGCGTCCCGCCTGCTCCCGCGCCCATGCCGGCGGCACGCCTGCTGCAGACCGCCGGAATCCCGCTCATGCCGCTGTTCGAGACCCGCGGCCAGGCGGTGCTCGCCCTGTTGCTGGCGGTCATCGCGTTCCTGCTCGCCGTCGAGATCGCGCTGCAGATCTACATGCTCGCGCACGGTCCCACCGGCTGAGCGGCAGGTCGGATCGGCGTCGCGACTCGCACCGTCCCGCTGCGGAACCAGAAAACGCTTCCGTCGGTTCAGTCACGTCCGAGACGTGACGTACAGGAGGCTCTCATGCGCAAGATGATCGCCGGTGCCGTGCTGGCCGTGGGCCTGGCCGGGTTCGCCGGTGCGGCCGAGGCCAAGGGCTGCATCAAGGGGGCGATCGTCGGCGGCATCGCCGGCCACGCCGCCGGCCACGGCATCGCGGGCGCGGCCGCGGGCTGCGCCATCGGCCGCCACCAGGCCAACAAGCGCCAGCGCGCCCAGGATACGACCGTCCAGCCCGCCACCCGCTGACACGGCCGAAAACACCCCTTGCTGCGCCGCAGCACCGCCGGCGCAGTTGCCGGCTCCGTAACCCAGGTTAAGCTTGGCCGTATCGAAGCGCGAATGCTCTGGCCGCGCTACGGCGTAGCTTGCGGGGGACGAGGCTGAGCTGCGGGAGCGTCGCCGTTTTATCGCCACATCTGACCGGCTTCTTGCGTCGCACAGGCACGGAAACCGGGACGATACATCAGATGCGGCGTCGAGCGGACGGACTGGTGCAGCGAGGCGGCCTGCGGATGGCGGGGCCCCGCGGGGACGTCCTCTCGCTCGGCGGCACCGGCCGCGCCGCGCACGGGGGTGTTCCCGTCATGGCGCGGGCCCTCCTCGCGGCGGGGTGCCTGGCGGCGGGCCTCTCCGCGGTGCTGCACCAGTACGGCTCCGACCTGATGGCCGCGCGCCCGGCCGTGACCATGATGGCCGACCTGCTGGTGATGCCGCGGCCCCGGCTCCAGGCCGCCCCGACCCGCGAGGCCGCCGTGATCGCCCCGCTGCGCGAGCCGGTGCACGACCTCGACACCGCCCTCGGCTCCGCGGGCGTCGATCGGGTGTCCTACGACGACCTCCTGGCCGCCAGCACCGGGGGCGACCCCAACGAGGTGCTGACCTTCGGCCCGATGCGGATCCGCCGCCACCTCGTCCAGACCATCGTGCGGGCCGCCGCGACGGTGCGCACCGACCCGGTGCTGCTGATGGCGGTGGCCGACAAGGAATCGAGCTTCCTGACCGAGGTCCAGGCCCGGACCTCCTCGGCCACCGGCCTCTACCAGTTCATCGAGCGGACCTGGCTCCAGGTCATGCGCGAGTTCGGCGCCCAGCACGGCTACTCGCGCGAGGCCGGGCTGATCGGCGAGGACAACGCCGTGGCCGATTCGGCCGAGCGCGCCCGCATCCTCGACCTGCGCCGCGATCCGTCCCTCTCCGCCCTCCTGGCCGGCGAGATGCTGAAGCGCGATTCGGCCCGGATCGCCGCCCGGATCGGCCGCGAGCTCACCCTTGGCGAGACCTACCTCGCCCACTTCCTCGGGCCGGACGACGCCGAGCGCTTCATGGCCAAGGTGGTCGAGGAGCCGAAGGCCGAGGCCGCCGCGCTGCTGCCGAAGCCCGCCAAGGCCAACCGGCCGATCTTCTACGAGCGCGTCGGCCGCCGGAAGGCCCGCAGCCTCACCGTGGCCCAGGTGCACGAGAAGTTCGAGGCCATGATGAGCACCCGCGGCGCCCGCTACCGCGACGTCGGCGCCCTGATGGGCGTGATGGCCTACGCCGCCGCCACCCCCTGAGGCACCTCGCGTGCCCGCGCGCGGCTCGGCTGCCGATGAGGCACGGTACCAGGCTCCGGTGTCCGGATCGCCTGAGGCAAGCTCCGCCTGAGCTGTTCGGAACAGTGATACGTGGGATCCCCCATCCCGAGTGTGAGAAGGGGTGTGGAGATCGAAGATCCCGCCCGGGCCCGAAGGCCTGCCTGAGGGTCAAGGCAGGGGATGGAGCCGCGGGGGTGCTACAGCATCCCGCTGTTGTTGGCGGCCGTTTCCGGAATGTCCTGCATGACGTCCCAGTGCTCGACGATGCGGTCCCCGCTCACGCGAAAGATCTCTGCGATCACGCGGCCGCGAGCCTCGGGCGACGATTGGGAATGGACGTGCAGGAAGACGAGATCCCCGTCCGTCGCGCTGCGCAGGATGCGGCTCCGCATCGCCGGATTGGCGGCAAAGAGGCGCGAGAAGGCGGCGACGAAGGGAGCCCGGCCATCCGGCACGCGCGGATTGTGCTGGATGTAGTCCTCGCTCAGGTAACGGTCCGCCGCGCTGAGGTCATGCCGGGCGAAGACGGCTTCGTAGAACTCAACGACGAGGCGCCGGTTGCGCTCCTCCCGCTGGATGTCGCGGGGAGCCTGGGCGAGCGCGGCGGAGGCGATCGGCAGCAGGAGCAGGCAGCCGATCATCCGGCGGGACATGGCCATGAACGAGAGTCCTCGCTTCGAGCGGAGGGGAATGCTGCTCGTACAACCTCGACCGGATTGCCACAAACCCGACTCGGACGCGGCATGGACACTTCGCCCGCGTCGTCAGCCTTCCTTCACCCTCGCCCGATCGTTAGGTCACCGAGATGCCTGTTCGTCGGGTCGCGGGCAGCCCCTCGCCAAGCCCCGTCGATCAGGCTTTGACCTGGAGCATGGCTCAGAGCCGTGCACCCTCGCGCAGGCCTCAGGCCCGCGCGGAACGCGCGCCCCTCAGCGCCTGCGGAAGAAGCCGGCGGCGTAGAGACCCGCCAGGACGAGTGCTCCGAGCAGAGCGAGCGGGGGTGAGATCCGAAGCAGGGCAACGAACAGGACCAGGCCGCCCGCGAGCGTGAGCAGCCCCGACACGATGCGCGAGAGGCCGGCCTTGCCGGGAGGCAGGTCGTCCGGCATGCGACCCCAGACGCCGTCCCGATCGGCCGTCTGTGCGCCCGCCGCGGCGCCGATGGCGCTCTGGGGCACCGTCGACGGAGCGGGATCCGGTGATTCGAGCAGGATCGGCTCCGGCGTCGGCGGCGGGCGTTCCGCCGGGCTCCACCAGCGCGCCAGGGGCGTTTCGCCGCGCGCGGCCCGGGCCCTGAAGGCGGAGGCCTCCGGCACGGCCCTCTGCGCCGTGCCGTGCCGGGCCGAGAGGCGGCGGACCTCCGAGACCAGCGGATCGCCGGTGGCCGGACTCACCATGCGGACGAAGCAGGCGAAGCCGAACGCCGCGTCGAAGACGTGGCGGGCGACGCCCCAGCGCTTGCCCGCGGGACCGCTCCTGTCGATCTGGTGCAGCAGCGCGCGGAAGCGGCGCAGCGTGTCGCGGGGCACGGCCACGCGCTCGTTGACCGTGAGGCCCGTCACCTCCTGGCGGCGGCCGCGGCGCATGACGCGGGTCTTGTCGGGATGGAGCGTGAAGCCCTCGGCGGCGACGACCGTGCCGACGCCCCTCAGCAGGACCGACACCTTGGCGGCGCCCTCCCCCGAGGCCGAGAAGGTCATGTCGTCGGCGTAGCGCGTGTAGGTGAAGCCGAGCGAGGCGGCGAGCGCGGCGAGCCGCCTGTCGAGCCGCGTGCAGACGAGGTTCGTCAGCATCGGGCTCGTCGGCGCACCCTGCGGCAGGCGCCGCGGGCCCCGGGCGGCGAACAGGCGCTCGCCGTCGAGCTCAAGTTCGTCGACGTCCGGCTCCGTGCAGAGCAGCGCCAGCACCGTCGCGACCGATTCCGGGTAGCCGAGGCCGCGGAACTTGCCCTTCACGCGCCGGAAGGTGAGCGTCGGGAAGAAGTTCTCGAGGTCGAGATTGACCACGACGTCGCGTCCGACATGCGCCCCGGCATTGGTCAGGATCGAGCGGCCCGGCACGAAGCCGTGCGCCGCCTCGTGCACCGGCACCTTGGCCAGGATCGCGTCGAGCACCCAGTACTGCGCGCGCTTGAGGCGCGGCATCGGGGCCGAGATCAGCCGCTCGCCGCCGGTCTTCTTCGGGATGGTGAACCGCTGGTAGTGGCTGATGCGCGCGAGGGCGCGGTCGTAGGCGAGGAAGCGCAGCTCGGCGAGGGGGAGGCCCATCGCGTCGGCGAGGGCCTTGGGGGTGGCGAGGTCCGGCAGGCCGGGCAGGAGCGGCCGCCGCGCCGCGTGGGAGTGCAGGCCGGCCGAGACCTCGGGACCGAGGAAGAGCACCTCGCTCCCGCGCCGCGCGTGCCAGGCGAGCGCCCGGTCGTGGCGGCCCTGCGCGTGGCGGAGCCTGGTCTCCCTGCGCCGGGCCAGCGCCTCCGTCTTGCGGCGCTTGTGCATCGCCTTCAGCGCGGTCTCGGGGTCGCGCCAGAGCCGCTCCTCGGCGTGGAGGTCGGCGATCTCGCGGTGGATCTCGCCGCGGCGCTTGATCAGCGCGGCCGGGAGGTCAGGCTGCGCCGCGTCGCCGGGCCAGAAGCCGAGGCGGATCATCTCCTCGAGGACGACCTCGTCCTTCGACGATTCGCGGATGCGGTCGTAGAGCTGCTGCCGCGTCAGGCTGCCGGGCCGCACGGTCATGGCCGCACTCCGCGGAGGAGTACGAGGGACGCCGGCCGGATTGCCTTCGTCTCATCTGAGGACTGGCGCGGTCCACTCGAAGGGACCCCGGCCCCTGGTGCGGATTTGGGTTCAAGGAACCCAAACCGTACATCCGCACCAGGGGCCTGGGGTCCCCCAGTGAAGACCGGGCCAGTGGCGCATTGCAGGGCAGGGTGCAGGGACGGCGAAGCGCCGCCCGGGTTGCAAGGTCCTGTCCAGCCCGCGTCCCTCGTGCCCGAAGGGTAACCGGCGCGGGCGCGCGAAGGCAAGGCCCGCCTGCGCCGCCGAACCTCGACGACGGTCCCCGGACGCGCCGCGGGCGCGCGCTGCATGGACGGGCCCGTCACGCCGCCCTCCCCTCGACCTGGGCGTGGAAGAGCCGGCGCAGGGCCAGCATGTGCTCGCAGGGACCCCGCATCAGCTTGTTGTGCCCGTAGAACCCGCAATCGCAGCGCGCCTCGACCAGTCGATCGTCGGCGTCGAGGGCGATCATCGGCCGCTGCGTCCTGCCGTCGTCGAGCACCTCGCCCTCGACGCTCCGGCGGCCCTCGCGCCGGTCGACCGAGGCGACGGTGACGAGGCGCGCCGCGATGAGGCGGTCTGCCTTCTCCTCCTGCTCGGAGGCGAAGCGCAGGGCGCCCGGGGGCAGCGGCTCGCGGGTCAGCTCGCGCAGGCGGTAGACGCCCTTGTCGAGGTCGAACATGGCGCGGCCGTTCTGGACGTAGAGGCCCAGCGCCCCGGCGACGAGGGCGCGGTCGAGGCCGGTCTCGGCGCTCAAGCCCTCGACGGTCGCGAAATGGTGCCGCTTCAGGGCGGCGAAGACCCGCGCGGCGCTGACCTCGTCCACCCCGCTGCGCGGCGCCAGGAGATCGAACTGGCCGGCGCGCGACCAGTCGTTGGCGGTCCAGCCCGACAGGCCGAGGGTGAAGCGCAGGCCTCCGAAATCGACCACGGCGAAGGACGGCAGCCCCGTGCCCAGCAGGTGCAGCCGCACGGATCGCGCCAGCGGCAGCGCCCGCGCCAGGATGGCGAGGCGGCGGCGCCCCCAGAGCCGGATCTCGGCCCCGCTGCTCCCGCGATAGACCGAGCGCCGGAAGGTCAGGTGCTCGTTCCAGGGCTCGATCAGCACGCTCACCGGCTCGCCCGGCTCCAGCAGGAAGCGCAGCGAGCGCGGCCCGTGCCGCTCCGTCCTGGCGGCGAGCCGCGTGATGATCGCGTGCATGTCGACCGGGTGGAGGTCGACGAGGTGGGCCGGCTGGGCCATGGCGCTCGACACCTGCAGGAAGCCGCGCACCCAGCTGTCGGGCAGCTCGATCTTGTCCTCGCGGTAGGTCGCCTCGCCCGTGGTCTGCACCTCGAAGCCGGTCGGGTCGATCGACAGGGTGGTGTCGCGGTAGCTGCGGATCTTCTGGAACTCGTCGTAGAGCGCGTGGCTGTAGTCGATGTTGGTGGTGCCGCAGGCCAAGTCCTCGATGCGCGCGAACACGTCGTGGTCGCAGGACAGGCGGCCGTAGGTCGATTCGTCGAGGCTGAAGCACTCGAAGAACACCTCGTCCGGATGCACCGTGATCACCGGGTCGAGCACGATCCAGGCGTCGCGGTCGGCGCGGTAGAGCCAGTCGAAGTAGCGCTGGCGCGCCTTGTAGAACGGGCTCATCAGGGCGCTGGCGCGCGCGTCGATGTCGCGCATCTCGGTGCGCAGGGCCGCGATCCGCGCCCTGGCGTCGTCGCGGTCGGCCAAAGCCTCGGCCAGGAGCTGCGGCTCGTGCGCCTTCAGCCATTCGAAGTAGGCGGTGCGGTCCTTCGGCTTGAAGCGCAGGTCCGACACCACGACGTGGTGCAGCGCCGAGATCGCCTCCCGGAACGGCAGATGCCGGGCGACGCGGCCGACGAAGTAGGTCGGCTCGCGCAAGGTATCGGGCGCGAAGCCCAGCAGCGTCGAGCCGGCATCCGACGAGGCGCTGGTCTCGCCGAAGTAGCGATGGACGAAGTTCATCAGGCGGCTCGTCCGGGTCGGCGGGGCGGAACGATCGGGCGGCCGATCGGCAGCGGCGCGGCGGCGAGGTCGGGATGGGCCTCGGCGATGTCGCGCAACGCCAGCACCGCCTGCGTCCGGTCGCGCGCGGTGCCCGACAGGGTCAGGTCCGACAGGAGCGGCAGGACCGCCTCGGCGCGGGCGCGGTCGCGCAGGGCCTCGGCCCTCAGGTACGCGGCCATCCGGTCCTTGGCGACGCGGCCCTTGAGCACCTGCAGCATGACGATGCGGGCGAGCGGCAGCAGCCTGGCGAAGGTCTCGTCCGACTGCACCTGCCCGATCAGCAACTCGGTGACCAGGAGGTGCATGGACTGGGCGGGATGCTCGAGCAGGCGCGTCAGCTGCGCCTCGGCATCCTCGGGCCGCAGGCGGCTGCGCAGGAGGTGGCGGGCGAGAGCCAGGACTTCCGGCTTCACGCTGTCGGTGACGACGGCGAGCGCGCCCGGCGTCCAGACCTCCGGCGGCCAGGCGTCGAAGTGGCGGCGGGCGAATGCGCAGACGTCGGGCCACTCGGATTCGACGAGCAGCACCGCATCCTCGGCCTCGCCCTGGAAGCGACCGGGCGCGCCCTCGAAGGCGGCCATCGCCCATTGCCGGACGCTGAGATGCGGGTGATTGCCGAGCCGGGCGATCTGCCGGACCGAGAAGGATCCGGGATCCCGGCTCTCCAGCAGCGCGGCGCCGAGATGCTGCGCGCCCTTGGCCCGGGCCTGGAGCAGGCGCCAGGCCAGGCCGGCATCGAGCGCGGCGAGCTGCGCCGGCACGGCCTCCCGGAGCAGCGCGACGATGTCGGCCGGGTAGTCGTCGTCGGGCGCGGTCACGAAGAGCGTGTCGATCAGCTCCCGCGCCAGCCGCCCGGCCATGGCGGGCTCGTGCGCGACGATGCGGGCGACGAGCGGTCGCGCGGCGTGGCGCAGGGACCTCGCGCCGGAGGTGGCGAAGGCGAGGACGAGCCTCGCGTGCCGCGACAGCGCCTCGTCGCCGAGGCCGCCGAGCAGCGTGAGGGCCGCCTCCTGCACGTCCTCCGAGGGCGATCCGAGGAAGTCGCGCCACGCGCCGTCCGGCAGGCGGCCCGGATCGGCCCCGCTGGCGCGGAGGATGTCGATGGCAGCGGCCGTGACGGCGGGCGCGCGGTGGCCCATGAGCCGCCACAGCTCCGGCTCGGCGAGCGGCATGGAGCCGTCGGCCCAGAGATGCCGCAGGCGGGCGCGCACGCGGCGGATGGCATCGACGTCCGCCTCGCCCGGCGCCTCGGGCATCGCCAGCAGCCACGCGACGACCTGCTCCGCCAATCCCCTCGCGACGGAGGCCGCGAGCCGGCGCTCGCGGGCCCATGCGAGGACGGGGTCGGCGAGGTCGGCATGCGCGGCCGTCAGGGCGGCGAAGGCGAGCGCCGGGCTCGACCAGGGCAGGTCCGGGTCGCGGGCGATCCGGTCCGCCGCGAGGTGGCGCGCCTCGGCGAGGTCGGCGCGCAGCAGCTCCGCGAGCAGGTCCTCCTCGGCCGCCCCGCGGGCGAGGCGGTCGCGCGCCTCGTCGAAGCCGAGCCGCTGCACCTCGGCGTGGCTGGCGGAGAGCAGCGCGCCGAGCTGGCCGGGAGAGAGCCCGGCCACGAAGCCCAGATTGGCCGCGAGCACCCGCAGGCCCAGCATCGCGACCGGCCGGATCGGGCTGTCCCCGGCGAGCCGCAGGCCGAGATCCGGCCGCGCCTGCCACAGGTCCGGGAAGGCTTCGGGCCGGCTCGCCTCGGCCACGGAGGGACGCTCCGAGAAGCTGAGGCTGCCGCGGCGCGGCGTCGCGCGCGGATCGTTGCGGGAGAGCAGCTGGCTCGCCGTCCAGTTCCTGGCGAGGGGTCCGGAGGCGTGCTTCTCGACCGTCCACCCGCTCTCGCCGTCGCGGACGACCCGCGTCCAGGTCGCGGGCCGGGCGAGATCGGAGTCCCGCAGGGTCAGGAGGTAGGCGGCGGCGAGCTCCGCGAAGCTCGGGTCGGCGAGCTCGGCGCGCTTGCGCAGGGTGCGCCAGATCCGGCGCTTGACGTAGTGCAGGGTCGCGTCCGAGAGGCCGACCGGGGCATGGTCCCGACCCCGGACCTCCGCGAGCCGGACGCGCCGCCCTAGCTCCGAAACGTAGACCTGCCCGCCGGAGACGCGCCCGGCCCGGTACATCGGCGTCGCGGTCTCGAAGCGATGCGCCGCGGCGGCGAACAGCGCGGCGTCGTCGGCCATCTCGGCGTACTTGTAGATCTTCCGCAGCCCGATCAGGTAGGGCGGCCGGGCGGGCAGCCGCCGGACGACGGCGGCGAGCGCGTCCCGCAAGCCGGCGTCGCCCTGGGCCGCCCGCGCCAGGCCGACGAGGGCCCGGCCGGCCGCCGCGCCCCCCTGGGCCGCCAGCTCGGCGAGGGCGCCGGTCATGCCGTCCGCATCCCGCGCCGCGGCGGCCCGTGCCAGCGCCTCCGGCACCGCGAGCGGGGCCGCCTCTCGCGCCTCGCCCATGAGCGGCGAGACCAGCGCGAAACCCGCGAGATCGGCGACGAGCCGGCTGGACGCCGTCGCCACGATGGTCCGCAGAGCCGGCGCGGCCTCGGCGCCACCCGCCCGGGCCAGGGCGAAGACCAGCGCGTAGCTCGCCTCGCGGCCGGTCTTCCGCGCCAGCTCGAGGAGGTCCGCCGTCGCGGCGCGGACCCGCACCTCGCCGATCCGCCAGAGCAGCCGGTCGAGATTCCGCGTGGGCCAGGGCGAGCGCAGGCTGGCGCCGAGCCGCGCGGCCAGCACGCGCTCGCGGCCACCGGCCGAGGCCTCGTCCGCATCGCCCTCGCCGGCGACGCCCGGCTCGCCGGTCCGGCGATAGCCCTGGTTGATCTTGGCGACGACGACGCTGTCGAAGATCCTGTCGGCGGCCTCCCGCGATACCGGGCTCGCGGTCTTCGTGCCCTCACGCAGCGTCGCGCCGCGTCCTCCGTGGCGGACATTGACGAGGAACCTCGCCTCGCCGGCCGATCCGTCGTTCTCGACGAGATCGACCTCGTAGATCGTCTCGGACCTGCCGCTCTTGAACCACAACCGTGCCGAACGGATGACGTTCATCGGGAACCATGCAGCGACGACGCAGGGCACCCCCTATAGCAAGCACCCGATGACGGCGACAGGCCGTTCCCCCCGGTCCGGTCACGACGCCGGCCCGGTCTCCTCGCGCCGGACCGACCGGGCGGACATCATCCCGGGGTCGGGAGACGCCGGAACGCTCTGCCGTCACGGAAACTCTGCTGCCCGTCGCGGCTTATCCTCCTGAGACAGACTTGAGATCAGGAGGTGGCAATGGGCGCGGCGGGCGCCGGACGCCGGATGGACGGGACGCAACGCACCGTGACGCTCTCCCTCGGCACGCTCGGGGCGGGCCTCGCCGCGGCCTATGACGGCCTGATGGCGGAGGCGGTGCCGGAGCGGCTCGCGGCCCTGCTGCGGCAGCTGGAGCTGCGCGAGATGGTGGCGGGCCGGGACGCCGCCGGGGATCCGCCGGACCGTGCCGAGGGAGGCCCGGCTCCGGTCGCGTTCCCGGCCGGCCGGTACGCTCTCCTGGTCGGTGAGGTGCCCGGGACGAGCGAGGCCGAAGCCCTCGTGGCCCGGGCCGGCCTCGAGGCCCTGCACTGCCCCGATCCGGATGCCGGCCTCGACGTGCTGCGCCTGCGCGGCGGCGAGGTCGCCCTGGTCCTGATCGGCCTGCCGGAGGACCAGACCGGGAGCCTCGACGGGGCGGGCCTCGCCCGCGCCGTCGCGACGCTCTGGCCGACGATCCACCTCGTCGTCGCGCATCCGGCCGGAGGAGAGACCCGGACGACCGATCCGGGCCTGCCGCCGCGGGCGGTGTCGCTCTCCGGCCCGCGCGACCTCCTGACCCTGGCCGAGCACGCGGCGCGCCAGCCGCGGCCGCCGGTCGCGTAGCGGGGCCGCTCCACCGATATCGTCTGGGGATCACCGATCTGATGAACCGGGCCGATTTGATCGCGGCGGCCATCCTGCCTTACGCTCCGCGGGACGGCCGCGGCGGCAGGCGCCCTCGCGACCTCCAGGAGACCGAGCGCCGGGGGGACCGGCCAGAGGGATCGGGAATGAAGACGAACGAGCGCGACAGCTACCGGGCCGAGTACGCCGCCACGGCGGGACAGCAGGCGGCCTTCTTCCGCGAGCAGGCGGAGCGGCACCGCCAGCAGGCCGAGCAGGCCCGGGTGTTCGCCGAGCTGAGCCCCGGCGAGGAGAGCCAGGAGCAGGCGCGGCGGGCCGAGCGGCTGGAGACCCTGGGCCGGCACGACGACACGATGGCGGAGGCCTTCGAGGCCCGCGCCCGGCGCAGCTGAGCGACGCCCACCGCCGCCATCGCCCCGGGCGATCCGCCCGTCGCGCCGCGGGCCGGCCCGGGCTCCCCTCGCGCTCGTCCCGGGCCGCGGCCGGCACGCCGCGGCGAGGCAGGACCGTTTGCCGATCCTCTCCGTCCATCACGTCACCACCTACACCTACCGCCAGCCGGTCGGCTTCGGCGAGCACCGGATCCTGTTCCGTCCCCGGGACAGCTACGACCAGCGCCTGATCGCCGCCTCCCTGGCGATCACGCCGGAGCCGCACAGCCTGCGCTGGATCCACGACGTGTTCGGGAACTGCGTGGCGGTGGCCCGCTTCCGCGGCCGCGCCGCCGAGCTCCGCTTCACCTGCCGCATCACCCTCGACCACACGCCCGAGCCGCCGCTCTCCTTCGCGCTGGCGGAGCGGGCGGCGCGCTACCCCTTCGCCTACGACCCGGACGAGATGCCGGATCTGGCCCGGTACATCGAGCGGCAGAACCCGGACCCCGGCGGGCTGGTCGCGCGCTGGGCCCGCGGCTTCCTCGCGGCCGACGGCACCGCCGACACCCGGGCGCTCCTCGCCGCCATCACGACCGGGATCCACCGCGACTTCGCCTACCGGCGGCGGAGCGAGAAGGGCGTGCAGGATCCCGCCGAGACGCTGCGCTCGGGGCGGGGCACCTGCCGGGACTTCGCCCTCCTGATGATGGAGGCGGCCCGGTCCCTCGGCATGGCGGCCCGGTTCGTCTCGGGCTACCTCTACGTGCCGGAGCGCGACGGCCATGCCCGAGGGAACGAGGAGGCGGGCGAAGAGGCCGGGCACGGAATCGGACACGTCGGCGGCGGCGCGACGCATGCCTGGGTCCAGGTCTACCTGCCGGGGGCGGGCTGGGTCGAGTTCGACCCGACCAACGGCATCGTCGGCAACCGCGACCTGATCCGGGTCGCCGTCGCCCGCCATCCGGGCCAGGCGGTGCCGCTTCACGGCAGCTGGGTCGGCCGGCCCGAGGATTTCCTCGGCATGGAGGTCGCGGTCCGGGTGACCGAGCTGGCCGAGGCGCCGTCCGTCGCGGAAGGACGGGCCGGCCCGCACCCGGCCGCCCATCACTTAGCCGCGCATCATCTGGCCGCGGATTAGCCGCCGCGACGAAACTTCGCTCAGGCCCTGCCGCTTCTTCGGGCAGACCGCGGCGACGCCGGAGGCTTACCCTGCGTTGAACCGACGGCGCGCATGCGTCGACGGCAGCAGGGAGCCAGCACGGCCATGAGGATCCGGACCGGGTACGCGATCACCTTCGACTCCCCGGCCCCGACGCCGATGCTGCTGATGCTCAGCGTCCACCCGTCCCGGATCGGCGATTGCGTGACCTCGCCGGCGATCCGCTTCGACCCGCCGATCCCCTCGCGGGACTACGCCGACCGCTACGGCAATACCTGCACCCGCCTCGTCGCCCCGGCGGGACGGCTGACCGTCTCGGCGGATTTCCTGATCGAGGACAGCGGCGCGGTCGACGAATACGCGCCGGACGCGGTGCAGCACCCGGTGCAGGACCTGCCGGACGAGGTGATGGTCTACCTCCTCGGCAGCCGCTACTGCGACACCGACAAGCTGTCGAACACCGCCTGGCAGCTGTTCGGCACCACGCCCGAGGGCTGGGCCCGGGTCCAGGCCATCGTCGACTACGTCCACGAGCGGATCCGCTTCGACTACCAGCGCGCCGACGCCACCCGCAGCGCGCTCGACGGCTACACCCAGCGCGAGGGCGTCTGCCGCGACTTCGCGCATCTCGCCATCACGTTCTGCCGCTGCATGAACATCCCGGCGCGCTACTGCACCGGCTACCTCGGCGACATCGGCGTGCCGGCGGTGCCCGACCCGATGGACTTCTCGGCCTGGTTCGAAGCCTATCTCGGCGGACGCTGGTACACGTTCGACGCCCGCCACAACCGGCCCCGCATCGGCCGCATCCTCATGGCGCGGGGCCGCGACGCCACCGACGTGGCGATCTCGACCCATTTCGGCCCCTCGCTGCTCGCCGGCTTCCAGGTCCACACCGACGAGGTGCTCTGACCCGCCGTCGCCCGTGGTGGCCGCATCGTTCGATTGCCGCCGAGCCGATCAACGAAACGTGAACCGTCCAGCCTGGGTCGGTAGTCCACCTCGGCGAGAAGCCTCGCTTTAACCGGGAACCACTGAGCCGGGACAGCATTGTACAGCAAAGGTAATTGCTGAGGTAAGGCTCCGGCCATGAAGATCTTCGCTGCCGCCCTGGCGGGCGTTATGAGCGTGTGCGTGCTTGCCTCTGCCCCGGCCAAGGCGGCGCCCTACGATCCCTTCGATGTGAACCCTGGCGAGGACTACTACGCCAGTCAGCCCTACGGGGCGACCGGGTACGGCAGCCAGGGCTATTACGGCCAGGGCCAGTCCGCCGGCAGCACCGATCAGGCCCAGGTCGCGCCGATCCCGCGGGAGCTGGTGCGCTTCACCGGCCCCTACGCCCCGGGCACGATCGTGGTCTCGACGGCCGAGCGGCGGCTCTACTACGTGGTGGGCGACGGCATGGCCCTGCGCTACGGCGTCGGCGTCGGCCGCCCGGGCTTCACCTGGTCGGGCACCAAGACCATCACGGCCAAGCGCGAGTGGCCGTCCTGGACGCCGCCGAAGGAGATGCTGGCCCGCCGCCCCGACCTGCCGCGCTACATGGCCGGCGGCCTCGACAACCCGCTCGGCGCCCGCGCGATGTATATCGGCGGCACCCTGTACCGCATCCACGGCTCGAACGAGCCCGACACGATCGGCCAGGCCGTCTCCTCGGGCTGCATCCGCATGACCAACGAGGACGTCACCGACCTGTACTCGCGGGTCAAGGTCGGCGCCAAGGTGGTGGTGCTGAACTGAGGACGCCCCGGGCGGGATCTCCGCCCGGGATCATCGGCGAACTATCCTCGAAGGGCCGCCGGTGGCGGCCCTTTTCCGCGTCAGGGCGCGACCCGGCCCGGGGCCGGCGGCTGCGGGGCGCTGAAGCTCGCGATCGGCACGTCGCAGAAGCAGCGGGCGCCGAGCGGCCGCGGGCCCGGCAGCGGGCAGGAATAGGGCCGCGGCCCGGTCAGGCCGCGCTGCACCGCGTCGCAATTGTAGCCGACCGCACGCCGCGGCGGCGGGCGCTCGTACCGCTCGTACCCGTATCCCGGCGGGGTGTAGTCCCGGTAGTACTGCGCCGAGGCGGAGCCGGTCAGGGCCACGACCAAAAGCACGGCCGACGACAGGCCAGCGCGAACGAACCCTCGCATCATTGCGTTCCTCTCTGGCAGGGAGCCGCCCTGCGTGACGCCGCTCGGGCGTCGCGCCCGGCCTCCCGGCGCCGCATCGGTAGCCGAACCATCCCGGCCGGGCAAATCTCGGCCGGCGAGCCCCGGAGAACCGCCGTGACGACCTCGGCCCAGTGGCAGCGCACCCTCGACGCGGTCCTCGCCCTCGCCGAGGACATCGCCCGCATCTCGCCGGACTGCGCCGACCGGGCGATGCAGATCATCAAGCTGATTCGCGCCGTCGACCCGCCGCCCCGCGAGGCGGGCGATCGCGGCCTGGACGAGGACGTGGACGACGATCTGGACGACCTGAATGTCGGGGTCGGGCCGCTGCATCGCAACAAAACCCCGGACCGCGTCTGACGTCGCCCCGGGATCGGTGCCACCCACCTGCGGGGCGTTCGTCTCCCCGCCCTCGCCTGCGAGGATGTTTCCGCATTGCAACATCGATCGGCCGGAGGCCGGGCAGCGAAACAGAACGGCCGCGCTCCGGGCGGAGCGCGGCCGTGACCGTCGCGGCGCCCGCGGCGCCGACGGATAGATTAGGACGCGGCGTCCTTGGCAGCGTTGGTGGCGTTGTTCGCCGTATTGCGAGCCGCATCGGCGCCCTGCTGCATGGCGTTGCGGGCGTGCTCGGCGCCCTGCTGCATCGCCTGCTTGGCGTTCTCGGCGCCCTGCTGCATCGCGCTCTGCGTCAGGTTGCCGAACTCGCGGGCCTGCGACTGCATGGCGGCGAACTGGCTGCGCACGAACTCGGCCTGATGCTGCATCGCCTCTTGGATGTCGCGGGAGCGGACGAGCTTCTGGGCGAGGTCGAACGCGGCGTTCACGTTCTGCTCGGCGTAGGAGAAGCCGCGGGTCGAGGCGGTCTGGGCGTTGTTGCGGGCCAGCTCGGCCGAGCCCTGGAGCGTGTCGGCGGTCTTGCGCGCAGCGCCGATGAAGGAGTCGAAGGCCTTGCGGGCCTGCTCGACGCTCTTCTCCGCGAAGTCCCGCATCTCGGTCGGGATCTCGTAGTTCGGGGTCTGGGTCATGTTCGTCTCCTCATTCAGCGCAGCCGTCGGCGCGGCGCGTTCTGGGTCGGCACGCATTGTGCACCGCACAATACCATGCCTCGGGCAAATTGCCACCTTTCCGGAGGTCGTTAAGGTTGACGGCGTGATAACGCAGCGACTGCGCATTTCGTGCCGGTGCGGGAAGAGGACTCTTGGTTTAAAGCAACACGGGTGGATCCCGTGCCACGAGGATCCCCTCGCATGGGGACCGGACGCGGCGCGGCGCGAGGAGAGGCAGTGGGGCGGGACGTGCTCTTCGAGACGACGATCGAGGCCCTGCGGGCCGTTCCGGCCTTCGGGCACCGGATCGCCGGACCCGACCGGGCCTTCCTGCTGCTCGACCGGACCGCCACGCAGCTGCTCCACGCCTCCCCGGCCGCCGGCGGATTGCGGGAGACGATCGCGGACGCGGCCGGGCGGGTCGATCCCGTTCTCGGCCTGGCGACTCAGCTGCGCGGCGCCCTCGGCCTGCCCGCCGGGACGGCGCAGCCGCGCCTGGAGCGCCTGCGCTTCTCCGCCGGTCGCCTCGCCCCACCCCTGCTCTGCGCCTGCCTGCCGACCGTCCTTCCGGACGGCAGCCCCGGCCTCGCCGTCGCGATCATCGACCCGCTGCCCGGCCGCCGGACCCGCCGCGCCGCCGCGCCGCAGCCGCCCGAGCCTGAACCCGAGCCGACGCCGCCCGTTCCGGCGGAGCCCCGGCCCGCCCCGGGTCCAGGCCTGCGCTTCCTGTGGCGCAGCGACGCCCGGGGCTGCCTCGTCGAGGCGACGGCGCGGCTGGCCGAGACCGTCGGCGCCTCCCCGGTCGGGCGGACCTGGGACGACCTCCTGGCCGGCCCGGTCGAGGCGGAGGACGGCCTCGCCGAGGCCCTGGCGCAGCGCCGCACCTTCCGGGCGGTGCCAGTGCGCTGGCGCCTGGCCGGGAGGCGGGAGAGCGTCGCGGTCGACCTCTCGGGCGCGCCGCGCCTCGGCGCCGGGCGCGCCTTCGCGGGGTTCAGCGGCTTCGGGGTGATCCACCCGGAACGGCTCGCCCCGGCCGCCGACCGGCCGGAAACGGCGGAGCCGAAGCCGCCCCGACCGACCCTGCGCGAGCGCGCCGCCGCGGTGATCGCCATCGGGCGCCAGCCTTCCGAGATCGCCGCCGAATCGGCTCGTCCGGCGGTCGAGGCAGCACAGCCCACCGAGTCGACGCAGCTCCCCCAGGCGGCGCAGCCCATCGCGGCGGCGCAGCCCATCGCGGCAGCGCAGCCCAACGAGGCGGCGCAGCGGCCCCAAGCGGGGCGGCCCTCGACCGAGGCACCGCGCCCCGAGGCGACGAAGCCTGCCGGCCCGCCCGCGCCGGAGACGTCCGATCTCGCATCCCTCACCGGGGCCGCCATGGCGGAGTTCGCCGGCCTGATGGCGGCGCCCTTCGCGCATCTCGGGCTGAGCTGGGGCTTCGGCACCCGGCCGCCGGAGGCGCCGACCGGAGAGGCGGCCTCGGCGCCGGCGGCCGAGCCGGACCCGGCGGCGCCCGCCGAGGTCCCGGCGGAAGAGCGCCCGCGCCCCGCCTCCCTCTCCCTCAACGAGCACGCCGCCTTCCGGGAGATCGCCCGGGCGCTGGGCGCGCGCTTCGCCGGCGACCCCGACAGCGTCGAGGCCGAGCCGGTGCCGAGCGCGGCGCCGGGCCGCGGCGCCGTGACGCCGTTCCGGAGCGCCCAGGGCCAGAGCCAGGCCCTGGCCCGCCAGCCCGAACGCAGTGCCGAGGCGGCGCTGGCGCGCCTCGTCGACCGCCTGCCGGTCGGCCTGCTGGTGCATCGCGGCGACGAGGTGCTGCTCGCCAACCGTCACCTCCTCGCCCTCGCCGGCTACGACAACGCCGAGGCCCTCGCGGCGGCCGGCGGCCCGGGGGTGATCTTCCGCGGCCGCGACCCGTCCGGGCTGGCCGGCCCCGGCGAGGGCGGCCCGATCGCCCTCGCGACCCGGACCGGCGGCAGCGTCCCGGTGGGGGTCAGCGTCAGCGTGGTCGAGTGGGAGGGCGCTCCCGCCAGCGCACTCACCATCCGGCGCCTGCCCGATTCCGATCCGGCCCAGTCCCTGGCGGCGGCGGAGGTCAGCCTCGCCCACCGCGACGCGCATCTGCGCGAGACCACGGCGATCCTCGACGCGGTCACCGACGGGGTGGTGGTGCTGGACGAGGAGGGCCGCGTCATCGGCATGAACCGGGGGGCGCAGTCCCTCCTCGCCCTCGATTCCCGCGAGGTCGCGGGCGAGCCCCTGGCGAGCCTGCTCGACCCCGAGAGCCGGCCGGCGGCCCAGACCGCCCTGCTGCGGGCCAAGGCCGGGGCGGCGACCGGCGCGGCTCCGGCGGCCGGCGAGGAGGTGCTGGCGCGGGGGCCGGACGGCCCGCTTCCCCTCGTCCTCACCCTGGCGCCGGTGGCGAGCGGAGCCCAGCGCCGGATCGCCGCGGTGCTGCGGGACGTCTCGGCCTTCCGGCGCACCGAGGCGGAGCTGGTGCGCGCCCGGCGCGAGGCGGAGCGGGCCAGCGCCCAGAAGTCCGACTTCCTGGCCACGATCAGCCACGAGGTCCGCACGCCGCTCAACGCCATCATCGGCTTCGCCGAGGTGATGCTGGAGGAGCAGTTCGGCCCCGTCGGCAGCGAGCGCTACCGCGACTACCTGCGCGACATCCGGGCCTCCGGCGAGCACGTGGTCAGCCTCGTCAACGATCTCCTCGACCTCGCCAAGATCGAGGCCGGGCACCTCGACCTCGCCTTCGCGGGCGTCTCCCTCAACGACCTGGTGGCGGCGAGCGTCGCCCTGATGCAGCCCCAGGCCGCCCGGCAGCGGGTGGTGATGCGCACGAGCTTCGCCCCGGGTCTGCCGGCGGTGCTGGCCGACCAGCGCTCCCTGCGCCAGGCGGCCCTCAACGTGATCTCGAACGCCATCAAGTTCACGGATGCGGGCGGCCAGGTGATCGTCTCGACGGCGGTGACGGACCGGGGCGGCGTGGCGCTCAGGGTGCGCGACACCGGCATCGGCATGAGTCCGGAGGAGGTCGACACCGCGCTCAAGCCGTTCCGCCAGATCGCGACCGCGCAGAACCGCCGCGGCGGCGGCACCGGCCTCGGCCTGCCCCTGACCAAGGCCCTGGTCGAGGCCAACCGCGCCTCCCTGCGCATCACCAGCCGCAAGGGCGAGGGCACGCTGGTCGAGGTGCTGTTTCCCGCCGGGCGGGTGCTCGAAGCCTGACCGGAGCCTGTTTGACCCGACCAACAGCATCGAGGCCCTCTGCCGTCGTTCCGGGGCCGCGCAGCGGAGCCCTGAACCCAGAAACTCAGGACGTTCAGAACGAGGCGAACAGCCTTCTTCGTTCTGCACCACCAGCGGCTCTGGAT
>NZ_LABY01000113.1 GCF_001043975.1 Methylobacterium variabile
TCAAACTCTCAAGTTGAAGAGTTAGATCTCAAGCTGATCACAACATAAACGGAAGCACACAACCAACCAGCGTTTCCGCCGGTCGTGTGAGCACCGAAACGTCGAACCAGCATCATCCTACTCACGATCCAGGCCGAAACCCGGATCCGCAGGGACAACGCCGTCCACGCTTCTCTTTCTCAGATGTACTTGTCAAAGAGCAGGCCGGCTCGCACCGGCAATCATCGGCAACAACAGGACCAGCACCTGACCAAGGTCAGGCTCGCCGGCCCAGACTGTGCAGAAGACGTCTCAGCGCCCGGTCCGCGGTAGCGGCCGGCGCCGATGGGTGGTCGTATAGGCCCACCAGCCCGACCCCGTCAACCCCTCTGCGAAACTTTCGCGACAGGCCCCCTCCCCTCTCCTGGTCCTCCACCGAAGACGGCAGCGGTCCCGCCTCGCGTGACACGACACGCGCCTCGACCTAGCACGCAAGGCCTGTATTACCGCAGCGCATGGGCAGCACTCGGAATGCGGTTCACGCATTCGCAACCCTTCGGTGGTGCACAACTTTGTTTCTCTGGTGTAATTCTGTCGCATTACCAAAAAGAAATATTGACCTGCGGCATGCGAACACGCATGGGGCTCCCACTCTGCCATCGGAGCTCATTGAATGCTGGACCAAGAGCAAGAAACCAACCTGATTGAACGCGCTGCCGACATCGTGTCAGCCTACGTGTCCAACAACTCGGTGCCGCTGGCCGACCTGCCGGCCCTGATCAACGCGGTCCACCAGTCGCTCAGCCGGCTCGGGACGCCGCAAGCCGCGGAGCCGGAGAAGCCGACCCCGCTGATGCCGGTCAAGAAGACGGTGACTCCGGACTACCTGATCAGCCTCGAGGACGGTCGTCAGTACAAGTCGCTGAAGCGCCACCTCTCGACCCGCGGGCTCACCCCCGAGGAGTACCGGCGCAAGTGGGGCCTGCCGCACGACTATCCGATGGTCGCGGCCAACTACGCCGCCCAGCGCTCCGAGCTCGCCAAGAACAGCGGCCTCGGCCGGCGCCGCAGCGCCTGAGATCCGCCCGACGTCCTCTCGGCCACGAGAGGATCCCTGCCCGAACGAAGAAGGGCCCCGGTCCGTGCGGTCCGGGGCCCTTCTCATGTCAGGAGCGGGTCGGCAGCGTCAGTGCGCCACCAGCCCCGACGCATCGTCCTCGGGCCGCGCGGGGGCAGCCTTCGGCAGCGGCTCGTCCCAATCGATCGCCTCGGGCTTGCGCACCAGCGCCCGCTCGAGGACCTGATCCATGCGCGAGACGGGGACGATCTCGAGCCCGTTCTTCACGCTGTCGGGAATCTCCACCAGGTCCTTGGCGTTCTCCTCCGGGATCAGCACGATCTTGATGCCGCCCCGCAGAGCCGCCAGCAGCTTCTCCTTGAGACCGCCGATCGGCAGCACCCGCCCGCGCAGGGTCACCTCGCCGGTCATGGCGATGTCGCGGCGCACCGGGATGCCGGTGATGACCGAGACGATCGCCGTCGCCATGGCAATGCCGGCCGAGGGCCCGTCCTTCGGGGTCGCCCCCTCCGGCACGTGGACGTGGATGTCCCGGCGCTCGAACAGCGGCGGCTCGACGCCGAAATCGACGGCCCGCGAGCGGACGTAGGACGCCGCCGCAGAGATCGACTCCTTCATCACGTCGCGCAGGTTGCCGGTGACCGTCATCTTGCCCTTGCCGGGCATCATGACGCCTTCGATCGTGAGCAGCTCGCCCCCGACCTCGGTCCAGGCCAGGCCGGTGACGACGCCGACCTGATCGTCGATCTCGACCTCGCCGTAGCGGAACTTCGCCGGGCCGAGGAAGGTGTCGAGGTTGTCGGCCGAGACCGTCACGCTCTTGACCCCCGAGATCAGGATCTCCTTCACCGCCTTGCGGATCAGGTTCGAGATCTCGCGCTCCAAGTTCCGCACGCCCGCCTCGCGGGTGTAGCGGCGGATCAGAAGCATCAGGCCGTCATCGCTGATCGACCACTCCTTGGCCTCGAGGCCGTGCTTCTTCAGCGCGCCCGGCATCAGGTGCTTGCGCGCAATCTCGACCTTCTCCTCCTCGGTGTAGCCGGCGATGCGGATCACCTCCATCCGGTCCAGCAGGGCCGGCGGGATGTTGAGGGTGTTGGCCGTGGTCACGAACATCACGTTCGACAGGTCGTAATCGACCTCGAGGTAATGGTCGTTGAAGGTCGCGTTCTGCTCCGGATCCAGCACCTCGAGGAGCGCCGCGGACGGATCGCCGCGGAAGTCCATGCCCATCTTGTCGATCTCGTCGAGCAGGATGAGCGGGTTCGAGGTCTTGGCCTTGCGCATCGACTGCACGATCTTGCCGGGCATCGAGCCGATATAGGTCCGGCGGTGACCGCGGATCTCGGCCTCGTCACGCACGCCGCCGAGCGACATGCGCACGAACTCACGGCCCGTGGCCTTGGCGATCGACTTGCCGAGCGAGGTCTTGCCGACGCCGGGAGGACCGACGAGGCAGAGGATCGGGCCGGTGAGCTTGTTGGCGCGCTGCTGCACCGCCAAGTACTCGACGATCCGCTCCTTGACCTTGTCGAGGCCGAAGTGATCGGCATCGAGCATGGCCTGCGCGCCCGGCAGGTCCTTCTTGATCTTCGAGCGCTTGCCCCACGGGATGCCGAGCATCCAGTCGAGGTAGTTGCGCACGACCGTGGCCTCGGCCGACATCGGCGACATCTGGCGCAGCTTCTTCAGCTCGGCCAGTGCCTTGTCCCGCGCCTCCTTGGACAGCTTGGTCTTCTCGATCTTGTCCTCGAGCTCGGCCAGCTCGTCGCGGCCGTCCTCGTCGCCGAGTTCCTTCTGAATGGCCTTCATCTGCTCATTCAGGTAGTACTCGCGCTGGGTCTTCTCCATCTGCCGCTTGACGCGGGTGCGGATGCGCTTCTCGACCTGCAGCACCGAGATCTCGCTCTCCATCAGCGAGAGCACGCGCTCCAGCCGCTGGGCGACGGTGGGGATCTCGAGGATCGCCTGCTTGTCGGAGATCTTGACCGCCAGGTGCGACGCGACCGTGTCGGCGAGCTTCGAGGGCTCGTCGATCTGGATCACCGCCGAGACCACCTCGGGCGAGATCTTCTTGTTGAGCTTGACGTAGTTCTCGAACTCCGAGATCACCGAGCGGGCGAGCGCCTCGGCCTCGATCTTGTCGCCGAGATCGTTCGGCAGCACCTCGGCGTCGGCGGCGTAGTACTCGTCCGAGCGGACGAAATCCTGGATCTTGGCCCGGCCGCCGCCCTCCACCAGCACCTTCACGGTGCCGTCGGGGAGCTTGAGCAGCTGGAGCACGCTGGCGAGCGTGCCGATGGTGTAGATCGCGTCGGTCGCCGGGTCGTCGTCGGTGGCGTTGACCTGGGTGGCGAGCAGGATGTGACGATCGGCGCGCACCGCCTCCTCGAGAGCCCGGATCGACTTCTCGCGGCCGACGAACAGCGGCACGATCATGTGCGGGAAGACCACGATGTCGCGCAGCGGCAGGACCGCGTAGGTCCCGGTCGAGCCGGGGACGACGGGCTGGCGCGATTTCGGCTGGGTCATTGACTGACTTCCTTGTGTGGTGACGCCCAGGTCCCTCCCCTCGTCGGGGAAAAGCAGGAGGAGCATGGGGGCCGACCGGGCCGCGGGGGTCGGAACGGGGAGAGCGGCCGGGTCGCGGCACCGCACCTCGTTTCGGTGAGCATGCGGCCGCCGCGTAGACTTCAGGTGGCTCCTCCGGGTGCCGCTTTCAAGCACCGTGCCACCCCGGCCGCGTCCGGGCGATTCTCAAACGAGAGGCCGCCGTTTTCGCGGCGGCCTCTGGGCGGAGATCAGGCGCTGGCGCTCGCCGGCGCATCCTTGCCGCGGTCGCCGTGGATGTAGAGCGGCCGCGACTTGCCGTCGACGACCTCCGGCCCGATCACCACCTGCTCGACCGAGTCGAGGCCGGGCAGGTCGTACATCGTCTCGAGCAGGATGCTCTCCAGGATCGAGCGCAGGCCGCGGGCGCCGGTCTTGCGCTCGATCGCCTTGCGGGCGACGAGGCTCAGCGCCTCCTCCTGGAACGTCAGGTCGACGTTCTCCATCTCGAACAGGCGCTGGTACTGCTTGACCAGCGCGTTCTTCGGCTCCTGGAGGATGCGCTTCAGCGCGGTCTCGTCGAGGTCCTCGAGGGTCGCCAGCACCGGCAGGCGGCCGACGAATTCGGGGATGAGGCCGAACTTCAGCAGGTCCTCCGGTTCGACGTTGCGGAAGATCTCGCCGGTGCGGCGGTCGTCCGGAGCCTGGACGGTGGCGCCGAAGCCGATCGAGGTGCCTTTGCCGCGGGCCGAGATGATCCGCTCCAGGCCCGCGAAGGCGCCGCCGCAGATGAACAGGATGTTGGTCGTGTCGACCTGCAGGAATTCCTGCTGCGGGTGCTTGCGACCGCCCTGCGGCGGCACGCTCGCGACCGTGCCCTCCATGATCTTCAGGAGCGCCTGCTGCACGCCCTCGCCCGACACATCGCGGGTGATCGACGGGTTGTCGGACTTGCGGGAGATCTTGTCGATCTCGTCGATGTAGACGATGCCGCGCTGGGCGCGCTCGACGTTGTAGTCCGAGGCCTGGAGCAGCTTGAGGATGATGTTCTCGACATCCTCGCCGACGTAGCCGGCCTCGGTCAGCGTCGTGGCGTCCGCCATGGTGAACGGCACGTCGAGGATGCGGGCGAGGGTCTGGGCCAGCAGCGTCTTGCCCGATCCGGTCGGACCGATCAGCAGGATGTTGGACTTCGCCAGCTCGACGTCGTTGTGCTTGGTCGCGTGCGCCAAGCGCTTGTAGTGGTTGTGCACAGCCACCGACAGGACCTTCTTGGCAAAGTCCTGCCCGATGACATAGTCATCCAGGACCCGCCGAATCTCCTTCGGGGTCGGTACGCCGTCCCGCGACTTCACCAGCGAGGACTTCGATTCCTCGCGAATGATGTCCATGCACAGCTCGACGCACTCATCGCAGATGAAGACGGTCGGGCCCGCGATAAGCTTGCGAACCTCGTGCTGGCTCTTGCCGCAGAACGAGCAGTACAGCGTGCTCTTCGAGTCGTTGCCGCCAGCCTTGCTCATATGGGTCTCCAAGTCCCCGACCGGTCCCGCCCCAGGGGCGCGACCGCATCGCTTTTAGATAGTGGCGCCCGGCTAAAGAAACAGTCACCGCCCCCCGCGGGCCGGGCGCCCGGTGCAGAATCGCGATGCAAACACGCAGCCACCGCCGGATCAATCCCGCGGATGCGACAGGCTCCCGCCAAATGGCCGCATCGCGGGGACCCGCCTTCGGAGGCGGTTCCCGCCCGCAGGAGGGTGGCCCCGCGGGAGCGGGACCCTCCGGCGGGTGAGGCACGCGGCCTTACGCCTGCGCCGGAGCCTCGGCGCGCTTCTGGAGCACCTCGTCGATGAGGCCCCACTCCTTGGCCGCGTCGGCGGTCATGAAGTTGTCGCGCTCCAGGCCCTGCTCGATGGCGTCGTAGTCGCGGCCGGTGTGCTTCACGTAGATCTCGTTGAGGCGCCGCTTCAGCGCCTCGATCTCGCGGGCGTGGATCAGGATGTCGGTGGCCTGGCCCTGGAAGCCGCCGGAGGGCTGGTGCACCATGATCCGGGCGTTCGGCAGGGCGAAGCGGTGGCCAGCCTCGCCGGCGGCCAGCAGCAGCGAGCCCATCGAGGCGGCCTGGCCGACGCAGAGCGTGGCGACGGGGCAGCGGATGAACTGCATCGTGTCGTAGATCGACAGGCCGGAGGTGACGACGCCGCCCGGCGAGTTGATGTAGAAGGAGATTTCCTTCTTCGGGTTCTCCGCCTCGAGGAACAGCAGCTGCGCCACGATCAGCGACGCGGAGTAGTCCTCGACCGGGCCGGTCAGGAAGATGATGCGCTCGCGCAGCAGGCGCGAGTAGATGTCGAAGGCGCGCTCGCCGCGGCTCGACTGCTCGACCACCATGGGGACGAGCGCGCTGTTGTAGTACTCGACCGGATCTCTCATCTCACTGGCCCTCTGAACGGAACCCGGCCGCCTCGGGGCGGCCGGGGTAGCGGCGGAAACGAACGACCTCGCAGGCCCCGTCCCCGCCGCCCGTTCGGGGCCGGACGAGGATCAGGCCGGGTTGGACTCACCCGCGGGAGCAGCCTCGGCCTTGTCGGCCTTGGCCGCCTCGGCATCGTCCTCGTCGGCGAACAGCGTCTCCTTGGAGACGGGCTCCTCGACCAGTTTGACCTGCCCGAGAACGTGGTCAACCACCTTCTCCTCGAACAGCGGGGCGCGCAGCTCGGCCAGCGCCTGCGGGGTCTTGCGATAGAAATCCCAGACCTGCTGCTCCTGGCCCGGGAACTGACGGATGCGGGCGATCAGGGCCTGATTCACCTCATCGTCCGAGACCTTGATATCGGCGCTCTCGCCGGCCTGCGCAAGCACCAGCCCGAGGCGCACGCGACGCTCGGCGATCCGGCGGTACTCCTCGCGGGCCTTCTCCTCCGTGGTGTCCTCGTCCTCGAAGGTCTTGCCGCGGTTCTTGAGGTCCTGCTCGACCTGCGCCCACACGGCGGCGAACTCCTGGTGGACCAGGCTCGGGGGCAGCTCGAAGGAGTAGCGGCTGTCGAGGGCGTCGAGCAGGCCCTTCTTCAGCTTCTGGCGCGAGGCCGCCTCGTACTCGCGGCCCATGGTGGAGCGCACGGCGTCCTTGAGGGCGTCGAGGGAGTCCATGCCGAAGGTCTTGGCGAGCTCGTCGTCGATCTTGAGCTCACCCGGAGCCTTGACGGCCTTCACGGTGACGTCGAACTCGGCCTCCTTGCCGGCGAGGTGCTCGGCGCCGTAATTCTCCGGGAAGGTCACCTTGACCAAGCGCTCGTCGCCGACCTTGGCGCCGACCAGCTGGTCCTCGAAGCCCGGGATGAAGGTGTTGGATCCGAGGTCGAGGTCGATGCCCTCGCCGGTGCCGCCCTCGAACGGGGTGCCGTCGATGCGGCCGGTGAAGTCGATGGTCAGGCGGTCGCCGGACTGGGCGGCCTCGCCCTCGGGACGGTCCTCGTAGGCGCGGTTGGCCGAGGCCATCCGCTCGATCGTCTCGTTGATCTCCTCGTCGGAGGGGGTGACGACGAGCTTGGTCAGGCTCACGTCCGACAGGTCGACGAGGTCGAAGCTCGGCATCACCTCGAGGGCGATCTTGAAGGCGAGGTCGGCCTTGGCGTCGAGCGCCTTCTCGATCTCGTCCTTGTCCTCGGGCATCTGGACCTGGGGCTCGAGGGCAAGCTTGAGCTTGTTGTCCTCGACGATCTTCTGATTGGCCTCGTTGACGGCGTTCTGGACGACGTCGGCCATCACCGAGCGGCCGTAGACCTTGCGCAGGTGGGCGACCGGCACCTTGCCCGGGCGGAAGCCCTTGAGCTGCACCTTGCCCTTGATCCCGTCGAGCTCGGTCGCCAGACGGGTCTCCAGCTCGGCCGCCGGCAGGACCACCTGGAATTCGCGCTTGAGCCCCTCGGACTTGGTCTCGGTCACCTGCATCATCGTCATTCCGCCTTGCACCTTCGAATCCGGCTTGGCTGCGGGCCCGGACGGCGCGGTCTTGCGCCGTGCGACGGGACCATCAGGACAATGGGCCGGCCTTGCTGCTTGAACCCAATCCGTCGTGTCGCCTGGCGGATGTGGTGCGGGCGGAGGGGCTCGAACCCCCACGACTCTCGTCACTGGAACCTAAATCCAGCGCGTCTACCAATTCCGCCACGCCCGCGACGCTCGCGCCCGAGCGCGCCCGAGGCCTTACGCGCCCGGGCGCGGCTCTATAGCATGGTGTATCGGCCACGCAGCAAGAATTTTGGTCACCGCCTCGCCCCGGGCGTCCGCCCCGGCTAAAAGGCGGGCGCTGCCGCCGGGGTTGCGCCGTCGCGCCAGAGGCCCGGTACGCCGCAAGCCCCGACTCTCCGCAAGCGAGGTGCCATGCCGTCCTCCCTGCCGCCCTCGCGCCGCGCGCTCCTCGCCGGCGCCGCCCTGTCCCTCGCGCCGGCCCTCGTGCGGGCGCAGGCCGGCGCGTCCCCGTCGGGCAAGCCGGGAGCGAGCGCCCCTGCCCCGGCGGTCCCCGACGCCGAGGCGCGGCGCCTGACGGCGGCGCCGGGCCAGGCGCGGATCCGGCCGGAGCCGGCCCCCGAGACGCCGGTCTGGGCCTTCGACGGCCAGGCGGCGCCCCCGGTGCTGCGGGTGAAGCTCGGCGAGGCCGTGCGCCTGCGCCTGGAGAACAAGACCGAGCGGCCGCTCTCCCTACACTGGCACGGGGTGCGCAACCGCAACGCCATGGACGGCGTCGGCGGCGTGACCCAGGCGCCCGTCGCCCCGGGCGGGAGCTTCCTCTACGAGTTCACCCCGCCGGATGCCGGCACCTCGCTGATCCGGCCTCTGGTCGTCGGCGGGTCGAGCGAGCCCGCCGGGCGCGGGCTCTCCGGCCTGCTGGTGGTCGAGGAGCGCAAGCCCCCGGTGGTCGACCGGGAGGTGCCGCTGCTGCTGCAGGACTGGCGGCTCGAGCCCGACGGGACCCTGGCGGCGTTCGGGCAGGTCGCCTTCGCGGCGAGTGCGGGCCGGCTCGGCAACGCGCTGACCGTCAACGGCCGCCCGGCACCGGAACTGGTCGAGGCGGCGCCCGGCACGCGCCTGCGCCTGCGCCTCGCCAATGCCTGCAACGCCCGGGCGACGCGGATCCGCTTCGACGGCCTCAAGGCCTGGGTGGCGGCGGTGGACGGCCAGCCGACCGACACGTTCGAGCCCCTGCGGGCGACGCTCCCCTTCCCGCCCGGCACCCGCTACGACATCCTGCTCGACGTGCCGGGGGCGTCCGAGCCCGCAGGCAGCGTCGTGGCCCTGATCGGCCAGGGCATGCCGCTCGCCCGCATCGTGCCGAAGGGCGATCCGGTGCCGGCCCGTCCGGCCGTCGCGCCGATCGGCGAGAACCCGCTGCTGCCGCCGGAGATCAAGCTCCAGAACGCTTTCCGGCGCGACGTCGCCATCGCGGGGGGCGCCGTCCTCGACAAGGCGAAGCCCGAGGCCGCCCCGGTCTTCACCGGTGACCCGACCCGGATCTGGACCCTCAACGGCGCCGCCGGCCGGGCGGAGAATCCGCCGCTGCTCTCGGTCAAGCGCAACACCGCGGTGGTGCTGGCGCTCACGAACGGCACCGGCTTCCCGCAATCGCTGCACCTGCACGGCCACGTCTTCCGGCTGCTGCACCCCCTCGACGACGGCTGGGAGCCGTACTGGCTCGACACCTTCCAGCTGCTCGAGGGCCGCACCGCCCGCATCGCCTTCCTGGCCGACAATCCCGGCCGCTGGCTCATCAGCGCCACGGCGCTGGAGCGGTTCGACACCGGCCTGTGGGGCTGGTTCGAGGTGACCTGAGGCGAAGCGGACGAAGCGTCGGGTCAGCCGACGATTCGTCCGATCAGGCCCTCGGTCCGTCGCAAAACCAAGTCGCGCAACCCATCACTACGTCCGCGAGGCCTGCCTGGCGCCGCGCCCGTGCGTCCGGCGGTCGCAGACGGGTGGCAGGAGCCAAAAGGCCAAGCTTAGCACAGCATCGTTAAGCCCTTGATGCAGGTGATGTTCGCGGAATTCGTCAGAAGCTCGACAGTCTAGCAATCAAGAGAATGTGTTAACGTGAGCGAATGCATCCACGGGATGCTTGTAGCATGCTGGCTCAACAGCAGCGCGCAACGGACTGCAGCGCATCGACGAGGATGCCCAGCATGGAACATCAGCCGCTCCGCCACATCCGTGACATCGCCGACGTCGAGACGGTCCCGGCCCTGCTCGAGGGGCGCCGGGCCCGTCTCGAGCGCTTCGCCGAGATCCTCGAGCGTGACCCGGGTCGCAGCTTCACGACGCTGGAAGAGATCGAGTTCGTGCCCCGGCGGATGCGGGCGGCGATCCGGGCCGACAACTCGCCGCTCGCCTTCGCCTTCGCCGATCCGGTCCTGCGGGCGAGCGGGCTTGCCGGCGACACCTTCGGGGATGCGC
Source organism: Methylobacterium variabile (assembly GCF_001043975.1). GTDB lineage: Bacteria > Pseudomonadota > Alphaproteobacteria > Rhizobiales > Beijerinckiaceae > Methylobacterium > Methylobacterium variabile. Next base: position 10,055 of record NZ_LABY01000113.1, read on the forward strand.
GCAGCTTCTTCGAGCTGAGCACCGGCGAGGCCCATCACCTCCTGTGCTCGTGCGTGAACGGGCGCAGCGTCAAGGCCGGGCCGACAGCCAAGCGCCTGCGCCGCCTCGCGGCCCGCCGACCGGGCCTGTGGCTGGCCTATGGCTGCGCCGCCGGCCTCGTCACCCTGCCGGGTGCGATGTACCTGTTCGGCTGAACGCGAACCCACAACGGAAAAAGGCCGCCCAAGGGGCGGCCTTTTTCATACCGCGCGACGCGGCCGGATCTTACTTGATCTTGGTTTCCTTGAACTCGACGTGCTTGCGCGCGATCGGGTCGTACTTCTTGAACGACAGCTTGTCGGTCTTCGTACGCGAGTTCTTCTTGGTGACGTAGAAATAGCCGGTATCGGCGGTCGAGAGCAGCTTGATCTTGACGGTGACGGCCTTGGCCATGGCGCGACCTCTTGTGGCTGATGGGTGTTGCGCCCGGAGGACCGAAACGCAAAACGGCCGGGCAGGCCCGGCCAGAACGCGGCGCCTTCCTGCCCCATCGCCCTCCGGGCGTCAAGCCCGGGCGACCGAGGGCCGCGCCGCCGGCGTCAGGGTGCGGCCCGGATCATCCGCCCGCCCACCACCGCCAGGTAGGCGACGAACAGGAGCGCCAGCGACCAGGCGAAGCCGTGCGGCGACGCGAGGTCCATGCCGCCGCCGACCAGCGGCGGCCCCAGCACCAGGCCGATGTTGTACAGCACCAGGAAGGCGGCGTTGGCGCCGGCGAGCGCCGCGCCGTCGAAGCGGGCGCCGAGATGGGCAAGGCCCACCGTGTAGAGCGTGCCGGCGATGCCGCCCCAGACGAACAGGATGCCGGCGAGGAGCCACGGCTCCCCCGCCCCGAGCGGCAGGGCGGCGGCGCCGAGCGCGCCGAGAAGCGCGGCGCCGAGCAGCACCCGGCGCTTGTCGACCCGGTCGGCGAGGAGCCCGACCGGGATCTGGAACAGCACGTTGCCGAGCGCCGCGACGCTGACGAGGCCGGCGGCCTGCTCCGCCGAGAGGCCGAGGCGCAGGCCGTAGATCGGCAGGATGGCGAAGCCGCCGGTCTCGACCGCGCCGTAGATCAGCGCCGCGAGGGTGGCCGACGGCGCGACCCGCAGGTAGCCGAGGAAGCCGCGCCCGCCCTTGTGCGGGATCTCCGGCGACAGCCCGCGGGCCATCACAAGGGGAAGGGCGCCGGCGCAGAACAGGGCCGCGCCGGCGAGGTACGGCGCCCAGCCGGTGGTGCCGAGGAGCCTGAGCAGACCCGGGCCGATGGCGAAGCCGAGCGCCAGGACCGTGGCGTAGACACCCATCACCAGCCCGCGCCGGGCCGGCGGCGCCGCCTGGTTGATCCAGAACTCAGACAGCACGAACAGCACGCCCAGCGCCGCCGAGAACACGAAGCGCAGCGGAAACCACCAGGCGAAGTCGTAGACCGCCCGGAACCCGAGGAGCGCCGCCGCCCCGACCGCGATGGCGCCGAGCAGCAGCGGCATCACCCCGACCTGCGCCGCCAGCCGCGGCACGAAGGGCAGAACGACGATGCTCGCCACCCCGGCGATCGCCGTGTTGACGCCGATCCAGGTGTTGGACAGGCCCATCCGCTCCATCTCGAGCGAGAGGAGCGGGATCGACAGGCTGAGCCCGATGCCGACCACCGCCACGCAGGCGATGGCCGCCGCGATGGCCGCGAGGCGCGCGGCGTCGAACTCGGAATCGGTGGTGAGGCTGGTCATGCTGGGGCTGGCCGTCAGGGGCGGCTCATATGGGCCAGGTAGCCGGCGAAGACCACCCCTGGGACAGCCCCTCGGCGACCGGGACGCTACAGCTCTTCCCGGGTGTGCTCGCCGTCCACGTCGCGGAAGAACGGCACCGGCAGCATCGGGCTGAAACCGGCCGCGAGCCGCGCTTCCAGCTCGTCGAGCACGATGGCGGTGATGCGCGGCAGCTCCAGCTTGCGCGCCTCCGCGAGGTTGACCCAGGCGAGTTCGGTCAGCTCGGAATCGGGGCCGACGATGCCGGGGGTCTCGGCCACCACCGCCTCGCGGTCGACGGCGAAGAAGCGGGTGTCGAAGCGCTTGGGCCGGGAGGGCGGCGTGATCGCCCGGGCGACGAACTGCAGCAACTCGAGGTCCGGCATCACGCCGGCCTCCCGGAAGGCGGACCAGGGGCCGGCGGGCGCCGTCTCGGGCGGGCCGTAATCCCGGCTGCCGATCATCAGCCCGGTCTCCTCGTAGGTCTCGCGGATCGCCGCGAGCGCCAGCACCCGGCCGAGATGGAAGAGCGGCGGGTGGACGCCGGCGGCGAGCGCCGCCTCGGCCCGGTCGTTGAGGGTACCGGCCACCGGCATGCTCCGGTCGCCGAGCTCGATCCGCCCGCCCGGGAACACGAACAGGCCAGGCATGAACTTGTGGCCGGCGTGGCGCCGGCCCATCAGCACCTTCGGGGCATCGCCCGAGCGATCGAGGATGATCAGCGTCGCGGCGTTGCGGATCCGCAGGGGCCGCTTCTTCCGCTCAGGGACGGCCGGCGCCGCGCTCCCGTCCGTCGGTCCTGCCGCCATCCCGCGTCTCCGTCTCGTCCTGGCCCAACTCGTGCCGGCCCAAGCCGTCCGCTGACTGAGCCCCGGCGCGGCGTATCGCGGAAAAGCCGTGCATGCCAAGGGCATATTGCAACCCGACCACTGCCCCCTTGGTCGGCTGGAGCAGCAGGAGCGACGCGACCAGGGCGACGGTCGGCCAGACCGTCATCTGGAACCACAGCGGCACGTCGAGGCGCATCTCGGTCTCGAGGATCGCCAGTCCGACGAGGTGGCCGACGACGAAGATCACGAGGTAGGGCGGCAGATCGTCGGCACGGTGGTGGTGCAGCTCGGCACCGCAGGCCTCGCACGATCCCCGCACCTTGAGGAAGCGGTGGAACAGCCGTCCCTCGTCGCAATGCGGGCAGCGGTTGCGAAAGCCGCGCCACATCGCCAAGGCCCAGGACGGATCGGTCCCGGGCCGCGCGGCGGGCGTCTCGGCGGTCTCGGCGGCGGGGCCGGCGTGGATCTCGATCATGCGCGTCTCCCGCGGCGCTTGGTCAGGCTGTCGCGGCGCTCCAGGGCCGGCCTGACCTTGCGCGGCCCGCCGCGGGCGGCACTCGGCACGCCGGTGCGGCCGCCGCCCGCGATCTCGAAGCGCAGGGCGCCGGCGACGGGGGCGGCCTCCATCAGGCGGACCTCGACCTTGTCGCCGAGGCGGAAGGTCTCCCGGGTGCGCTCGCCGACGAGGGCGTGCCGGCCCTCCTCGTAGCGGAAGTAGTCGGCCCCGAGGGTCGAGACCGGCACGAAGCCGTCGGCCCCGGTCTCATCGAGCTTGATGAACAGCCCCGAGCGGGTCGCGCCCGAGATCTGGCCGGAGAAGGTAGCCCCGACCCGGTCGGCGAGGTGGTGGGCGATCAGCCGGTCGATGGTCTCGCGCTCCGCCGCCATGGCGCGGCGCTCGGCGGCCGAGATCTGCTGGCCGATCTCGGCGAGGTCCCCGACCGCCATGCCCGCCGGCAGTCCGTCGGAGCCGAGGCGCAGCGCCCGGATCAGGGCCCGATGCACGATCAGGTCGGCGTAGCGCCGGATCGGCGAGGTGAAGTGGGCGTAGCGGCGCAGGGCCAAGCCGAAATGGCCCGCATTCTCGGCGGCGTAGACGGCCTGGGCCTGGGAGCGCAGCACCACCTCGTTGAGGAAGAGCTGGTGCTCGCTGCCCTCCACCATCCCGAGGATGCGGTTGAACAGGGCCGGGCGGAGGTTCGCCTCCTTCGGCAGCTTCAGGCCGATCGAGGCCATCACCTCGCCGAGCGCTCGCATCTTCTCCAGGGAGGGCTCGTCGTGGACGCGGTAGATCAGCGGCTGGCCCGCCGCCTCCAGGGTCTCGGCCGCCGCGACGTTGGCCTGAATCATGAACTCCTCGATCAGCCGGTGCGCCTCCAGGCGCTCCGGCACGATCACCCGGTCGACCCCGCCCTCGGGGTTGAGGATCACCTTGCGCTCGGGCAGGTCGAGGGCGAGCGGTCCTCGCGCGTCGCGCGCCGTCGCGAGGGCCCGGTAGGCGGCCCAGAGCGGGCGCAGCACCCCGTCGAGGATCGGGGCGGTGACCTCGTCGGGCCTGCCGTCGATCGCGGCCTGCGCCTGGGCGTAGGCGAGCTTGGCGCGCGAGCGCATCATGACGCGATGGACGCTGTGGCGGAGCTTCCGGCCCTCCGCTGTCACGATCATCCGCACGGCGAGCGCCGGCCGGTCCTGGCCGGGGCGCAGGGAGCAGAGGTCGTTCGAGATCCGCTCCGGCAGCATCGGCACCACCCGGTCGGGGAAATAGACCGAGTTGCCGCGCATCAGCGCCTCGCGGTCGAGGGCGGTGCCGGGCCGGACGTAGGCCGCGACGTCCGCGATCGCCACCGTGACCACGAAGCCGCCCGGATTGGCCGGATCGGGATCGGGGATCGCCACCACGGCATCGTCGTGGTCCTTGGCGTCCGGCGGGTCGATGGTGACGAGCGGCAACTCGCGCCAATCTTCGCGATCCTCCGGCCCGACCTCGCGGGCGGATTCCGCCTCCGCCAGCACCTCGCGCGGGAAGACGTGCGGGATGCCGTGGGCGTGGAGCGCGATCAGGCTGACCGCCTTTTCCGAGCCGAGGCTGCCGAGGCGGTCCTTGACGCGGCCCTGCGTCAGCCCGAACCGGTCCTCGCGGCCGAGCGTCACGGTGACGAGGTCGCCGTCGAGCGCGTCGCCCTCCCCGCCCGGCGGCACGGCGATCTCGCGCCCCTGCGCCTTCTTGTCGACGGGGACGATCCGCCCGCCGCCAGCCGGAAGGGCGCGGAAGACGCCGAGCGTCTCGGCCTTGTTGCGGCCGATCACCTTGATGACCCGGCCGAGATAGCGCCCGGGCGCGTCGCCATCGGGCTCGATCTTGAGCAGGGCCCGGTCGCCGGTGCCCGGCGCCGGCCCGTTGGCACGGCGCCCGCGGGGCATCAGCACGGTGATGAGGGGCGCCGGTCCGGCATCCGGATCCCACTGGGCGGGCCGCGCCACCAGCTCGCCGTCGCGGTCGCGCCGCGTGTCGATGTCGGCGACGACGACCGGCGGCAGGCGACCGGCCTTGCGCAGGCCGGCGCGGTCCTTCTCGATCGCGCCCTCCTCCTGCAAATCCTTCAGCAGGCGCTTGAGCTCGATCTTGTCGGCGCCCTTGATGCCGAAGGCCTGGGCGATCTCGCGCTTGCCCACCTTCTGCGGCGACTCTTCGATGAAGGCGAGCACGGCCTCGCGGGTGGGCAGGGCGCCGTGCGCCGCTTTCGGGTGATTTCGTTTGGCCAACAGGTCGATCCAAGGCGGGACGTGACGGCTCCCGGCGGGTAAGCCGCGGCCGCTGATCGGAAATATGGGATGCGCGCGGCCCCGGGGCAACGCCGCGGAGGACCGGGCGTCCCCGGCGGGGCTGCGGCCCGACCCGGTCGTGACGCGGCCCGCCTCGTGAGTGCAATTCGGTTAACGCAATATTAATCAATGTTCAGCGAATCGCCGCGCAAGTCATAAAATAATATTTCGAAGAAAACACCATTGACCATGCCGCTGTGGAGACCGTTGATTGTGGTCGCCAGAATCGGCTGGAGAAGTTCGGACGCACCATGACCAAGAACATCACGACCACGCAGCCGACGGGCGTGAACCGGCGCCGGCTGTTCCAGTCGGGCGCCGTGATGGCGGGCGCCGCCCTCGGCAGCCGGCTTTCCGGCGCGGCGGCCCTGGAGGCCCCGCCGGCGCGAGGGCTCGACGCGCTGGCGAAGGACCTGCACGGCCGGCTGATCCGTCCGGGCGAGCCGGGCTACCTCGTCGCCGCCTGGCCGAACAACGCCCGCTGGGCCGACGTGTACCCGTCGGCGATCGCGATGTGCGTCGACGACCACGACGTGCGCGCCTGCATCGACTGGGCTCGCCAGGAACACCAGGCTTTCGCGGTCCGCTCCGGCGGGCACAACTACGCCGGCTTCTCGACCACCCGGGGGCTGCTGATCGACGTCAAGCCGATGAGCGGGATCACCCTCGATCCGAAGAACGGCCTCGTCCGGGTCCAGGCCGGCGCCAGCAACCAGGACATGGCCGATGCCCTGCGGGCCACCGGCCTCGCGGTCGCCTCGGGCCGATGCCCGACGGTGGGCACCAGCGGTCTCGTCCTGGGAGGCGGCTGGGGCTTCTCGGCGACGCGCTACGGCCTGACCTGCGACGCCCTGCGGGCGACCGAGGCGGTGACGGCCGACGGTACCTTGCGCCGCGCGAGCGACCGGCCGGGCGAGGAGAACGACCTGTTCTGGGCCGCCCGCGGCGGCGGCGGCGGCAACTTCGCGGCGCATACCTCGTTCACCTTCGCGCTGCACGAGGTGGGCGACGTCACGACCTTCAACATCGTCTGGCCGGCAAAGCGCCAGGTCGAGCTGATGCTGGCCCTGCAGGAGATCCAGCTCGCCCATCCCCGCGAGGTCGCGACCCGTAGCAAGATCGCCCCGGCGACGGCGGCGTCGTCCCGGCGCGACCAGCTGCGGGTGCAGACCCTCGGCCAGTTCTTCGGCCCGCCGGCCCGGCTGCGCGAGCTCCTGGCCCCGGCCTTCGCCCTGGCCGAGCCGATCGTCGCCGAGATCAACGGCCTGAACTACTGGAGCGCGCGGGACTACCTCGTCACCGACGATCCGACCGGCCTCTACGACATGCGCTCGAGCTTCGTCGAAGACCGCCTCGGCGGGGACGGCCTCGACACGATGATGGCCTGGATGGAGCGCTGGCCCGGCGGCTCGCTGCGGCAGGACAACATGGGGATCCTGTTCGCGGTCGGCGGCCAGGTGAAGGCGGTGGCCCCCGAGGCGACTGCCTACGTCCACCGCCGCTCCGACTTCATCCTGGAGATCGAGGCGTCCTGGAGCCCGCTCGACACGCCGGACGTCGTGGCCCGCCAGCGCGCCTGGCTCGCCGAGTACTTCGCCGCCATGCAGCCCTACGTGCAGCCGCGCTCCTACGTCAATTTCCCGAGCCGCGACCTGCCGAACTGGCAGCACGCCTACTACGGCAGGAACCTGCCCCGGCTCAGCGCCGTCAAGCGCCAGTACGACCCGGACAACATCTTCCGCTTCCCGCAGAGCATCCCGCTCGATCCGCGCACGGCGGCGGCGGGCTCGGAGTAGGAGCCACCGCTCAGCCGGTCGAGGCCGACTTGCGGACCCGGTCCACGGCGTCATCGACGTCGAAGCCCGGTCCCGCCAGGGCGTCGAGCGGCAGCGGGCAGGCCTGCGGCATCGTCAGGGAGACCTGCGTCTCGTCGGGCCTCAGGGCCGGCGCCTCGGCCTCGCGCACCGCCAGGGTCCAGATGCCGTCGAGCTTGAGGCCCGAAAGGTCCTGATCCGAGAGACGCCGGTTCATCTCCTCCGCCTCCCGGCACCAGGCGGCGACACGGGCCTCGTCGGCGATCAGGGCGGCCTTGACCAGCGCGGCCAGCAGGGCGCGCAGGGTCGCGGCGGGGGAATCGGACGTCGGGTCGGTCATGCGGGGCTCCGGGATCGCGTCGCCGCTGACGCAGCGTTCCACCTCGACGCGGCAAGGCCGGTGCCAAGCGTGGGGCCCCTCCAACGCGAAGGGGGCCGGATCGCTCCGGCCCCCTCTCGTTCCCGACGCTCGAACCGGCTTCGGCTCAGAGCGAGTAGTAGTTCACGAACTCGATCGGGTGCGGAGTCATCTCGTACCGCATCACCTCGGTCATCTTCAGCTCGATGAACGAGTCGATGAAGTCGTCGTTGAACACGCCGCCGGCCTTGAGGAACTCACGGTCGGCGTCGAGGCTGTTGAGGGCCTCGCGCAAGCTGCCGCACACGGTCGGGATCTCCTTGAGCTCCGCCGGGGGCAGGTCGTAGAGATCCTTGTCCATGGCCGGGCCGGGATCGATCTTGTTCACGATGCCGTCGACGCCGGCCATCAGCATCGCCGCGAAGGCGAGATAGGGGTTCGCCATCGGATCGGGGAAGCGGACCTCGACGCGCTTGGCCTTCGGCGAGGTCGTCCACGGGATGCGGCAGGAGGCCGAGCGGTTGCGGGCCGAGTAGGCCAGCAGCACCGGGGCCTCGTAGCCCGGCACCAGGCGCTTGTAGGAGTTGGTCGACGGGTTGGTGAAGGCGTTGAGCGCCTTGGCGTGCTTGATGATGCCGCCGATGTACCACAGGCATTCCTGGGACAGGTCGGCATACTTGTTGCCGGCGAAGAGCGGCTTGCCTTCCTTCCAGATCGACTGGTGGACGTGCATGCCCGAGCCGTTGTCGCCGTAGACCGGCTTCGGCATGAAGGTCGCGGTCTTGCCGTAGCTCTGGGCGACGTTGTGGATGCAGTACTTGTAGATCTGCATCTGGTCGGCCATCAGGGTCAGCGTGTCAAACTTCATGCCCAGCTCGTGCTGTGCCGAAGCGACCTCGTGATGGTGCTTCTCGACCTTGACGCCCATCGACTGCATGGCGGCCAGCATCTCGCCGCGCATGTCCTGGGCCGAATCCTGCGGCGGGACCGGGAAGTAGCCGCCCTTGATCTGGACGCGGTGGCCGAGGTTGCCGCCCTCGTACTCGGTCTGGCCGTTGATCGGCAGCTCGACCGAATCGAGCTTGAAGCCGGTGTGGTACGGGTCGGCCGAGAAGCGGACGTCGTCGAAGACGAAGAACTCGGCCTCGGGGCCGACGAAGATGGTGTCGCCGATGCCGCTCGCCTTCACGAAGGCCTCGGCCTTCTTGGCGATGCCGCGCGGGTCGCGGCCGTAGGGCTCGCCGGTCGCCGGCTCGAGCACGTCGCAGACGATCGACATCGTCGAGGCCGAGAAGAACGGATCCATGCAGGCGGTCGCCGGGTCCGGCATCAGCAGCATGTCGGACTCGTTGATCGCCTTCCAGCCGGCGATCGACGAGCCGTCGAACATCGTGCCCTCGGCAAAGATGTCCTCGTCGACCAGCGACACGTCGAACGTGACGTGCTGCCACTTGCCCCGCGGATCGGTGAAGCGGAAATCGACGTACTTGACGTCGTTTTCCTTGATTTCCTTGAGGACGTCCGTCGCGGTCTTAGACATTCTCGTTCAATCCCTTCCTAGAACGGCGTCGATGGCCGCCATGAAGCCGCGGTCCTGAGTGTCAGGCCGCAGTTTTCGTCGTTGCAGAGAGGAGCGACGCTGCGTCAGATCGCGTCCGAACCGGTCTCGCCGGTGCGGATGCG
>NZ_LABY01000114.1 GCF_001043975.1 Methylobacterium variabile
CCGCCTCGAGGCGGCGGGCCATCCGGGCGGGCGGGGGAACCTCGACACCTTCCTGGTCGCCCTCGGCGAGGACCGGGGCGCCGGGGCCGTGGCGATGGTGCTCGCCGGCACCGGCAGCGACGGCACCCTCGGCGTCACCGCGATCAAGGAAGCGGGAGGCCTGACCCTGGCCGAGCCCCACGGCGAGGAGGGCACGGCCGCCAGCACCGCCGCGGCGCTGGCCGACCACGTCGTGGCGCCCGAGCAGATGGCGGACCGGATCCTCGCCTACGCCCGGCACCTCGAACGGGGGCTCGACGCCGCCCGGGACACGGGGACCGAGGCCGACGGCGAGTTCCTGATCCGCATCGCCACGATCCTGCGCAACAAGACCGGTCACGACTTCCACGGCTACAAGCAGAACACCTTCCTGCGCCGCGTCCACCGGCGGATGCAGGTGGTGCAGGTCGACACCGTGGAGGCTTATGTCGAGGTCCTGCGCGGCGACCCGGACGAGGTGCAGAACCTGTTCAACGACCTGCTGATCGGGGTGACGCAGTTCTTCCGCGACCAGCGCGAGTTCGAGCTGCTCGAGGCCGAGGTCGTGCCGCGGCTGTTCGCTGGCAAGGGCTCGGGCGACCAAGTCCGGGTCTGGGTGCTCGGCTGCGCCACCGGCGAGGAGGCCTACTCGATCGGCATCCTGCTGCGCGAGCACATGGCCAAGCTCGACGTGGTGCCGCAGGTGCAGATCTTCGCCACCGACATCGACGGGCGGGCGCTGGCGGCCGCGCGGGTCGGGCGCTACACCGAGGCGGTGGCGCGCCAGGTCCGGCCCGACCGGCTCGGACGCTGGTTCGTCAAGGAAGGCTCGACCTACTGCATCGTCAAGGAGCTGCGGGAGATGTGCATCTTCTCGCAGCACAACGTGATCAAGGACGCCCCGTTCTCGCGCCTCGACCTCGTCTCCTGCCGCAACCTCCTGATCTACCTCAATGGCGAATTGCAGAACCGGGTCATCCCGCTGTTCCACTTCGCCCTGCGGCCGGGCGGCTTCCTGTTCCTGGGCAATTCCGAGAACGTCACCCGGCACGCCAAGCTGTTCACCCCCGTCGACCGCCGCTACCGCATCTTCCGCCGCCTCGAGAGCGCCACCCGGATCCTGCCCGAGTTCCCGCTGACGGTCGCGGCGGAACGGCGCCAGGCGGAGGGCGGCGGCCTGCTCCGGCCGCGGGCGATCGAGGGCAGCCTCGCGCGGCGCGCCGAGCAGGTGGCCGAGCGCTACGCCCCGGCCTACGTGGTGGTCGACGAGGCCTACGACGTCCTGCACTTCTCCGGCCGCACCGGGCGCTACATCGACCCGGCCACGGGAGCGGCGAGCCTCAACCTGCTCAACCTCGTCCACCGCGACCTGCGCATCGACCTGCGCGCCGCGCTCCTGAAGGCGGCGGCGGAGCACCGCACCGTCAAGGCCGAGCGCACTGCCATGGGCACGGACGGCGAGCGGCGCCTCGTCACCATGGTGGTCGAGCCGGTGCCGGGCTCCGAGAACCCGCCGAGCTTCGTCATCCTGTTCCAGGAGGGCGAGGCGGTGGAGGGCGAGAGCGGCGAGGAGCCGACCCCGTCCTTCCTGCGCGACGAGCACGTGCAGCGCCTGGAGAGCGAGCTGCGCCTGACCCGCGAGCGCCTCCAGGCCACGATCGAGGAGCTGGAGAGCACCAACGAGGAGCTGAAATCCTCCAACGAGGAATACCAGTCGATCAACGAGGAGCTGCAATCCGCCAACGAGGAGCTGGAGACCTCGAAGGAGGAGCTGCAATCCGTCAACGAGGAGCTGCAGACCGTCAACGGCGAGCTCGGCCACCGGGTCAACGACCTCGGGCGGGCCAACAGCGACCTCAAGAACCTGCTCGAGAGCACCCAGATCGCCACGGTGTTTCTCGACAACGAGTTCCGGGTGAAGAACTTCACCCCGGCGGTGACCGATATCTTCCACCTGATCGATGCCGACCTCGGCCGGCCGATCATCCACATCACGGCGCGCATCAGCTACCCGGAGCTGCCCGAGGACGTGCGCAAGGTGCTGCGCACGCTCGGCACCATCGAGCGCGAGGTCGGCAACCCGGAGACCGGCTCGCGCTACCTCGCCCGGGTGCTGCCCTACCGCTCGATCGACAACTTCATCGCCGGCGTGGTCATCACGTTCCTGGACATCACCGCGACGGCCCGGGCCGAGCGGGCCCTGCGCGAGAGCCAGGAGCGCTTCCGCCGGATGGAGCGCATCGTCCCGGCCTTCCTGTTCACCGCCGACGCCGAGCTCAACTGGCTCTACGTCAACCCGCGCTTCTACGAGCATACCGGCCTTGAGGACGGCAAGGCGCTCGGCCTCGGCTGGCTGACGGTGGTGCATCCGGACGACGTGGAGGAGAACCGGCGCCGCTGGCAGCGGGCGGTGGCCCACCGCGAGACCTTCGAGCACGAGTTCCGCATCCGGGCCGCCGCCGGCACCTACCGCTGGTTCACCGCCCGGGCCGAGGCGATGGCCGATCCGGACGGCGGCGGCGTCACCTGGTTCGGCTCTTGCACCGACAGCCACGAGCGGCGGATGGCCGAGGACCGCCAGCGGCTGCTGCTCACCGAGCTGCAGCACCGGGTGAAGAACATCCTGGCGGTGGTGCGCTCGGTGGCCAACCGCACCGCGGAGGGCACGACCACGCTCACCGACTTCGTCATGCACTTCGACGGCCGGCTCGGGGCGCTCGCCCGCACCCAGAACATCCTGACCCGCAGCCCCGACGCCGCCACCGACCTCGCCGAGCTGATCGGCGAGGAGGTGCTCTCCCACGCGGTCCGGGACGGCGGGCAGGTGACCCTCACGGGTCCCGAGGTGCGCCTGCCGCAGAAGACCGCCGAGACCCTCGGCCTGGTGCTGCACGAGCTCGCCACCAACGCGATCAAGTACGGGGCCCTCGCCCGGCCGGAAGGCGGGATCACCATCACCTGGCGCCTCTACGGCAACGGTGCCGACCGGCGCCTGCTGCTCGAGTGGCAGGAGAGCGGCGTCACCCTGCTGCCGACCGCGCCGGGCCGCCGCGGCTTCGGCCGCGAGCTGATCGAGCAGGGGCTGGTCTACGAGTTCGGCGCCGCGACCGCCCTGGAATACCGCCCGGGCGGCGTGCGCTGCGTCATCGAGCTGCCGCTCCGGGACCCGCGCGGACCCGGCGGCCAGCCCGCGGAGGCCGTCGATGTCGGTTGAGCCCCTCGCCCGCGCGACAGCGCCGCCGGACGCGGTCCTGCGCCGCCTGTCGGGCTACGCCCCGCTCGCGCCCGAGGACGAGGCGCTGCTGCGCCAGGTCACCGCCCATCCGGCGCTGGTGCCGGCCCGCACCGAGCTCGTGCGGGACGGCGAGGCCGCGCCGCGCCCGCAGGTGCTGGTGGAGGGCTGGGCCTGCCGGCAGCGGCTCCTCGCCGACGGGCGCCGCCAGATCGTCGTCGTGCTGCTGCCGGGCGACCCGATCGGCTTCACGAGGCGCCGGCGCCCGATGCCCTTCGGCTCCGTCACGACCCTGACCCAGGCCCAGGTGAGCGAGGCCGGCCTCCTGCGCGACAGCGCCCGCGACAGCGCCCGCGGAGCACCCGGAGAGCCGCCCGGCCGCGAGACCGGCCTGGCGGCGGCCCTCCGGGAGGCGTGGGAGATGGAGGAGATCTGGCTCGTCAACCAGGTGGTGCGCCTCGGGCGCCAGACCGCCTACGAGCGCGTCGCCCACTTCCTGCTCGAGCTGCGCGAGCGGCTGGCGGCGGTGGGCCGGGTGCAGGACAACCGCTTCACGTTCCCGATCACCCAGGAGGTCCTGGCCGACGCCCTGGGCTTGAGCGTGGTCCACATGAACCGCACGATGCAGCAGCTGCGCCGGGACGGCCTGATCGAGCAGCGCGCCACCGCGATCACCCTGCGCGACGTGCCCGCCCTCGTCTCGGTCGCGGATTACGTCAGCACCCACGCGGCCTGAAAGCCGCCCCAGGGCAGCCGTCCTCCCCGCAACAATCAACTCGGGCGGCGGTTCTTCACATAAGTGATGGATCGGGGCGCGAAATCGAAGCAACCTCACAACTGTTGCGGCAATTCTTGCCCGACCGTCCCTGTTGGCCCGGTCTCGACCGGGTGGACGACCATCAGGGATGTTGCTGAGGCCCCCAAGTCGACTTAGCCGCCCTGCTCGCTCCCGCCGGCAGGGCCTTTTTTTGCGCGCTAGACCCCGCTCGGCACGAGACCTCTCCCCGGCACGAGGCTCCGCCCGCGCCGGCCGCACCACGGGCGACGATGCCGCGTTGCCACCGGCCCGGATCCTTCCCATCCTGCCCCCTCCCCGTCTGCGCCGCCGTCGCGGCGGAGCGGGTTCGGCATCTCGTTTCGGGCGTCCTTGTCGGATGGGCAGCGAGGAGGGATCGGGCGTGGAGGATTACCGGGCCGAATTGCTGCGCCAGGTCCGCCTCGGCGACATCGCCACCGGCGAGGCGGCGGGCGCCTGCCTGCCGGGGCTTCTGCGCCGCTTGCGCCACCACGAGGCGCGGGCGGGCGCCGCCCCGCTCTTCCTTCGCCCCTACCATCTCTGGCGCCGCAACAGCCTGCGCCGCCAGGTGGCCGACGCGCGCTGGCACGTCGAGCAGGGCCGCGCCGCCCGGATGGGGGACTTGGCCTCGCGGCGCTGAACGGCGCTCGCGCCCCGCTCAGGTCATCGGTCCGCCGCAGGTCCTCGTCGCAGGACCGGCAGCCACTTCTTGCCAGGCCCGCTCAGGCGCAGCTCTCGGCGATCAGGCGGCGCACGAAGGCCGCGCACTCGGCCAGCTCCGCCGTCTCGACGTACTCGTCGGCCTTGTGGGCGCGGGCGATGTCGCCGGGGCCGATCACCACCGACGGGATATCGCCGAGGGTCTGAAAGAGGCCGGCCTCGGTGCCATACGAGACCTTGGCATGGCCGTTGCGGCCGGCGAGGCGCTTGGCCAAGGTGACGAGGGGTGCGTCGGGGGAGACGTCGAGGCCCGGGTAGTCGATCACCGGCTCGACCGTGATGCCGCAACCGGGGTCGCGCGCCTGCATCTCCGGCACCAGGGCGTCGCGGGCGTAGGCGAGGACCGCGTCGGCGAGGCCGCGCGGGTCGTCCGCCGCGATCGCCCGGAACTCGAACCCGACGGTGCAGCGGTCGGGCACGATGTTGAGCGCCGTACCGCCCTGCACCAGGGCGGTGAGCCCGGTCGTGTGGGGCACGTCGTAGAGGTCGTCGCGGGCCCCGTCGCGGGCGAGCCCCTCGGCGGTCAGCCGCACCCGCTCGATGAAGCGGGCCGCGTACTCGACGGCGTTGACCCCCGTCGGCGCCAGCGCCGAGTGGCAGGCCCGGCCCCGGAAGGTGACCTTGGCGCCATACTTGCCCTTGTGGCCGATCACCACCGCCATGCCGGTCGGCTCGCCGACGAAGCAGCCCAGCGGCGCGACGCCCCGCTCGCGCAGGTGAGCGATGAGCGGCCGGACGCCGAGGCAGCCGACCTCCTCGTCGTAGGAGACCGCGAGGTGCAGCGGGCGGGCGAGCGGGGCTGCCGCCATCTCGGGCAGGAGCGCGAGGCAGACCGCCAGGAAGCCCTTCATGTCCGACGTGCCGCGGCCGTAGAGGCGGCCGTCGACCTCGGTCAGCCGGAAGGGATCGTGCGTCCAGTCCTGCCCCTCCACCGGCACCACGTCGCTGTGGCCGGAGAGCACGTAGCCCGGCCGGTCGGACGGCCCGACGGTGATCCACAGGGCCGCCTTCTGCCCGGTCTCGTCCACGATCCGCTCGACCGCGGCGCCGTGCCGGCGGCAGAACGCCTCGACGAAGCCGACGAGGGGCAGGTTGCTGGCGGAGCTGACCGTCTCGAAGCCCACGAGGGTGGCGAGGAGCTCCTTGGGATCGGGGCGGGTATCAGGGGACGTCATGGGAAGCGTGCGAGGCCTGACGGGAGGGGTGCGGGGCCGAGAGGCCCCGGGGCGGCGGACTTGCAGGGTCGATGCCACCGCGCGACGGCGGACGGCTTCCCTTATGCCGCGTTCCGGCGGCGGCGGACAGCCGGCGGGGCGCCCTTTCAGCCCGGCGCCCGCGCGTGGCGCTACGCCGCCAGGTCGAGGAAGTGCCGGCCGTCCCGGTCGTCGATCTCGATGATCCAGAGGTCGGAATCGAAGCGGATCTCCCGGGCGAGCCGGGCCTCGACGTCGGGCGGCAGGGCCTCGTGCATGAGGGTCTCGAAGCGGCGGCCGCCCGCGTCGTCCTCCTCGAACAGGGCCTGGGGCGCCGGGCCGTAGAGGTCGGCCCGCCCGTCGAGGCGGTCGACCTTGACGAAGATCGCGCCCGCCTCCGGCGCGCCACGCCGGCGCTGCACCGCGCTCACCCCCTCGACCGCGCAGCGGCGCAGGTGGGCGGCGACCCAGAAATCGGAGCGCAGGCGTGCCATCGGGCGGAGGGTCCTCGAGAAGTCCGTCGTCCTGGCGCCTCATAGGACAGCGCCCGATCGCGGGGCAATCGGGCGCTGCGTCGAGGTTTCGCCGTGACCGCGCCGGCGCGTGGCCCGCGGCGCGGCTACGCGGCCTGTCCGGCCCCGCCGTCGAGTTCGGCCACGTCAGCCCGCTCGCGCCAGTCCTCGACGCCGTGCTGGCGGGCGAAGCGCAGGGCGGCGGCCCGCACCGCCCGCTCCGGATCGCGGGCGCGGGTGATCTCCACGGTCCCGACGGTGAACGGAACCCCGAGGATCTGCTTGGCGAACAGCACGCGGTACTGCGACATCGTCCGTCTCCCTAGGCGATGGATCGCGTCGACGACGGAATGGTGAACCGCTCAGGGTTCCCGAGGTGACCTCGCCGCGGCCATCGGCCAGGGCCGGGTGCAGAGCGCCTTGGGGTGGCGCATCGCACACGAGGGAACCGATCGACCGCGATCGGAGGAATGGTAGCGGCGCGTCTCGCGCCGGGGCAAGCCGGCATTTCGTGCTGTCCCGCTCCTCCATGTGGCGATGATCGCTCCGAGCGGAAGGCGCCTCACGGGCGTGTGATCGAGGAGCGGACGACGGCGCGGCCGCGGGCTGCGGCATGACCGCAGGGCGGGGCCGCCGTGCGGGCCGGAGCCGTGCGGCTCGGCGAAAACCCGCTATCTCGTGCCGCGACACCGCCGGACAGCGCTCACGCAGGACGCGCCCATGCCCCCTCTCTCCGCGGCGACCCGCCTGAGCCTCAGCCTGATCGCCGGCGGGGCGGTCGCCAACATCTACTACAACCAGCCGCTGCTCGGCCTGCTGGTCCAGGCCTTCGGCCACGACGCCTCGGTACTGGTGCCGACCGCGACGCTCGCCGGCTACGGCCTCGGCATCCTGGGCCTGGTGCCGCTCGGTGACGCCGTGCCGCGGCGCAGCCTGATCGTCGGCCAGCTCCTGCTGCTCGCCGCCGTGCTGGTGCTGGCGGCGTTCAGCGCCAGCCTGGCCGTCCTGGTGCTGGCGAGCTTCCTGATCGGGGTCCTGTCGACCGCGGCCCAGCAGGCGGTGCCGTTCGCCGCCGAGCTGGCACCGGACGCCGTGCGGGGCCGGATGGTCGGCCAGGTGATGACCGGCCTGCTCCTCGGCATCCTGCTCGCCCGCACGCTGAGCGGCTTTCTGGGCGCCTGGGCCGGCTGGCGGGCGGTCTTCGCCGGCGCGGCCGGGCTCGCGGTGGCGCTGGCCGGCCTCGCCTGGCTCAGCCTGCCGCGGACGCCGCCCGCCGCGCGCCTCGGCTACGGCGCGCTCCTCGCCTCGCTCCTCGAGCTGGTGCGCCGGGAGCCGGTGCTGCGCCGGGCCGCCCTGGCGCAGGCGCTGCTGTTCGCCGCCTTCAACGCGTTCTGGACGACGCTCGCGCTCCTCGTCGAGGCGCCGCCCTTCGGGCTCGATCCCGCCGGGGCCGGCCTGTTCGGCCTGATCGGGGCGGCCGGCGCCCTCTGCGCCCCGATGGCCGGGCGCTTCGCCGACACCCGCAGCCCGCGGCCGGTGCTGGTCGGCGGAGCCCTGCTGACGCTCGCCGCCTTCGCGGTGTTCGGCCTGCTCGGCGGCCGCTCGCTGGTGGCGCTGGCGGTCGGGGTGCTGCTCATCGACATCGGCATCAACACCGCGCTGATCGCCAACCAGACCCGGGTCTACGCGCTGGCCCCCGGGGCGCGCGGGCGGATCAACACCGTGTTCTTCACCGCGATCTTCGCCGGCGGGGCGCTCGGCGCCTCGGTCGGAACCCGGGCCTTCGCGCTCGGCGGCTGGCCGGCCCTGTGCGGGGTGGGCGGCGCCTTCGCAGCGGCCGCCCTGCTGGTGCCCCTGCTGGAACCCCGGGCCGGCCCTAGATCCTGACGACCCGCCACCAGCCGAGCCCGCTCCTGTCCCGCCTCCTCGACATCGACACGATCTACCTCGAGCCCGCCGTCGAGGACCATGCCCGCGGCCGGGAGATCCTCGGGCGTTTTCCGGACGCGCGGCGGATCCCGGTCGCGTCGCACTGGAACATCCCGGATCTGCACGGCAATGCCGGCTCGGTCGAGGACTGGGTGCGGATCAAGCGCTCGACCCTGGTGCTCGGCGTCAAGAAGGGCCTGGCCTCGCGGCCGAACGGCCGCAGCGCCCACTTCATCGCGCCGTCGAGCTCCAACGGCTGCGCCATGGCCTGCGCCTACTGCTACGTGCCGCGCCGCAAGGGCTACGCCAACCCGATCACCCTGTTCGTCAACACGGAAGGCATCGGCCGGGCCATCACCCGCCACGCCGCGGCGCAGGGCCCCCTCCCCGCTCCCGACCAGATCGACGACCGGTACTGGGTCTACGACATCGGCGAGAACGGCGACCTCTCGGTCGATGCGCTCGCCTGCGACAGCGTGCGCGACCTCGTCGGGCTCTTTCGCGCTATCCCGAACGCCAAGGCCTCGTTCGCCACCAAGTTCGTCAACCGCGACCTGCTCGCCTACGCGCCCGAGGCCAAGACCCGGATCCGCTTCTCGCTGATGCCCGAGCGCGTCGCGCGGGTGGTGGACGTGCGCACCTCGGGAATGCCGGAGCGGATCGCCGCGATCGACGACTTCGTGGCGGCGGGCTACGAGGTCCACGCCAACTTCTCGCCGGTGATCCTGTACGAGGGCTGGGAGGAGGATTGGCGGACGCTGTTTCGCGCCCTCGATGCCGGCCTCAAGCCGGCCGCGAAGGCGCAGCTCAAGGCCGAGATCATCTTCCTCACCCACAACGCCGCCCTGCACGACGTGAACCTGCGCTGGCACCCGAAGGCCGAGGCACTGCTCTGGCGCCCCGACATCCAGGAGACGAAGCGCTCCGAGGGCGGGATGGAGAACCTGCGCTACCGCACCGGCTGGAAGGGCCGCTGGCTGTCCCGGTTCAAGGCGCTGCTCGCGGAGGAGCTGCCGTATTGCGGCGTGCGCTACGCGTTCTGATCCGCCGGCGTCCGTTCGGTCCTGCCCGGCGGGCCGTCCTCGCGCCGCCGGGGGACCTTGGCCGGGCTCGCCCGACTCAGTGCGTCCAGGGCGCGGTGCGGTTGTACTTGAAGTTGTCCGAGTAGGAGATGCCCCTGCGCAGGGGCTGGTGCGGCTCCTCGACCCGGTAGGCCAGGCCCTCGCGGGTGGCGTAGGCGATCGCCTCTTCCTTGGTGTCGAACTCGAGGCGCACCTGCTGCAGCATGTCGGAGGACGAGGTCCAGCCCATCAGCGGCTCGGTCTCCCGCGGGCTCGTCTGCTCGAACTCCAGCGTCCACTGCTTGGTCCGGGCGAGGCCGGACTGGGTCGGGTCCTTGGCAGGGCGGAAGATGCGGGCGGTCGACATCGCGGGCTCTGATCCGTGGGTGGATGGTCGGGGCGGCCGGATTCGAACCAGCGACCCTCTGGTCCCAAACCAGATGCGCTACCAGACTGCGCTACGCCCCGACGCGTGCACGTGCCCCCGGTTCCTAGTGAAAATCCCGGAAAGGTGCAAGCCGACGGTCGAGCTGGGGCTCGGCCGCGAGCTGAGCCGCAGCATGCGCCAGGCCGACCTGCGCCACCTGCAGATCATCGCCTCACGGCGCCGCGGCGCGACGCGCGGCATCGGCTCGCCTTGTGGGCCTGGGCACGGCTGGGTAAGGCCCGGGATCCCGCATCCGGGCCTGCGCCTCGCGGGTCCGCCAGAGACGTTGAAGGCAATGATCGGCAAGCTGAAGGGCGTGGTGGATTCCTACGGCGAGGACTTCGTCATCCTCGACGTCCACGGCGTCGGCTACGTGGTGCATTGCTCGGCTCGCACGCTCCAGCGCCTGCCCAGCCCCGGCGAGGCGGCGGAGCTCGCCATCGAGACCCACGTGCGCGAGGACATGATCCGCCTCTACGGCTTCCGGGCCGACGCGGAGCGCGAGTGGTTCCGCCTGCTCCAGACTGTGCAGGGCGTCGGCACCCGAGTCGCGCTCGGCGTGCTCTCGGCGCTGGAGCCGGGCGACCTCGCCACCGCCATCGCCACCGGCGACAAGGGCGCGGTCGCCCGCGCGCCCGGCGTCGGCCCGCGCCTCGCCGCCCGGCTCGTCGCCGAGCTGAAGGACAAGGCGCCGGCCTTCTCCCCCGTCGACCCGGCCCTGATCCAGCTCACCGGGGCGGTGGAGGCCAACACCGCGCCCCAGCCGGTGGCCGACGCGATCTCGGCGCTGGTCAATCTCGGCTACCCGCAGGTCCAGGCCTCGGCGGCGGTGGCCGCGGCGCTCAAGGGCGCCGGCGAGGGTGCGGCCGGGATGGAGGCGAAGACGCTGATCCGCCTCGGCTTGCGTGAACTGGCCCGGTGACGCTCAAGCCTCGAAGTCGAACATCGCCGCTTGGCTGGCCGCCTGGCCCGTCTTCGCGGTGCTGCCGCTCGCCCCGTAGCCGCTCGCCTGCGCCTGGGTCTGTGCGTCCTGCAGCTGCTTGAGGAAGCTCGAGAGCAGGTCGCTGGCGCTCGTGGCGGAGGCGCCCGTCGCGCCCGTCGCGGCGGCATCGCCGGACGGCGGCGGCCCGGGAGGCGGGCCGCCGGGACTGCCCTGCCCTCCGCCCTTCTGCGACGACAGGAGGCTCTTGAGCGTCGTGGCCTGCTCGCTCGTCAGGGTCCCCTTGTCGACCTCGGCGCCGATGAGGTCGTCCATCCGGCCCTTCGCCTGCGACGGGTCGAGGCGCGCCCTGCCGCCCGTGCCCGACGCACCGGACATCGCCGCGTCGATGTCCTGGACCGCGCTCGAGAGCGCGTCGGCGTCGGTGGCGCTGAGGGCACCGGATTGCTGCTGCGCCGAGATGCGGTCGAGGAGGCGCTGCTTGGGTGAGCTCACCTGCTGCGCGGCGGCGCTGGATGCGGAGACGGCTGTCATCGGGGGACCTCGCGGTGGCGGGGGCGCGTCGTCGGCCCCGGCGCGAACCAGCCTGCGGTCGCCGCTGCTTAAGAGATCTTGCGCGCGGGCGGGACATGCGTTTCCGCCTGTTGCGCCGCACCATGCCGCAACGGCCGGTTACAACGTCGCCCGATGTTTCGCCGATCCGGGCGTCAGGCGGCCTGCGCCGCGGGCTGGCGCGGCACCGCGCCGGCGGCCCGCGGCAGCTCGAGGCGGACGCAGAGCCCGCGGGGCTTCCGGTTCTCGAGGGTGAACACGCCGCCGTGCGACTGGGCGATGGCGCTCGCGATCGACAGGCCGAGGCCGAACCCGCCGGCCTCGTTGAGGGTGCGGGCGCGGTCGCCGCGCACGAAGGGCTGGAGCATCAGGGCGCGCTCCTCCTCGGGGATGCCCGGGCCCTCGTCCAGGATCTCGACCGCGACGCGACTCGGTCCCGCCTCGACCAGGCGCACGGTGGCCCCGCCGGCGTACTTCACGGCGTTGTCGATCAGGTTGGTGAGCGCCCGCTGCAACTCGCCGGCCGAGCCCCGCACCAGGGCGGGGCGCAGGTCCTCCGCCCGCACCGCCTCGCCGATATCGGCGAAGCCGTCGCAGACGGTCTGCACCACCGAGGCGAGGTCGACGAGGCCGAGCCCCTCGCGGGACTGGCCATCGCGCACGAAGGACAGGGCCGCCTCGACCAGGGCGTTCATCTGGTCGAGGTCGCGCAGGAACTGCCGGCGCAGCCCCTCGTCCTCGAGGAACTCCGCCCGCAGGCGCAGGCGGGTGATCGGGGTGCGCAGGTCGTGGCTGATCGCCGCCAGCATGTGGGTGCGGTCGTCGATCAGGCGCAGCACCCGGTCGCGCATCCGCCCGAGCGCCCGGGACACCGCCAGCACCTCCTCGGGGCCGCGCTGCGGCAGCGGCCGCGGCTCGGTGGCGGTGCCGAAGGCCTCGGCGGCCTCGGCGAGGCGGGCGAGGGGCGCGGTGAGGGCCCTCGTCGCCCAGATCGACAGGAGCGTGAGCGAGAGGGCGAGGAAGACCAGGGTGATGAGCACCGCGCTGGTGAGCGGCGGGTGGGCCAGCGGCAGGGGCGGCAGGTCGGCGGAAAGCTGCAGGGCGCCCGGCCCGGCGATCCGCAGATGCACGGCGCCTCCGGGGGTGTGCTCCGCCGCGACGCCGTAGCCCGGGCCGAGGGCGGCCAGCAGGCCGGTGATCTCCGGCACGTCGTTGCTCGACGCGGCGGGCGCGTCCGGGGCGTCGGACGGCAGCAGGGTCAGGTGGAGGGCCGAGGCGCTGTGGCGCGCCGCCGCCACCATGTCGGCCCGGTCCTCCGCCGGGGCCGCCGCCACCATGTGGACGACGGTGACGAGGCGGTTGGCGAGCGCGCTCGGCCGCTCGTCGGAGCGGCGCAGCTCCGGCCGCAGCAGCACGAAGGCCACGGTCACGACCACGTGGGTCACCACGATGGCGGCGACCACCAGGAGGGCGAGCTGCCCGGCGATGCGTCCCGGCAGAAGCCCCCGCCCGTTCATGTCGAGATCACCTCCGGGGTGAACAGGTAGCCGCCGGACCGGATGGTCTTGATCATCTCGGGGTTGCGGGGATCGCGCTCGATCTTCTGGCGGATGCGGCTCACCAGCACGTCGATGCTGCGCTCGAACGGCCCCGGGGCGCGCCCCTGGGTCAGGTCGAGGAGCTGGTCGCGGGAGAGCACGCGGCCCGGGCGCAGGCACATCGCGTGCAGGAGGTCGAACTCGGCGCCGGTGAGCGCCACCTGGGCGCCGTCCGGGTTGAGGAGCTGGCGCAGGCCCGCATCGAGCACGAAGCCCGCGAAGGCGTGGCGGCGCACCCCCTCGTCGTCGCGGCCCTGGGCAGATGCGCCGCGGCGCAGGATCGCCCGGATGCGGGCGAGCAGCTCGCGGGGATTGAAGGGCTTGGCGAGGTAGTCGTCGGCCCCGATCTCGAGGCCCACGATCCGGTCGATCTCCTCGCCCTTGGCGGTGAGCATCAGGATCGGCACGCCCGAGGCGGCGCGCAGGCGCCGGCAGATCGACAGCCCGTCCTCGCCGGGCAGCATCAGGTCGAGCACGATCAGGTCGACCCGGGAATCGGCCAGGAGCCGGTCCATCTCGCGTCCGTCGCCGGCGATCGAGACCCGGCAATCGTTGCCGCGCAGGTAGCGGGCGACCAGCGTGCTGATCTCGCGATCGTCCTCGACGATCAGGATGTGCGGTGTCGTGCTCACGGTTCCGCCTTATGCCGCAGACTGGGTTTTGCTTGAAGCCGCCAAAGTGCATCCGTGTGTTGCTGGCGTCCCGGCGCGACATCGTCGCGCAACGCGCCGACGGGCACGACACCGTCGCGCACGCCTCGGACCGCTGCGCCGGCCGCCCCGCCCGGGCGGCGCCCGGCTCCGCGATGGTGCCGCATTTTGCGGCCATGCGAAGCCCGGACCGGGGCCCATTCGGCCGAGAAATGCACTACGTCTGTGCGCCGGGACCAGCCCCGGAGGATTCCCATGCAGCAGAATCGCCTGTTCGACGACTTCGCCCGCCTGATGACCGACGCGGCCGGCGCGGCCCAGGGCGTGCGCCGCGAGGCCGAGACCATGGTCAAGGCGCAGATCGAGCGCATGCTGCGGGACATGGACGTGGCCACCCGCGAGGAGGTGGAGGTGCTGCGCGACCTCGTGGCGTCCCTGCGCGCCCAGAACGACGCCCTCGCGGCCCGGGTCGCGGCGCTGGAGGCCAAGCCCACCGAGACCAAGCCTGCCGAGACCAAGCCCGCCGACGTCAAGTCCGCGGAGTCCAAGCCGGCCTCGAAGCCCAAGGGCGCGGGAACGGGCGGCACCGCGACGGCCTGATCGCCGCCCGCGGGCCGGTGCACGGGCCGTCGCGCTTGTGCACAGGAAGCTTCGGTGGATAGCCGGCGGCGTGCCGCCGGCCCCGCGGCTTTCCGCTTTGAGTCCCTGGACTCGCCCGGGCTATAGTGGGTCACGCACTGATTCGCAGCCAGCCAGGGGGAAGACAAGTCGGCGCTTAAGCTTATCGCCTGCACGCCTGACCGTGCTCGGGTCGCGATCTGCCTTGAAGACGACACGCCGCCGCGTCCGCTGACGCTGCTGTTTCCCGCTCGGACGAGCCAAACTTGGATCGCCATGACCCAGCTCAACATCGACGACCTGACCCGCGCCGAGCATCCGCTCGATGTCGTCGAACGCCTCGCCTCCCTTCGGGACTGGATCTTCGATCGCGCCGAGACCGACGAGATGTCGGTGGCCGTGGCCGGCCAGTGGGCCGAGTACCACGTCGCCTTCACCTGGATCGAGGACGTGGAGGCCCTCCACGTCGCCTCCGCCTTCGACCTGAAGGTGCCGGAACGGCGGCGCAACGAGGTGCTGCGGCTCGTCTCCCTGGTGAACGAGCAGCTCTGGGTCGGCCATTTCGACCTCTGGAACAGCGAGCACGTGGTGATGTTCCGCCACGCGCTCCTGCTCACCGGCGGCGCCGAGCCGACGCACGGCCAGTGCGAGACGATGCTCAAGACCGCGGTCGAGGCCTGCGAGCGTTACTTCCAGGCGTTCCAGTTCGTGATCTGGGCCGGCAAGACCGCCCGGGAGGCCCTCGACGCCGTGCTGTTCGAGACCGAGGGCGAGGCGTGAGCGATCCGGCTTCGGCCCGGGCGCACCTGCCGGCCTCGCTGATCCTGGTCGGCGCCGGCAAGATGGGCGGGGCGCTGCTGGAAGGCTGGCTCGCCGACGGGCTTCCGGGCGAGCGCGTCGCGGTGATCGACCCCAACCCCGCGCCTGCCATGGCGGCCCTGTGCGCCGCGCACGGCGTCGCCCTCAACCCGGCGGCGCCGGGCGAGCCCGAGGCCCTGGTGCTGGCGATCAAGCCGCAGGGCCTCGAGGCGGCCGCCGCCGCGGCGGCGGCGCTCGCCGGGCCCGGCACCCTCGTGGTCTCGGTGCTCGCCGGCAAGACGATCGCGAACCTGAGGGAGCGCCTGCCGCGGGCCCGCGCGGTGGTTCGGGCGATGCCGAACCTGCCGGCGAGCATCCGCCGCGGCGCGACCGGGGCGGCGGCCTCGCCGGAGACGAGCGAGCACCAGCGCCGGGTGGCGCACGCGCTGCTCGCCGGCGTCGGGCTCGTCGAGTGGCTCGACGGCGAGGAGCTGATCGACGCCGTGACGGCGGTCTCGGGCTCCGGCCCGGCCTACGTCTTCCTCCTGGCCGAGACCCTCGCGGCGGCCGGCATCGCCGCCGGGCTGCCCGCCGAGGTCGCGGCGCGGCTCGCCCGCCAGACCGTGGCGGGAGCGGGCGAGCTCCTGGGGCAGAGCCCCGAGGAGCCCGGGACGTTGCGGCAGAACGTCACCTCGCCGGGAGGCACGACCGCGGCGGCCCTTGCCGTGCTGATGGCTGAGGACGGCCTGGCCCTCCTGATGCGGGACGCGGTGGCGGCGGCCCGGCGTCGGGCCGAGGAACTGGCGGGCTGAGACGTCGGCCCTGCGGGTCGGGGCATCGCGGAGCGGACCCGCCCGGACGCGTCGCCGCGGGCCCCTGCCCGTGGGCTTCGGCGTTCCCTAGATAGGCGGTGACGGCGGCACGACCGGGCCTGGCAATCCCGGCGAGCGCGCCCTTCAGTCCGCCCACGGTATCGGAGCGCCCCATGGCCCGCACCCCCCAGACGCCCGGCGAGCAGAACGGCGCCGGCGACCCGCCGGATGCCCCCCGCCTGCCGCCGCGGGAGGCGATCGTCGAGGCGCTGATGCGCCTCGCCGCCGAGCAGCCCTGGAACGACATCGAGATCACCGACATCGCCCGCGAGGCCGGCGTCAGCCTGGCCGAGTTCCGCGACGTCTATCCGTCTAAGGGCGCGGTGCTCGGCGGCTTCTCGCGCATGATCGACAAGCAGGTGCTGGAGGGCGCGAGCGACGACCTCGCCGAGGAGCCGACCCGCGAGCGGCTGTTCGACGTGCTGATGCGCCGCCTCGACGCGATGGACCCCTACAAGCCGGCCCTGCGCCGCATCGCCTTCGCACTGCGCGGCGACCCGCTGTCGCTGGCCGCGCTCAACCAGGTGGCGCTCAACTCCCAGCGCTTCATGCTGGCCTCGGCGGGGATCAGCACCGAGGGGCCCCTCGGCCGCCTGAAGCTCCAGGGCGTGGTGATCGCCTTCGCCCGCACGATGGAGACCTGGCTCGAGGACGACGACCCGGCGCTCGCCCGCACCATGGCGCGCCTCGACCGCGAGATCCGCAACGGCGAGCGCCTCATGGAGCGCGCCGAGGACGTGCGCCGCCTGACCGCGCCGTTCCGGGCCCTGGCCCAGTCCCTCGCCGAGGGCGGGCGCCGTCGGCGCCGGCGCGACTCGCGCAACGAGGACGACGGCAATCCCCTCGGCGGCGACCCGGCGGCGGCGATCTGACGCCGCGGCGGAGTACCGAGGCCACGGACTGTCCCCGGCTTTTCGAGCGATTCCAGGGTGACCGGGCGTCGCCGGCAGTCTAGCCTGCGCGGAGAATTGTCTCCGCGCCGTGACGGTGGCGCGACCTTTGGGAATGTCTCGGATGATCGACCTGTCCGCCCGCGCTCCAGCGAAGATCACCCGCGTCGAGCAGCCGCGCTACACCGCCCTCTCCCAGGCCCTGCACTGGCTCACCGTCGCGCTGGTGCTGGCAGTCCTGCCCCTCGCCTGGGTGGCGGTGAGCCTGCCGGCGAGCCCGAGCAAGGGCTTCTTCTTCCAGATGCACAAGTCGGTCGGCCTGACGATCCTCGTCATCGTCGCCATCCGCATCCTGTGGCGCGCCTGGAATCCGGCGCCGCCGGAAGTCTACGTGCCGCGGGGCCTGGCGATCCTCGGCCGGATCAACCACTGGCTGCTCTACCTCGTCTTCCTGCTGATGCCGGTGAGCGGCTTCGTGATGTCGGCCGCCGCCGGCAGCACGACACAATATTTCTACCTCTTCCCGATCCCGCCCTTCATGGAGAAGAACAAGGCGGTGTCCGACCTCGCCGACCAGATCCATCTCGTCGGCCAGTACGCGGTCTACGCCCTGGTCGCGCTCCACGTGCTGGCGACCGCCTGGCACCTGATCGTGCGCCGGGACGGCCTGCTCGACCGGATGCTGCCGCGCCAGGACGTGTGAGCGCCGGGAGCCCGCGCCCTTGCGCGACCACCTCTACCTGCTGGCGCCCGACTTCGCCGACCCGGCCTATCCGGGCCGGCGCTTCTACTGCTGGCACTGCGCCCTGCTGGAGGGCGTGCTCGCGGGATTTCCGGCTCTCGCTGCGCGCCTCGACGTGACGCGCCTGCCCTGGCCGCGGCCGCGGCAGGCGCTCATCGAGCGCGTCGGCGCGGCGCACCAGTCGCTGCCGCTGCTGGTGCTCGCCCCCGACGCCCCGGACGCCCTCGCCACCGGCCGCCACGGTGCGGTCCGCTTCGTCGACGACAAGGACGCGATCCTGCGGGCGCTGCACGCGCGGCACGGCTTTCCGGAGCAGCATCCGTAGCTGCATGGTCCCGGGACGTGGCGTGACGGGTCGAGCCTGTAGCGTTCGGGCACATCGGTCCAGGCCTGCGAGCCGCAAAGGCAGCCTGACGCTGTGGCACCGGAAGGCGCGACGAGCCGCGTCACCACCAATCTGGTGACCGACCGTCTCCGTCACACCGCCGGATCGAACGACCGCCGGCCCTCACTTCATGTTGGCGTCGAAGACCCTGTCGAACTCGCCCGAGGCCTTGGTCAGGTGCAGCCACTGGTCGACGTAGGCCTTGAACACCGTGTCGCCGCGCGGCAGCAGGAAGCCCATCTCGCCGTATTGCAGGGGCCTGTCGGGGTTCACCGCGCACAGGCCGGGATGCAGCTTCTCCTGGAGCTTCACCTCGACCGACTCCGCGACCATGACGTCGGCGCGGCCTTGGGCGATCTCCTGCCAGATGACGCGGTTGTCCGGGAAGAGCTGGATCTGCGCCTTGGCGAGGTTGGCGCGGGCGAACCGCTCGTTCGTGCCGCCGGGGTTCACGACGACGCGGGTCGAGGGCTGGTTGATGGCGTCCGTCGTCTGGTACTTGGAGACGTCGTCGCACCGGACGATGGGCGCCTTGCCATTCACGAGGTACATCTCGCTGAAGAAGGCCTCGCGCTGGCGCGGCAGCGTGACCGAGATGCCGCTCATCGCGATGTCGCACTTTGCCTTGAAGTCGGCGAGCAGGTTCGACCACTTGGTCTGGATGAAGACGGCCTCGGCGTCGAGCGACTTGGCGAGCGAGCGGCCGAGATCGATGTCGATGCCGACGAAGTCGTTGGCGCCGTCGGGGCGGTACGAGAAGGGACGGTAGTCGCCCGTCGTGCAGACGTTCAGGACCTTGCGTTCGATGACCTGGTCGAGGCGCGAAGGTTCATCCGCGGCGAGAGCTTGCGTCGACGCGAGCGCCAGCATCGCGCCCGCCACCCACCGCGACATCATCGAACCCCCGTCCATGAAACTCGCTCCAAACCCAACACGACGCCGAGGACGGCAGCGTAGGGACGCAGGTGGATATCGTCCAGCTTTTCGGGCTGGCGCCGTCCGCGGATCCGATGCTCGGCGAAAGCCGCGGCGATCTCCGCCGAGCATCGGGGATGCCGAACGGGCAGGCCCGGATCACGCGCACGGCCGGGTGTCGGCGCGAGGGTCCTCGCGCACGCTCGCTCCGGTGCGGCCTTCGTCGGCTCCCGACCTACGGAGCGTGGGCCCCGTCCACCACCCCGCCGATCAGGTTGCGCCCGAGCAGGAACTCGGCGCTGAAATCGGTGCGGATCAGCGGCTCCATCGGCACCGGCCCGGCCAGCGCCTCGGCCTCGGCCCGGCGGGCCGCCACCGCCTCGGCGCGGTCGACCGCCCGGAAGCGCAGGCGCGTGCCGCCCTGCGCCTGGGCCAGCCGCCCGAGATCGGGGCCGATCACGGTGGCGATCTTCGGGTAGCCGCCGGTGGACTGGCGGTCGGCCATCAGGATGATCGGCCAGCCCTCCCCCGGCACCTGGATCGCCCCCATGGCGATGCCGTCCGAGACGATGTTGTAGCCCTTGGCATGGGTGAGCGGCGTGCCGTCGAGGAAGCAGGCCATCCGGTCGCCCTTGGTGGTCACCGTCCAGGGCCCCGCCAGGAAGGCGGCGATCTGCTCAGGAGCGAAGAAGTCGTCCTGGGGGCCGAGGACCACCCGGATCTCCTCTGGCGGCCGGGCGAGCCAGGGCGCCACCAGGGCGTGGGGCTCGGCGGGGCCGGGGCGGGCATCGACCACCGCCAGCCGGTCGCCGGACCGGAGCGCCCGGCCGTCGAGGCCGCCGAAGCCGGAGCGGGTGTGGGTCGCGGTCGAGCCGAGGGTGGGCTCGAGGTCGAGGCGGCCCGCCACCGCGAGATAGGCCCAGGCCCCGGCCCGGCCGGCCCGCACGTGGAGGCTGCTGCCGGGCATCAGCGTCAGCGCGCAGGCCGGCGGCAGGGGCGCACCGTCGAGGCTGATCCGGAACTCGCCGCCCACCAGCGCCACGCCGAGGGGCCCGCCCTCGGCCGTCACCTCGACGCCGCCGAGCGACACTTCGAGGGCCGTGGCGCCCGCGGGAT
Organism: Methylobacterium variabile; assembly: GCF_001043975.1. Classification (GTDB taxonomy): domain Bacteria; phylum Pseudomonadota; class Alphaproteobacteria; order Rhizobiales; family Beijerinckiaceae; genus Methylobacterium; species Methylobacterium variabile. The sequence continues at coordinate 19,965 of NZ_LABY01000114.1, forward strand.
TGCCGAGCGCCCGGTTGGCGGTGGCGTGGGCGAGCGGGTCCATCGGGCCGGCGGCGGTGATGCCGTAGCGCAGGTAGCCGTGGCGGCCCCCGTCCTGGAGGGTCACGCCGGGGCCGGCGGACAGGATGCTGAGACGCGGTGTCATGCGGCCTCCCGGCGCTGGGCGACGACCTCGCCGGAGGCGGCGCGATCCTCGAGGGCCGCGAAGGTGGCGGCGTCCACCGCCTCGAACCGCAGGGTGTCGCCGACGGCGACCGGGAACGGCTCGGGCCGGTGCGGCGCGTAGAGCCGCTCCGGGGTGCGGCCGACGACGTACCAGCCGGTCGGCATCGGGAAGGTGCCGACCGCCGCGAGGCCGCCGCCGATCAGGAGGGCGTTGGCCGGGTGCGGCGGGCGCGGCGTGGCGCGGCGCGACACCGCGAGTTCCTGCGGCAGGCCGCCGAGATAGGCGAAGCCCGGGGCGAAGCCGTACATGTAGACCCGGTACTCGGCCCCCGCGTGCAGGGCGGCGACGCGCTCGATCGTGAGCCCCGTCGCCTGCGCCACCGCGGCGATGTCCTCGGCGCAGGCGGGATCGTAGCAGCAGGGCAGCGTCCACACGGCCGCGCCGGCCCGCGCCGCGGCCGGCCGGGCGGCGAGCGCCCGCACCCGCCCGGCAAGGTCGTCCCGGTCGAGCACCAGGGGGTCGTAGTGGATCATCAGCGAGCGGTAGGTCGGGACCGTCTCGCGCAGGCCGGGCGGCGGCTCGGCCCGGAGCGCGTCGTCGAGGGCGAGCACCCGGTCGTGGATGGCCGGATCGACGGTGGTGCCGAACTCCGCCACCAGGGCGGCCTCGCCGGCATCGAGGAGGCGGGGGCTCTCCATCGCCGATCAGGCCCGGAAGGGGGCGAGGCGCACGCCGGCACCCTCGAGCCGCGCCCGCACGGCCCGGGCGGTGGCGACGGCGTGGGCGGAGTCGCCGTGGACGCAGACCGAGCGGATCGGCGTCGGCAGGCGCCGGCCGCTCGCCGCGATGATCGCCCCCTCCTGCACCATGGCGAGCACCCGGTCGGCGGCCTCGGCCGCGTCGGTGATCATCGCGCCGGGCTGGCCGCGGGGGATCAGGAACCCGGCCTCGGTGTAGCCGCGGTCGGCGAAGATCTCCTGATGCACGTCGAGGCCCTGCGCCTCGCCGGCGGCCACCTGGGCGGTGAGAGCGATGGCGAGCAGCGACAGGGACGGGTCGACCGCCTTGACGGCCTTGGCAATGGCGTCCGCCACCTCCCGCTCCACCGCCGCTAGGTTGGCGAGCGCCCCGTGCGCCTTGACGTAGGTGAGGCGGTGTCCCGCATAGGCGGCGAGCCCCGCCGCGGCACCGACCTGGTAGGCGATCAGGCGCTCGACCTCGCCGGGGGTGAAGGGCAGCACCCGGCGGCCGAAGCCCCACAGGTCCGGGTAGCCCGGATGGGCGCCGACCGCGACGCCGCGCTCCCGCGCGATGGCGAAGGCCCGGGCCATGATCTCCGGGTCGCCGGCGTGCAGGCCGCAGGCGACGTTGGCCGAGGTCACCACCTCCAGCATCGCGGCATCGTCGCCGCAGCGGTAATCGCCGAAGCCCTCGCCAAGGTCCGAATTGAGGTCGATGGACAGCATGGCGGGTACTCCGGGGCGGCAGATGCGGACGCCTGTTTCCTGGCATCGCCCCGATGCTCCTGCAACCCTCGGGCCGCGCCGGCCCGGGTTGCTCCCGGCGCTCCCTCGGTAGGCGCCGAGCCGCCTGCCGGAGGGGAGCACCTGACGCTCCATATCCCCAGGCGGGGCGGGCCCGCACAATCTTGAAAACACCAAATCGGTGTTTTACGTTAGGGAATGACCAGGGCCCACCCGTTCCCTGCCACCCTGACCTACCGGCTCCTGCCGGATGCGGACGACCTCTCGGCGGTCCGCGCCCTCCTCGACGCCTATCGCCGCATCCCCGCGATCCTGGACAGGATCCGGCTGGAGCACGGGCTCGGGGCCGATGTCGTGGCCCTGACGGCGCTGGGCTACCGGCCGGTGCGGGACGAGACCAGCCTGCCTGCCAGGCTCGTGACGCTCGGGATACGCGATTTCGCACAGGCAAGCGGCCTCGATCCGGCGACGATCACGGCGATGCCGCTCGACGACAAGCTGTTCTCGGTGAAGGGCCCCTCGGTGATCGCCCTGACGACGCTCACCGGCCGCCGCACCATGCCCTACCGCGTCCAGGGCTATGGCGGCCCCTGGCGCGGGTCCTCGAGCGCCCGGCTCGTCGTCGCCGCCGACGCGCTGACCATCCAGGCCGGCGTCACCGTTCCGCAGGAGACCCAGACCATGCCGGAGACCATCCTCACCCGCGTCGGCCGCATCATCGGCGGCCTCTCGAACGCCGCGCTCGACGCGGTCGAGGACCGCAACGGCCTCGCGATCGCGCAGCAGGCCCTGCGCGAGATCGACGAGGTGATCGAGGAGGCGCGGCGCGACCTCGGCAAGGTCAGGGCGGAGGAGCATCGCCTCGCCGCCCGGCGCGGCCAGCTCGAGGCCGAGCTGACGGCGCTGCCGGACAAGCTCCAGACGGCCCTGACGAGCGGGCGCGAGGACCTCGCCCGGGCCGGCATCGCCCGGCAGATCGACCTGGAGAGCCAGATCGAGGCGATTGATTCGAGCCTCGCGAGCGTGGCCGAGCGGCACGACGCGGCGTCGAAGGCGGTGCAGGCGGCCCTCGCGGCGCGGCGCGACGCCGAGCACCGCATCAGCCTGCTCAGCAAGCCCCAGGGCCGCGGCGGCGATCCGCTCGCCGGCTACGACGACGATGCGGCCCGCGCGGGCAAGCTGGAGCGCTCGCTGCGCGCCATCGACCGCGCCACCGGCACCGCCGCGGCGACCGCGGAGGCGGGCGTCGAGGATCTCGACCGGCTGCACCGCGACCACGTCATCGCGCAGCGGCTCGCGGCGCTCAAGCAGGGGCGGCCGTCGTGAGCGCCTTCGCCGCCCCGGCCCTGTTTCCCTTCACGCTCGCCGCCCTGGTGATGGTCGGGCTGGTGCTGGTGGAAGGCATCTCGCTGGTGATCGGCCACTCGTTGTCCGACCTCGTCGACGGGCTGCTCGGGCAGGAGGGCGGCGCCGGCCATGGTGGCCCGGAGACCGGGGCCGAGGCGTCGAGCGCGCTCTCGCCGGCCTCCTGGCTGTCCTGGCTCAATGTCGGGCGGGTGCCGTTCCTGATCCTGCTGATCGTCGCCCTCGCCGTCTTCGCGCTGATCGGCTTCGCCCTCCAGGCCGCCGCGAGCGCCGTGCTCGGGCCGCTGCCGGGCGCAGGTGCCGTCTGTCTTGCGCTCGCCGTCACCGTGCCGGTGCTGCGCCAATCGTCGCGGACCATCGCCAGGGTGATCCCGCGAGACGAGAGCTACGCCATCACCGCCGACGACCTGATCGGCACGACGGCCGAGGTCACGCTCGGGCCGCTCGATGCCGGCCTGCCGGGCCAGGTCCGCGCCGTGGACCGGTACGGCAACGCGCATTTCCTGCGCGCCCGCGCCGCGCCCGACGCGCCCGCCATGGCCCGGGGCGAGCGCGTGCTGCTCGTCGACCGCGCCGAGGCCGTGTTCCTCGCGGTGCCGGCCGGCCCCGACCTCTGATCCGCGCCTCGCCAACCAAGGGATCCCCATGGACCTCCTCGACGTGAAACTCGTCGGCCTGCTGGTGCCGGCCGTCATCATCCTGGTCGCGCTGCTCGGCATCGGCTTCGTGTTCTCGCGCCTCTACCGGCGCACCACCCGCGACACCGCCTTCGTCCGCACGGGCCTCGGCGGGCGCAAGGTCGTGGTCGACGGCGGCGCGGTGCTGCTGCCCGTCTTCCACTCGATCGCGATGGTGAACCTCAACACCCTGCGGCTGGAGGTGAAGCGCTCGGGCAGCGAGTCGCTCATCACCAAGGACCGCCTGAGGGCCGACATCACCGTCGAGTTCTACGTGCGCGTCGAGCCCAAGGAGGAGTCGATCGCGCTGGCCGCCCAGACGCTCGGCGACCGCACCAACGACGCCAACCTCCTGCGCGAGCTGATCGAGGCGAAGTTCGTCGACGCGCTCCGCGCGGTCGCCGCCGGGATGAGCCTGCCCGACCTTCAGGAGAAGCGCGCCGACTTCGTGAAGGGGGTGCAGGAGGCCGTCTCGGGCGACCTGCGGCACAACGGCCTCGAGCTCGAATCCGCCTCGCTGACCCGGCTCGACCAGACCTCGATCGAGCATTTCAACCCGGACAACTCCTTCGACGCGGAGGGCCTGGCGCGCCTCAAGGAGATCACCGAGCAGCGCCGCAAGGAGCGCAACGCCACGGTCCGCGACGCGGAGGTCGCGGTCGCCGAGAAGGATCGCGAGACGTCCCTGCGCCAGCTCGAGATCCGCAAGGCGACCCGCGAGGCCGAGCTCGCGCAGGAGCGCGACATCGCCAACAAGACCGCCGAGACCCGCGCCGAGACCGCCCAGGCCGAGCAGCGCGCCCAGCAGAGCGAGCAATCGGCCCGGATCGAGCGCGAGCAGGCGATCCAGTTGCGCGAGGCCGAGGCCCGCCGGAACGCCGAGTCGGCCCGCATCGAGGCCGACCTCGCCATCGCCCAGCGCAACGCCGAGGCCGAGCGCGAGCGCCAGCTCCTGCTCCAGGACAACGCCATCAAGATCGCCGAGCGCTCGCAGAAGGAATCCGAGGCCCGCGCCGCCGCCAAGGCCGCCGAGGCCCTGGCGGTCGCCGCGGAGGAGCGCGTCGCCACCGCCAAGGCGAAGGAGATCGCCGAGCGGGAGCGCGAGGTCACCGTCATCGCGGCCAAGCGCGACGCGGAGCGGGAGGCCACCGGCATCACCGTCACGGCGGAGGCGGAGCGCCGCGCCGCGGAGGATCGCGCCACCGCGATCACCACGCTCGCCCAGGCCGAGGCGCAAGCCGCGACCTCGAAGGCCGAGGCTATCGCCAGGCTCGGCGAGGCGGAGGCCGCGCGCGAGACGAAGATGAACGAGGCCCGCAACGCCCTCTCGGCGGAGGCGCGCGCCTACGAGACCGGCCTCAAGCGGCTGGAGATGATCCCCGGCGCGCTGCGCGAGAGCATGAAGGCCGTCGAGAAGATCGATTCGATCAAGATCTTCGATGCCGTCGGCATGATGGGCCAGGGCGGGAGCGGACCCGGCAACGGCACCGCCTCGGCGAGCCTCGGCGACAGCCTCTCGGGCCACCTGCTGCGCTACCAGTACAACGCGCCGATCCTCGGAGCCTTGCTGAACGAGGCCGGGTTCGCGACCGGCGGCAACGCGGTCGAGACGCTGGTCGGCGGCATTCGCCCGGGCCAATCCGTGCCGAACGGCTCGCCCGGACCGGCGACGAGCGGGCCGACCCGGAGCGACGCACGCTTGGCAGGCGACGCACGCCTGGCGGGGCGGGACATTCCCTCATACGACGGAGCCGCGCCGACGACCGCGGCGGCTTCCCGCGGGACGTAATCTCGGTTGTCCTGAGAGAGCGGAGCGGCCCTCGGGCCTCTCCAAACTCCATCGCACATCGTCACGGCGACGACTGCCCGACCATCACCGCTCGGCCGGATCGCCCCACGAGGCTGAGGGCGGCGTGACCTGCGCGTGGCGTGCGGGCGCTGCGGCAGCATGCGCTAGAGCGCGAGCACGATCCTGACCAGCCAGAGCACCCCCCAGCTGAGCAGCCCGAACCAGGCCAGCACCAGCGGAACGCCGATCGCCAGGGTGAGCACCATCGCGGCCTGGCGCAACTTGCCCTCGAATGGAACGGCGACGGTTGCGGCCTGTGCCGCGCCGGACGCCTTCGTGTCGAACTGGATCATGGGTGCTTCCCCCGGCATGGACATGACGCCACGGTGGCAAGCGGCAGGCCCGGCGGGTGTTCGAGCGTGGACGAGTCGGGAGCGGCGTACCGCGCCCGTAACGCGAAGGAGCGGCGCCGGTTCCCCCGCCGCGGACAGGCCGACGTCCCGGACCTGGACGCGCCGGCGGGGCACACGGGAGTGGATTCGTAACGTCATCGCGTGGACGGCGGTGCCGCGTGCCGCTACCTTCCACAACACGGTCAGGTTGCGACGACCGAGCTTGACTACCGCGCGGCGCTCGGCCCGCAGCGGAACCGAGGGGCGAGGCAGGCAGGCCTGCCGATCCGGAGGTGCGATCATGCGTGACGGGATGCGCCGCTCAGTCGGCCTCGCTCTCCTGCTCGGCATCCTATGCGCGCCGCCGGCGAGGGCGCAGGATCAGGCCGCCCCGGGCGGGCGCCCCTGGAGCGATCCGCCGACCAAGCCGGCCGAGGCCCCTGCCCCGCAGGAGGCGGCCAGGCCCACCCCACCGGACACCGCCCGCGTGGCGAGGCCCGCGCGGGCGCACGTGCGGCAGGCGCGCGCGGAGCGCCCGGCGGTCGTGCGGCGCAAGGAGGTGCGGAGCCGGGTGGCGCAGCGCCCGAGCCGGCGGTTCGTGCCCGAGGCGCCGGCCACCCGGGCCGCCGCCCTGCGGCCCCCGGCCGTCAGGCCGGTCCGGTACGCGCGCCCCCTGCCGTCGCCTGACATGCGCGGCTACGGCGACGTCGATCTCTGGGTCGATGCCCGGGCCGACCGGATCCGGCGCGGCCGGGACGGCGGCTTCCTGGTGATGCGCCGCACCACCTTCGAGGATCCGATGGGCCGCCGGATGCAGATCCTGCGCCCCCTCGAGGACGAGGACGAGTAGCCCGGCTTCACCTCGACGGGCCTCGGATGCCGACGCATCCGGCCGCTGGCGTCAGAGCCACGGCCGCAGGGCGAGGTGGCCGCCGAGGAGCAGGAGGCCGATCAGGAAGGCGCGCCGGAAGGTCGAGGCGGAAACCCGGCCGCGCAGCCACTGGCCGGCCGCCATGCCGAGGAGCGCCGGGGCCAGGGTGACGAGCGAGGCGGCGCCGGCCGCGAGGGGCAGCGCGCCCTCCCGGGCGAGGCCGGCGGCGAGCGCCAGGGTCGAGACCGTGAAGGACAGCCCGAGCGCCTGGATCAGCCCGTCCCGGTCGAGGCCCAGCGCCTGGAGGTAGGGCACCGCCGGGATCACGAAGACGCCGGTCGCCCCGGTGACGAGACCGGTGAGGAGGCCGACGACCGGCGACAGCCACGGCTCTGTGCCGGCCGGCACCCGGAAGGACAGTCCGGCGAGCCCGATCACCGCGTAGGCGACGAGCGCGGCGCCGAGCGCGCTCGCCGGGCCCGGCCCCTTGGCGCCGGCGATGAGCCCGGCGCTCGCCACCGTGCCGACCGCGATCGCCGCCATCATCGGCCACAGCCGCCGCAGCAGGGCCCCGAAGCGCGGGCCGGCGAGAAGCTGCCAGATGTTGGTGACGAAGGAAGGCACGATCAGCAGGGCCGCTGCCTGGGCCGGCGTCATCACGGTGGCGAGGAGCCCGACCGCCACCGTCGGCAGGCCGAGGCCGATCACGCCCTTGACGAAGCCGGCGAGCAGGAAGGTGGCGAGGATCACGGCCCAGCCGAGCGGGCCGGGCCCGCCGGAGAGAAGATCGGTCACGGACAAGGATCCCTCAGGCAGATCTCTTCAGTCGCGGCCGATCATGTCCCGGAGCATCGTCTCCGGGCTCGGCAGCGGGCGGGAGGGGACCTCGGACATCGTCGCACCGGGCGAGACCGAGGCGTCCACGGGGCGCCCCTCCAGGACGAGGCCGGCGGCGAGGATCGCGAGGGCGAGGGCGATGAGCCCGACGGGACCCGGGCCCGCGGGGCGGAGCGGGATGCGCGGCGGCATGGGCTGGACCTCCGGTTGCAGTGCCGGCAGCTTGCGGGGTGCTGCCGGCTGCAACAAGCCGTAAGGGGCGAACCTTGCCTTCGTGGCGGCCGCAGGCCGCTGAGGGCCAAAGGCCCGTGCGGCCTACCGGCTGTCTGCCATCACGTGGCCAGCGGCTCCAGCACCCGCCGCAGGTCCTCCGGCAGGGGCACCGGGCGCTGCGTCGTCCGGTCGACGTAGACGTGGACGAAGTGGCCCTGCGCCGCGGCCTCCTCCTCGTCGTTGCGAAACAGCCCGACCTCGTAGCGCACGCTCGACGTGCCGCGGTGCGCCACCCGGATCCCGGCGGTGACCCGGTCGGGGAAGGCCATCGAGCGGAAGTAGCGGCACCCGGTCTCGACCACGAGGCCGATCACCGGGCTGTTCGCGATGTCGAGGGCGCCCTCCGCGATCAGCACGCCGTTCACCGCGGTGTCGAAGAAGGCGTAGTAGACCACGTTGTTGACGTGGCCGTAGACGTCGTTGTCGGCCCAGCGGGTGCTGATCGGCACGAAGCGCCGATAGGCGGCGCGGGTCTCGGGGGGCGTGCGGCCGCTCACCATCTGCCTCGTGAAAGCTCGGCGGGAGCCGGAAACTAGGCCGGGCCGGCCCGGCCGATCAAGCCGCGGCTCACGCCCCGAAGGTGTCCGAATCCGGCCCCATCCGCCCCGCCGGGTCGTCGAGGGCACCGATGCGGGCGAGGTCGTCGGCGTCGAGGGTGAAGCCCGAGACCTCGCGGTTCTCGCGGATGCGGGCGGGGGTGGCCGATTTCGGGATCGCGACGTTGCCGATGTCGAGGTGCCAGCGCAGCACCACCTGGGCCGGGGTGCGGCCGTGCTTCTCGGCGACCTCCCGGATGACGGGGTCGTCCAGCACCGCGCCGCGGCCGAGCGGCGCCCAGGCCTCGGTGACGATCCCGGCCTCGGCGTGGAAGGCGCGAAGCTCGTCCTGCTGGAAGCGCGGATGCAGCTCGACTTGGTTGACCGAGGGTGTCGAGCCGGTGGCGTCGATGACGCGCTTCAGGTGCTCGATCGTGAAGTTCGAGACGCCGATCGAGCGGGCGCGGCCGTCCTCGCGCAGGCGCATCAGGGCGCGCCAGGTGTCGACATACGCGCCGCGCTGCGGCACCGGCCAGTGGACGAGGTAGAGATCGACGTGGTCGAGGCAGAGGCGGGCGAGCGACTCCTCGCAGGCCCGCAGGGTCTCGTCGTAGCCGTGGCGGTCGTTCCAGACCTTGGTGGCGACGAAGATCTCGTCGCGTTCCAGGCCCGAGGCGGCGATGGCCCGGCCGACCCCGGCCTCGTTGCCGTAGACCGCCGCGGTGTCGATCGAGCGGTAGCCCGCCTCGAGCGCCGCCCCGACGATCGCCGGAGCCTCGTCGTTCTCGAGCCGCCACACCCCGAAGCCGAGCTGGGGGATGCGCTTCCCGTCGTTGAGGGTCAGGACGGCGTCGGTCATGGCGGGGGCCTTTCGGGTGACGACACCTGAACTGGGACGGCCCGCGCCCGATGTCGAGGGCCCGACGACGTCGGGCGCTCGCGTTACTTCACCAGGGGGCAGCCGCCCTCGGCCATCGGCCGGAAGGCCTGGTCGCCCGGCACGGTGTCGAGGAGCTTGTAGTAGTCGTACGGGCCCTTGCTCTCGGACGGAGCCTTCACCTCGAACAGGAACACGTCGTGCACCGCCCGGCCGTCCTGGCGCACCGTCACGGTGCCGAACAGCGGATCGTTGATCGGCTTCTCGCGCATCGCCGCCACGACCTTCTCGCCCTCGATGGTGCCGGTGTCGCGCACCGCCCGCAGGTAGGCCAGGGTCGAGGAGTAGACGCCGGCATGGTTCTCGGTCGGCATGCGGCCGTTCATCCGCTCGCCGAAGCGCTTGGCGAAGGCGCGGGTGCCGTCGGTGCGGTCCCAGTAGAAGGCGCTGGCGAGCTGGAGACCCTGGGCGGCCTTGAGGCCGAGGGCGTGGGTGTCCGAGAGCTGCACGAACAGGGCGGCGAGGCGCATCTCGGGCATCACCCCGAACTCCGCCGCCTGCTTGACGGCGTTGATCATGTCGGCCCCCGTATCGGCCAGCGCCAGCACCTGGGCGCCGGAGCCCTGCGCCGAGAGCAGCGGCGAGGCGAAGTCGCCGGCGTTGAGCGGGTGCTTGCTCGAGCCCTTCACGGTGCCGCCGGCGGCCTTCAGCGCCGCGGTGGCGTCGCGCTCCAGGGCATGGCCCAGCGCGTAGTCGACGGTGACGAAGTACCAGGACTTCAGGCCGCGGCCGGCGATGGCCCGGGCGGTGGCCGAGCCTTGAGCCCAGGTGTCGGAGACCCACTGCACGGTGGTCGGCGCGCAGGCCTTGCCGGTCAGGTCGGAGGTGAGCGCGCTCGAGGCCAGGGCCACCCGGTGCCGCTCGCGCATCAGGTTGGAGACCGCCAGCGCCACGGCGGAGTTCGGCAGGTCGACGATGGTCGAGACGCCCTCCTGGTCGAGCCAGCGCCGGGCGGTGGCGAGCCCGATATCGGGCTTGTTCTGGTGATCGGCGGAGACGACCTCGACCTTGAGCTCGCCGGCCTCCTTGGCGAAATCCTCGACCGCGAGCTGCGCCGCCGTCACCGAGCCGGTGCCCGCCTGGTCGGCGAACGGCCCGCTCATGTCGCTGAGCACCCCGATCTTGATCGGCGCCTTCGCGTCCTGCGCCATGGCGGACGAGCCCATGGCGACCGATGCGGCGAGCGACAGGGCGAGACCGGCGGCGCCGGCGACCCGTGAGCGGAACGACATCGGGGACCTCCCAGGGAATTCTTGTCGGGGCGTGTTCGCGGCCCGGCCGGGCCGGGTCGCGGCCCTGTATGTCAGGGGCCCGGGGCGGCGTCGATGCGCATTGCGCGGCGTGGTTGAGAATCCTTGTGGCGCTTGCAGGCGAAGCCCTGCCCTGCATCGGGCTTCCCCGGCAGGCGCCCCGTCGCGGGCCGGAAGCGGTTGAAGCAGGTGAGCGGCATACCTGCCCCCACTCGGGAGAGGGCAGATCCTGCACCTTCTTGTCCGCGAGCAGCGCTGTCACATGCGAGCATAGAGAGGCATGTGCGGCGCCGCGGACGAAGCGATTGGTTGTGTCGCCCGATTGCTCCTCCGCCATCGAACCGCTAAGCTACCGATCGACGGTTCCCTTCGGGGATCAAAAGGGAACGCGGTGAGGGCTCCGTCGGAGCGTGAACCCGCGGCTGCCCCCGCAACTGTGAGCGGCGAGCCTTCCATCACCACGTCACTGGGGCGTCAGAATCCCTGGGAAGACGATGGCAGGCGCTGACCCGTGAGCCAGGAGACCTGCCGTCAGCCGTGGTCACACGCGAGCACGTCGGGCGGGGTGTCCTGATGGGTGTCGAGGCGGTTGCGAGAGCAGCCGTCGCGCTGTCGCTCGCGGTGACGTGCCACAGCCTCGCCGTCCCGCCGTGCCCGCCGTCCCTGTCGTCCGACCCGCCGATGCAGCGTGCGCCCGGCACGTTCGCCATCCCGCGCGTCGGAGCGAGGAATGTAACTTTATAACGTTACATACCTGGTGCGATCGGCTACGGACGGG
>NZ_LABY01000115.1 GCF_001043975.1 Methylobacterium variabile
GCTTCGCCGACCTCGCGGCCGCGCACCGGCAGCACCGTCTCGGGCCCGGCCGCGAGGTCGGCGAAGCGCACGGCGTAGCCGTCGACGGCGGAATTGTCGAAGGGCGGCAGGTCGAGGCCGGCCAGCACGCCCCCGGCGGCGATCCGCCCGTCGGCCTCGACGAGGGAGACCGTCTCGATCCCGGCCAGAACCGGCACCCGCTCGGCGATGAGGGCGGCGGCCTCCTCGACCGAGAGCAGCGGGCCGCCGAAGGCGAAGCAGTCGTCAGTCAGCTGCGCCATGGCTGTCCAACCTCTCCAGCACCGCGGCGAAGGGCTCCGACCGCGCCAGCACGATATCGGCGACCAGTTCCACCGCGTCGAGGGGCACGACCGGCCGGCCGGCCTCCGGGAAAGGGTGGTCGCTCGCCACCGCGACGATGCGGGGATCGTCCGGGTGGAGCGGCGGGCGGCCGTTGGCGTGGCGGTAGACCTCGAGCTTCGGGTGGGCCTCGCGCTTGAACCCCTCGACCACCACGAGATCGCAGGGGGCGAACCGGCGCAGCAGATCGGGCAGGCGCGCCTCCTCCTCGACCTCGCGGATCTGCACGGTGCGGCGGCGCGACGACACGATCACCTCGGACGCCCCGGCCTCGCGGTGGCGCCAGGAATCCTTGCCGGGCTGGTCGACGTCGAAGGCGTGGTGGGCGTGCTTGAGCGTCGCCACGCGCAGGCCCCGGGCACGCAGGACCGGGATCAGGCGGACGAGGAGCGTCGTCTTGCCCGCACCGCTCCAGCCGGCAAGCCCGATCACCCGCATGGTCAGGCTCCCGGACGGGTGAAGCCGAGACCGGCGAGGTCGGCGGCGAGGGCCTCGTCCGACAGGAGGGCGAGGAACGTCGCGAGCGCCGGCTCGTCCCGCCGGTCCTCCCGATAGGCGAAGTCGTAATGCTCCTCGGTCAGCGGCAGGAAGCCGAGGCCGTAGGCCTCCGCCACCGTGCGGATCGCCACGCCCCAGTCGGCCCGCCCCTGCGCCACCGCCGCCGCGACGGCGTTGTGCGAGCGCGGCTGGTTCCAGTAGCCGGGGGGCCGGGCGCCGTTCAGCAGGCCGTCGATCAGCGCCCGCGTGCCGGCGCCGGTGTTGCGGTTGACCATCACGGCATCGCGATCGGCGAGGACCCGCGCCACCGCGTCCTGCGCCGACGCGCCCTCGAAGCGGGGATCGCCCGCCCGGAAGACCACGCCCTGCAGCCGGCGCCAGCCCGGCGCCAGGGCGAGGCCCGGGGTGAGGTAGGGCGCGTTGTAGCGCCCGGTCTCGGGATCGAGCAGGTGCATGGCGGCGAGGTCGCACTCGCCCCGGCGCAGGGCCGCCAGCCCCCCGGCGGAGCCGACCCAGAGGGTGCGGGCGGTGACACCGTTTTCCGCGAGGCGCCCGACCAGCCGGTCGAGGCCGAGGCAGTGGCTGCCGACGATCATCAGGTCCGGCGGGCGGGCGGCGCGGCCGAGGCGCGCGATCCGGACCGTCTCGCCAGCGTCGATTCCGGCCCGGTTGGCCGGCACCGCGAAGAAGCCGTCGGCCTGCGAGAACGCCGTGACGGCGCCCGAGCCCTTGGCGAGGGGCAGAGCGACGAGCCCGTCCGCCCCGCGCGACAGCGCCGCCATCACGTACTCGGTGCGGCCGAGCTCCGAGGGCAGGCGCTGGGGCAGCCGCGCCTCCACGGTCTCCTCCTCCCGGGCGGGCAAGCCCGCCCGCGCCCGGATCAGCGGCACCACGAATTCGTGGAAGGTGAACATCGCCGAGGTCGGGAAGCCCGGCAGCACCACCACGGGAATCGTGCCGGCGAGCGCCAGGCAGAGGGGCTTGCCGGGCTTCAGCGCGACGCCGTGGACGAGGATGCCGGGCTCGCCGAGGCGCGACAGGATGCGGTGCGAGACATCGCCCGCGCCCTTCGAGGTGCCGCCCGACAGGACCACGAGGTCGGCGGCCGCCAGCGCCGCCCGCAGGGCGGCGTCGAGCGCCGCCTCGTCGTCCGGCACGATGCCGCCCGGCACGGCGACGCCGCCGTTCTCGGTCACGCTCGCCGCCACGATGGCACCGTTCGAGTCATAGAGCCGGGCCGGGCCGAGGGGCCGGCCCGGCGCCACCAGCTCGTCGCCGGTGGACAGGACGGCGACCCGGGGCCGGCGCACCACCGCGACCTCGGCGAGGCCGCAGGCCGCCAGCATCCCGATCTCGCGGGCGGTGACCAGGGTGCCGCGGCGCAGGACCGTCTCGCCCCGGGCCATGTCGGCGCCGGCGTAGCCGACGAACTGGCCCGGATTGGCGGGCCGAGCCAGCGCGATGGCGGGCTCGGGGCCGTCGAGGAACTCCGTCGCCTCCACCATCGCCACCGCGTCGGCGCCGCGCGGCAGCACGCCGCCGGTGGCGATCGGGGTGGCGCTGCCGGAGCCGACCGCGAGGGAGGGAGCGACACCGCAGGCCAGGATCTCGCGGTTGAGGACGAGGCGGCGCGGGTCGGCCTCGCTCGCCCCCTCGGTGTCGGCGGCGCGGAGCGCGAAACCGTCCACGAGGGCGCGGTCGAAGGGCGGCACGTCGATCGGCGAGGCGACGTCGGCGGCGAGCACCCGGCCGAGGGCCTCGGCCAGGGCCACGGTCTCGGGCGGCAGGGGGACGTGCGGGACGGCGGCGCGCCAGCGCGCCATCGCCTCGTCCCGGCTGACCACCGCCAGGAACTGCTCCTGGCGGGAGGCCGCCGCGAGGCGGGCGAGGAAGGCGTCGGCAGGAGGAGCGGTCACAGGGGCAGGACCTCGACGGGGGTGCCGGCGGGGTAGCCCTCATGCGCCGGCGGCACCAGCAGGGCGGCATCGGCCTGGCCCAGGCGGTGGAGCGGGATCTCGGCCCCGCCGAGGGGTTCGGCGCCCGCCGGGGTGCGGCGCAGGAACACCAGCTCGGCGAGGCCGATGACAGACGTCACCTTGCGGGTGAGCGGAAGCATCTGCGGCGGCTCCGGCGCCGCGCCGGCGAGGCCCGCCAGCAGCGGCCGGCCGAGGGCGAGCCAGGCGGCCAGCGCCGCGTCCGGCCGGCCCGGCAGCAGCAGCACCGGCAGGCCCGCCACGGCGCCGAAGCCGGCGCTCTCGCCGGGTCTGAGGGCGATACCGTGGGCGTGCAGCCGCCCGGCTCGCGCCAGGGCCTCGGCGCCGCGATCGGTCCGGCCGGGCCCGGTGCCGCCGATCACCACGACGGCATCGGCCCCCGGCCGCAGTAGGGCGGCGGCGAGATCCGCGGCCTCCGCCGGCCGCGGGGCGGTCTCGGCGAGGCCGCCCCGGGCGGCGATCCAGGCATGGAGGACCGGCGACAGGGTATCGGGCTCGGCCGCCAGCAGCCGCAGGCGCGGACGGCGCACCGACACCCACGGCAGGCCGGCCGAGGCCAGGGCGAGGCAGTGCAGGGCGCTCACCCGCTCGCCCGCCGCGACGAGGCGGGCGCCCTGCGGCAGCTCGGCAGCGGGAGCGCGGGTCCCCTCCCCCGCGGCGGCCTCGGCCTCGATCTCCAGCGGATCGGCGCCGATCGCCTCCGGCGGCAGCAGGGCGTCGGTGCCCGCGGGAAGCGGCGCTCCGGCCTCGACCCAGGCGGGCGCCCGCGCCAGGCGCAGGGGCGCGTAGGGCGAGGCGCCGACCACCGCGGCGGCGCTCACCGCCCAGCCGTCCCGCAGGGCGGTCCGCAACGTCGGCAGGCCGGTCGTCGCCACGACGTCCCTGGCCGACACGGCGCCGACGGCCGCAGGCGGGCTCACGTCCTCGGCCGCGACCGGAGACGCCAGGGCGGCGAGTTCCGCCACCGCCTCGGCGAGGGGCATCAGCGCGGTCGTGGATGCCCGGGGCGTCACCGGCGGTCGCCGGGGAGTGACGGCGGAGCCATGCGGCCCTCCTGTTCCTGAGGAGGTGAGCCGATGCGGCAAGCGCCGGGCGGGATCAAGGGTTGGGGGCCGAGAGGAGAAGCCTGGCGGAGAATATGTCGCGGGACCGAGCCCCCGGAGGCCGCGTGCGAGCGGCACGTCGGATCCGTCAGCCCGCCCCGAAGGCGGGGTGATACCGAACCTCGCCCCCTCGCCGCTCGCCGCCCAGGTGCAGGCTCTGGAAGTAGGCCGCCGGGACGCCCGCGAGACGAACGGCCGGATCGGGCGCGAAGCCGAACCGGCCATAATAGGCGGGATCGCCCAGGACGACGCAGCCGCCGGCTCCGCCCGCCGTCAGGTCGTCGAGACCGGCCCGAACCAGCGCCGCGCCGAGGCCGCGACGGCGCCGGTCGCGCCGAACCGCCACGGGCCCGAGGCCGAACCAGCCCGGCAAGCCCCCCACCGTGACGGGCGAGAACGCGACGTGCCCGACGATCTCGTCCGCCTCGGCCGCGATCAGCGAGAGCGTGAGCGCGCCGTGCCAACGCAAGGCGTCGACGATGTCGGCCTCGGTGCCGTCCGCATGCGGCGCGTCGCGGAAGGCGGCGGTGACGAGCGCGCGGATCGCCGGCGCGTCGCAGGGACTCTCGGGGCGCAGGAGCATAGGCTTCGGTATACCGCGGTCGACGGGGAACCCCAGGGTCCGAATCCAGCCAGCTTGACCGTGCGAGGGACCGCTCACGGCCCTTCCCCGACTTTCGGAGAGGCTGCTTACCGGCGGCCTGATCGGCTCGACGCGAGTGAGCCGGGCCGGTAGCTGCTTGCCCGCTTCGAGGCGCCTCAGGCGGAGACGAGGACCCTGCCGAGCAGACCGTTGCGACCGTTCCGGTGCACTGCGGACTCGGCGAGGAGCGCCATGGCGCCCCTCGCGGACGTGACGCCCCTACTGCTGCCGGGGCGGGTTGTTGTCCACGACCTGATGGTAGGCGGCGAGATCAAGAAAGGCTTCGGCTTCGGCGACGACACCGTCCTTCATGCGGAAGATCCAGACGTACTGGTTTCGATACGGACGACCGCCGGTCGTCGTGGCGCTCGCGTCGAAGCGAACGATGACCTTGTCCGCGACCGCCCAGATGTGGTGGAGCTGCGGAACGAGCGGCGTCGCGAGACGGCTCAGCAGCGGGCGTGACGCACGCTCGACGAAGTCAGTCAGACCCCGGTAGGTACCCGCCACCGGGCCCGAGCCCGGGATCGTCCAGACGACGTCGGGGGCGAGCAGAGTCGGGAAGATGCTGGCGCCGGCGGCCCACCGCTGAAAGGCCTCGCGCACGATGGTCTCGTTGCGCGTCGTGACGGCCGTGTCGGACGACGCGCTGGCGACGAGCGTGGGCGTGACGCTCAGCGCGACGGCCGCCGCGAGAGCGAACCGGCGGACAGGGACCGCAAGCCGGAACGGCAGGATCTTCGTCATCGCAGATCTCCGTGAGGGAAGGATAGTTGAAGGCCCAGGGGGCGGCCTCGCGGCGCGGGCACCCGCCCATGGCCGCGCGGCCTATCGAGCCGGCGGTGCGAGAGGCGCCGGCTCCCGCCGGCGCAGCACCATGCCGCCATGATGGAGCGTGTCGGCATCGACGAAGACACCGTCGGCCGTGAAGCCGGTGTCGTCCCAGTACTCGATACGGGTGCCACTCACCTCGTAGCGCCCGCGATAGGCGCCCTCGCGCCGGCCACGCGCCTCGACGTAGCGGCCGCTCGGCAGCAGCTCGTGGCGGACCTGGTCGTCGTCGGTGACCCACAGGCCGGCATAGGGGTGCGTGGTCTGCGCCATCGGGTTCTCTGCACGCATGGGGGCTGCAAGAGCCACGACGAGGCTCGTCGCGGCGGCGAGGACGGCCGCTCGCATCAGTGCGGCGCCTTCGTCGGACGAACGACGATCTCGTTGACGTCAACGTCGTCGGGCTGTTCCAGCGCGTAGCGCACCGCCCGCCCGATGGCGTCGGGCTGCAGGGCGACGGCGCGATAGGCCTTCATGGCTTCTGCCGCCGCCGGGTCGGTGATCGTGTCGGCCAGCTCGCTCTCCACCACGCCCGGATGGATGCAGGTGACCCGGATGTCGCCGCGCTCCTGGCGCAGGCCGTCCGAGATCGCGCGCACTGCGAACTTCGTCGCGCAGTACACGGCGGCCGTCGGCGACACGGCGAGCGCGCCGATCGAGGCGATGTTGACGACGTGGCCCGAGCCCCGGGCGGTCATCTCCGGGAGAACCGCGGCGATCCCGTAGAGGACGCCCTTGACGTTGACGTCGACCATGCGGTCCCACTCGTCCACCTTGAGCGACGCCATCGGGGACAGGGGCATCACGCCCGCGTTGTTGACGATCGCGTCGACCTGCCCGAACTCCCGCCGGGCGGCATCGACGAAGCCCGCGACGTCGTCCCGGATTGTCACGTCCAGGCGCCGCGTGCCGACCGAGCCTCCCGCGCGCCGGAGTTCCTCGGCGAGGGCCTCGAGGCGATCGGTGCGGCGCGCTCCGAGCATCAGCCGGGCACCGGCGGCGGCGAGTTCGCGGGCGATGCCGACGCCGATGCCGCTCGACGCCCCCGTCACCAGTACCGTCTTGTTCAAGGTCATCCTGAACCTCCTCGTTCGTTCAGCCAATGCGCGAGGCCGGTTCGCCTGCCCTGGCTCGTGACGAGGAAGGTGATTCGTGAGAGCCGTCGTCGGTAGCTGGCTCGTGCGCGACGCTTTGGTTAGGATCGCTTACCAATGACCCTCGATCTGAATGCGCTCGCAACCTTCATCGTCGTCGTCGAGGAGCGCAGCTTCCGTGCGGCCGCGGACCGCCTGGGCGTCACGCGCTCGGCGGTGAGCCAGACGATCCGCCGCCTCGAGGACGCCATGGGCGTGGCGCTCGTCCAGCGCACCACCCGGAGCGTGGGCCTCACGGAAGCCGGCGACCGGCTCCACGCCGAGATCGCGCCATCGCTTGCCAACATCCGGGCGGCGCTGGGGACGATCCGACACCTCGGGGCTCAGCCTCGTGGCCAGCTGCGCCTCGTCGTGTCGTCCATCGCGGAGGGCTTCCTGTCGGGCCCGCTCCTCGCCGGCTTCGCCGAGGCTTGCCCTCACGTCCAGCTCGACGTGCTCGTGAGCGACGAGGAGATCGATATCGTCGCGCACGGCTACGACGCCGGCGTGCGTCTCGGCGAGGTGATCGAGGGGGACATGATCGCGCTACCGGTCTCGGACGACCAGCGGCAGCTCGCCGTTTGCGCGCCCGGCTACCTGGCGCGCCAGGGCGCGCCGACCCACCCGCGCGATCTCGCCGCGCATCGCTGCACCGGATGGCGCCCGGCACCGCGTGCGGCGCCGTTCCGGTGGGAGTTCACGCAAGCCGGGCGGGACTTCGTGGTCGACGTCGAGCCTGAGATGACGACCAACGACATGGCGCTCATGATCCGCATGGCGGTTGCGGGCGGCGGTATCACGTTCGGCTTGGAAGACTCCTTCCGGCCCTGGATCGAGCGGGGCGAACTCGTCCCGCTGCTGGAGGCGTTCAGCCCGTTCTTCCCGGGGTTCTTCCTGTACTATCCCAGTCGGCGGAACGTGGCCCCGAAGCTGCGCGCCCTTCTGGATCACGTTCGCCTGCATCGAA
Organism: Methylobacterium variabile; assembly: GCF_001043975.1. Classification (GTDB taxonomy): domain Bacteria; phylum Pseudomonadota; class Alphaproteobacteria; order Rhizobiales; family Beijerinckiaceae; genus Methylobacterium; species Methylobacterium variabile. Next base: position 7,530 of record NZ_LABY01000115.1, read on the forward strand.
GGCACCGATCCTGATTGCCGGAGGTCGCCCTGAGGGACGAGCGGCCGCTCTCGTCATCAGGCTCGATCGGTGTCCACGGACCGCTGGACTGCCCGCGCGCGCTGCAGCTTATCCTCAGGCCCGTTGTCACAAATCTGCTCGGGCGCATGACAGAACGTCCGCTTGCGCCCGGCGGGTCGACTGCCGCTCCCGACCCCAAGGCCCCCGGCATGGTCACGCCGATTGGGTTCGGACCCTGACCGCTCTAAGCTCGACCGACCGTCGTGGACAGGTAAGGAAGGGTCTGGGAATGCCGGTGACGCGCCTCTCGCCCACCGAGCCTGCCCCTGGTGCCTCCCGCTCGGACATCGAGCCGATTGGCGAGCACGTGGTTGAGCAGCGTCGTATTGCCGGCGCCGAGGAACCCGGACAGGACGGTGACGCGCAGGCCGGGATCGGACGAGCGGGGATCGGGCATGGGCACTTCCGTTTTTGTAACGATATAACACTGCAATTGATGTCAAGCGGCGGGGAGCCGTGGCATTCCGGCCCCTTCCCGGAGGCTGCGCGACGCCCGTAAACCCGGCCTGCCCTGCCCGGATCTCGCGCATGCCAGCTCGCCCCCGACTCGCCGCCCTCGTCGTCCTCGCGACCTCCCTCGCCGTCGCGGCCCGCGCGGACGCGCCGATGCGTGGCCATGGCGGCCCGGTGCGGGCGCTGGCGGTGACGGCGGACGGGCAGCGGGCGCTCTCGGGCAGCTTCGACGCGTCGGCGATCCTGTGGTCGGTCGAGGACGGGGCGGCGCTCCGGGTGCTGCGCGCCCACGACGGGGCGGTGAACGCCGTGGCGCTCCTGCCCGATGGCGGGCTCCTCACGGGGGGAGAGGACGGGCGCGTCGCCCTCTGGCGCGGGGCGCCCGAGCCGGAGCGGATCATCGCCAGCCATGCCGGCCCGGTCTCGGGCCTCGCCGTGGCGCCGGACGGGCGCCGGATCGCCTCGTCGTCCTGGGACGGCACCGCCCGGATCACCCCTCTCGACGGTGGCCCGGCCCTGGTGCGGGAGGGCCACCGGGGCAACGTCAACGGGGTCGCGTTCCTGCCCGACGGCCGCCTCGTCACCGCGGGCTACGACGCCAGCGTACGGATCTGGCCCGAGGCGGGAACCCCCGTGACGGTGCAGCTCGACGCGCCGGTCAACGCCGTGGCGACGGCCCCGGACGGCGAGATCGCGGCGGCCGGCGCCGACGGCAGCCTGCACCTGCTGCGGCCGGACGGCCGCATCCGGGCGTCGCTGACGGTCGGCTCCCGCCCGGTCGTGGCGCTGGCGCTCTCGCCCGATGGGCGCCGCATCGCCGCCGCGACGGTCGGCGGCGCCGTCGCGGTGATCGACCGGGCCGCGCCGGCAGTGCGCCTCACGCTGGTCGGGCCGGGCCTGCCGGTCTGGTCGCTGGCCTTCCGCGGCAACGACGAGCTCGTGACCGGCGGCGGCGACCGGCTGGTGCGGCGCTGGGACTTGCGCGGCGGCGAGCCGATCGGGCCCCTCGCCATGACCCGCCCGGCGGACGCGCTAGCGGCCTTCGCGGGCGACCGGGGTGCGGCGGTGTTCCGCGCCTGCGAGGCCTGCCACACCCTGACGCCGGACGGCGGCAACCGGGCCGGACCGACGCTCCACGGCGTGTTCGGCCGCCGCATCGCCGCGGTGCCGGACTACCCCTACTCCCCGGCCTTCCGGCGCCTCGACATCACCTGGACCGCCGAGACCATTGCCCGGCTGTTCGAGATCGGCCCGGCCCGCTTCACCCCCGGCACCAAGATGCCGGAGCAGACGGTCACGAGCGCCGAGGACCGGGAGGCGCTGGTCAGGTTCCTCGAGAGGGCGACGCGGTGAGCCTCAGGCCTGCCGCGCCCGGAAGTAGTCCTCCGAGGTCCGCGGCCGGTTGTCCTCGGCGGCGTGGGGATCGAAACCCTCGTTGAGGACGTGCGAGACCCGGCAGGTGTCGCACATCATCAGGGCCTTGATCCGCTCCTCGCCGGCAGCGCCGGCGAACATCCAGTGGCGGTCGCGCAAGGTGCCGATCACCCGCTCGATGGTGCTGCGGGTGCCGAAGGGCTTGCCGCAGGCGATGCAGTCGAACGGCTCCTCCTCCTTGAGGACCCGGCGGGGCGCGGCCCAGGCGGCGAAGTCGAGCTGCGGGACAAGGCCGATCACGTCCTCCGGGCAGGTCGCGGCGCACAGGCCGCACTGCACGCAGGCGCTCTCGGCGAAGGTCAGGCGCGGGCGGTCGGGATCGTCGGTGAGCGCCCCCGTCGGGCAGGCGCCGACGCAGGCGTGGCACAGGGTGCAGGCCTCGGTCCGGAAGTCGAGGCCGCCGAAGGGCGCGCCGGCATCGAGGGGCACCCGGTCGACCGGCCGCGGCGCGGCGTGGTGCAATTCCGAGAAGGCGAAACGCAGGACGTCGCGGAGGTCGCCGTCCGGCATGAAGCCCGAGGGCACCGGGGCGGGCGTGCCGCGGGCGCCCTGCGCGAGGGCCTCGCCCAGGGCGTCGGGGTCGTCGGTCTCGATCAGCGAGACGACGCTGCTGCCCTGGGCCGGCCCGTAGCCGAGGGCCTGGGCCACCGCCTCGAGGCGGGCGGCGTTGCGGGCGAGGCTCGCGACGTCGTGCTTGGGCCGGGCGCGGACCAGGAACCGCACCGCGGCGGCGCCGTAGGCGAAGGCCGCCGCCACCGCTTCCGGGCCGACCTGCGTCACCTCGTTGACGGGGAAGGGCAGCACGTCGGCGGGCAGGCCGTCGCCGTAGCGGGCGAGCGCGTCGATGAGCGGCGCCCCGTGCGCGTCGTCGTGGACGAGCAGCACCGGCGCGACGCCGCCCGCCCGCCGGTAGGCGGTGAGGAGCGCGCGCAGGCGGCGCATCAGGGCGTCGGCCGGCGGCAGGGCGTAGGCGGCGGCGCCCGTCGGGCAGACCGAGGCGCAGGAGCCGCAGCCGGCGCAGACGTGCGGGTCGATGGCGACGTGGTCGCCGGCCGGCAGGATGGCGCCGGTCGGGCAGACCTCGAGGCAGCGGATGCAGCCGGTGATGCGCGAGCGCGAGTGGGCGCAGAGCTCCGATCGGAAGTCGACGAAGCGGGTCTTGTCGAACGTGCCGACGAGGTGGGAGGCCTCGAACAGGACCCGCTCCACCGCCGCCGGGTCGCGGGGATCGGCGCGGAGATAGCCGCTGCGCAACTCGTGGGCCGGGAACAGCGGCACGCCGCCGGTGAGGTCGACGACGATGTCGCAGGTCGAGGTCGCCCCGTCCCGGGACGGCCCGAAGGCGAGGTGCCGGCGCGAGGACGGCATCGGCAGGGCGGTGTCGTCGACCGCCAGGGAGAAGGCGCCGAGATGCCCGGTCGCCGTCCGCACGGTGCCCTTCAGCACCGGGATCTCGCCCGAGCGCGGTACCGCGACCTCGCCGGGGCGGGAGAGCAGCACCGTGACGTCGAGGTGGTCGGCCAGCCGCCGGCCGGCCTCGATCGCGACCTCGTCGCGGCCGTAGACCAGGGCGACGCCCCGGCTCTCGAAGCTGACCGTGGCCGCCGGCGGCATCGGCTCGGCGGAAGCGGCGAGGAGGGCCGCCAACTTCGGCCCGGCCGCCGCGCCGTCCGACGACCAGCCGGCCGTCTCGCGGATGTTGGCGAAGGCGACGCGCTCCTCCGCGCCCACCTCCTCCGCCACCTCGCGAAACAGCGGCGCCTTGAGGGTGCAGGACACGGTGACGGGCGCGCCCGAGACCATCGCGGCCCGCACCCGCTCGAGCTCGCGGCCGCAGAGCTGCTCGCCCGTCTCCAGCCGCCCGCCGCAGGCCTTGCCGATCGCCGCCGCGTCGAGGGACATGCTGCCCTCGCAGGAACAGGCGATCACGATCCGATCCGACACCACACGCGTCTCCGAACGGGCGCGAAGCCCTTACAGCACATCGGCGCGGGGGCTCCCCCTGGGGCGTCATGCCCCTTGTTCGCCGTCCCCGCGCTATATATACGAGCAGTTAAAAAGAACGATCCGACACGTGCGCGCAGGCAACGACATCGCCCCCGGGACACCCGATTCCATGACCGTCGCGGAGATCCGGAGCCTCGTGCTCCCGCCCGCCTTCCGGCCGCTGCGCCTGCCGGCCGCCGCGGGGGAGACGGCGCATGAGCGGGCCTGCGCCCTCGCCCGGGCGGGCGAGGCCACCGGCACCCTGGTGGTCGGGGCGCGGCCGGACGTGATCGACCTCGCGGTGGTGCTGGCGCCCGAGGAGCCCCTCGCCACCGCGCGCCAGGTCGGGCTCGTCGGCCTCACGGCCCTGGCCGAGGCGGTCGGCAGCCACGCGCCGCCCGACAAGCCGGTCCTCCTCGACGGGTCCGGCACCCTGCTCTTCGACCGGGCCCGCCTCGGCGGCGGGCGCCTGGGCTGGCCGGAACCGTGCAGCGAGGACGCAGTGCCGGACTGGCTGGTCTTCTCCGGGATGCTGATCGCCTCGAAGCGCGACGCGGGCGATCCTGGCCATACCCCGGACTCGACCTCCCTTGAGGAGGAAGGCTTCCCCGCGGAGAGCGGCGACGCCCTCGCGGAGAGCTTCGCCCGCCACCTGCTGCGCGGGCTCTCCCTCTGGGCCGAGGATGGCCCCTCCGCCGCGGTCGCGCGGGCTCAGGGCTTCCTCGCGTCGGCTCCCGCGACGCTCCGCCTCGACGGCACCGGCTGGTTCGATCCGGGCAGGGGAGGCCCGCGCCTGTGAGCCTCAAGCTGCCCCGCACCCTGCGGCTCGATCCCTCCGACACCCTGGTCTTCCCGGCCGCCGCCCCGCCGGGCGAGTGGGCGGTGACCGGCAGCTTCCTGTTCCTCGACGAGGATCCCGCCGCCCTCGCCGGCAAGGCGCGGGCGGCGTTCCGGGCCGGCTTCCTCGGCATCGACTCCTTCGGCTTCTCGACCCTGGTGGTGGTGAGCGAGGCGAGCGAGGCGGAGCGCGAGGCCGCGACTGCGGCGCTGGCGACGCAGCTCGAGGCCCGCCTCGGCGCGCCGGACCGGGCGAGCGCGCTGGCGGCGGCCCGGGAGGAGATCGGGATCGCGGAATCCCTGTGCGGCCCGCCGGTCGGGACCGTCCTGGCGCTGCACAGGACGATCGAGGACGGCGAGATCCGCGAGCGTTTCCGGGCGCTGCGCCCGCGGGAGGGCGCCGCGCCCGGCGCCGACCGGCGCCACGCCTATGCCCGCGCCTTCGATTTCTACGAGACCGACGAGGAGCCCGAGGAGCGGGTCGACCTCGCGGGCCTCCTCAACGGACATCCCCGATGACCGAGTTCTGGGTCTCGAGCGGCCATCACCTCACCCGGCGCGACGGCGGCGGCGGGCTTCGCGTCACCGACGAGTTGCTGCTCGCCTACCTGGCCCGCCCGGAGCTGCTGCCGCCGGACGACGCCTGCCCGGCCGAGCGGGCGCTCCACGCCGCGCTCCTGCGCGACCCCCGCCGCCCGGTGGCGCCCGCGGAGGTCGAGGCCCTGGCGGACGCGGATGCCCGCGAGAACTGGGGCGTGATCCTGGCCTTCCGCGACCGCCTCCTCGCCGCCGCCTCGGTCGAGGCGGCCTATCTCGACCTCGTCCGTCGGGGGACCGGCGGCACGCCGCCGTTGTTCCTCAACCAGCTGGTCCACCTGATCCTGCGCAACGCCCTCGACGGCACCGACGACCCCTACGTGCTGCGCGCCGCCGAGCTGTTCTTCCGCCCGCAGCGGGCTTCGGTCAGCGACGGGACGCTGCTCCTCGCCGATGCCGAGCTGATCGACGCCGCGGAGGGCGCCGGGCGCCCATCGCCCCTCGTGGCGATGCTCGGCCGCGAGCCGGTCTCCGATCTCGACGTGCTCAACCCCGACAATGCCTGGACGTACTGGAGCCGGTCGGACGCGTTCAGCATGGCGCTCAACCTCGGCTCGGATGCGAGGAGCCGCGAGGGCCTGGCCCGGGCGATCGAGGCCTTCGTGCGCCACCTCCTGGCGGTCGAGGTCGCGGTCGCGCCGCTGCCTGCGATCGAGGACCCGGACTGGCGCTGGTTCGTCGGGCTCGACGCCGAGGCGACCCGCATCGGCAACGCCCTCTGGCGCGGCGAGGCCGTCGACCCGGCGACCCGCGAACGGGTGCTCGCCCTGTTCCGGCTCGAGATCACGGATCCCGCCCGGGCCGACCCGCGCCTCGCCGGCCGGCCGGTCTACCTGCTGCTCGCCATGTCGTCGGACCGGATCGTGACGATGAAGCCGCAGAACCTGATCGCGGGCCTGCCGGTTGTCGTGACGGGAGAGGCCTGATGAGCACGCAGCTGATCTCCGTCGGGGTCGTCGTCGCCAAGCGCAGGCTGAAGGGACCGTGGGCGAGCCACGCCTGGCTTCCCGTGGCGGTGCTGCCCGGCCTGCCCGGGACCGCGCCTTGGACCCGCCTCTCCGCCTCGGAGGAGGAGGAGACCTACTACGCCGGCGCCTACGAGGTGGAGCTGCACCCGGCCGAGACCGCCCATTACGGCAACAACCTTGCCGCGGCCCAGCCCTCGCTCTGGGTCGCCCTGCGGGAGACGGCGCCGGAGACCTACGCGGTCGCGACCGTGACGGTCGACCCCTACGAGGGCGAAGCCCTCGCCGAGGGCATCGGCGAGATCGTCGAGGCGGTGCCGATGCCGCCGGAGATCCAGGCCGAGGTCGGGGCGTTCTACCGGGCGTTCCACGTCGAGCGGGTGTTCCACAAGCGCAAGCGCGACCGGGCCGACCCGGAGGCCCTGGCGCGGCAAGGGACGCACCAAGGGGCGCATCACGGCGGCGGGCGGCGCCGGCCGGAGGAGCCGTGAACGACGGCTTCCTCGCCCGCTGGTCGCGGCGCAAGCGCGACGAGGCGCGCCGGCCGGCCGAGGCGCCGCCGGCAGCGCCCGCCGCCGAAGCCACT
>NZ_LABY01000116.1 GCF_001043975.1 Methylobacterium variabile
AGCGCGATCAGGCGGTCGAGGGTGGTCCGGTCGAAGGCGGCCTGCATCGCTCGAAGCTCCGGCTTTGAGTGTCGTCAACGCGCGGCGGGCCGCGGGCGTTTCCCGTCACGCTCGCGCCCAGATGGAGGTAAACAAGGACCGGGCTCCCGGTGTCCGTCGGGACCGAACCCAGGCGAGCCATGAACGCGCACACGTCCCATTTCCGCCCGGTCCCCGAGGGGCCTCGGCCGGTTCTCGCCCGGATCACGCCGCCGGCGCGGCCGCTCGGGCCGTGGCGGCTCCTGCGCACCGTGGTGCGCAACCCGCTCGAGGCCTGGCCCGAGGCGATCTACCGCGAGCCGCTCTACCGCTCGGAGTTCCTCGGCCATACCAGCCTGTTCGTGATGGCGCCGAATCTGATCCGGCGGGTGATGGTCGACGACGCCGACGCGTTCGAGAAGTCGGAGGTGCTGCGCCGCGCCCTCTCCCCGGCCCTCGGCGACGCCATCCTGACCGCCGACGGGGCCCGCTGGCGCTGGCAGCGCCGGGCGGCGGCGCCGATCTTCCGGGCCGAGCGCATCCGCAGCTTCGTGCCGGCGATGATCGCCGCGGCGGAGCGCACCCGCGACGCCCTGGCTGCCGGCACCGGTGCCGGTGCCGAGGTCGACATCGCCCACACGATGATGCGCACCACCTTCGAGATCATCGTCGAGACGATGCTCTCGGGGTCCGGCCGCATCGACGCCGCCCGGGTCGAGCAGGGCATCACCGATTACCTCGAATCGACGAGCTGGATCTTCGCCCTCACCCTGCTGCGGGCCCCCGCCTGGGTGCCGTTCCCGGGCCGGGCCCGGGCCGAGCGGGCGAGGACCTACCTGCGCGACGAGCTCGTGCGCCGCGTCGCCGAGACCCGCCGCGAGGGCACCGAGGGGCGCAACGACCTGATGAGCCTGCTGCTCGCCGCCCGCGACCCCGAGACCGGCCAGGCCATGGACGACCGCGACGTCGCCGACAACCTGCTCACCTTCGTGGCCGCCGGGCACGAGACCACGGCGCTCGCCCTCACCTGGGCCTTCTACCTGCTCAGCCACCACCCGGAGAGCGAGGCGATGGTGGCCGCCGAGGTCGAGGCGGTGACCGGCGGCGGTCCGCTCACGCCGGAGCACGTCGACGCCCTGCCCTACACCCGCCAGGTGATCCTCGAGGCGATGCGGCTCTATCCCCCGGTGCCGGTGGTGGTGCGCGGGGCGCTGCGCGACATTGACCTCGACGGCGTTCCGGTGAAGGCCGGCACGCCGATCACCATCCCGATCTACGCCGTGCACCGCCACGCCGGGCTGTGGGACGACCCCGAGCGCTTCGATCCCGAGCGCTTCGCCCCCGAGGCCGCCAAGGCCCGCGACCGCTACGCCTACCTGCCCTTCGCGGCCGGCCCGCGGATCTGCATCGGCATGGGCTTCGCGCTCTCCGAGGCGGTGGCGATCCTGGCGGTGCTGATCCGGTCCCTGCGCTTCTCCCTGCGCCCCGGCTACCTGCCGGTGCTCAAGCAGCGCATCACCCTGCGCCCCGCCGAGGGGATGCCGATGCGGGTCACCCTGCGCTGAGGGCCCGCGCGACGCCCTCGACGGAGCCGAGGACGCTCCGCGAGAGGCGTCATGCGAAATCCGATTGATTGCTTCGCAATGCGGATTTCGGCTTCGCTCAGATGCCGCGCCGGCTTTTGATACGAGTTTCCGGAAGTAATCTTCCGGAAGTTCGTATCAGGCCACCGGCCCGGCCTTGCGCCGCCCCGGCGGCCGCGCCCGGGCGGCGGCTTCCGCCGCCGCGCAGGCCCGGCGCGCCCAGGCCAGGAACTCCTCCGGATCGTCGCTGAGCCGGTCCGGCGCCCGCCAGTAACTGGCGATCGTGGTCACCCGGCCTCCTCCGGTCGCGTAGGAGAACGGCGCGCCGCCCTCGGCCGCGAAGGCGGCGGCCTCGTCGGAGGCGACCTTGAAGTAGAGCACGTCGCGCACGACGAGCCCGAACATCAGACGATCGCGAAACAGGCCGAGCCCGCCGAACATCCGGCGGATCGCGACGCCGCCGAGGGGCGCCAGCATCTCCTCCAGGAAGGCGCGGTATCCGTGCCCGGTCATGGCCCCTTCCCCCGTGCTCGTCCCGGACGGTCGCAACGGCTCGACCCGCCCGCACGGGCGGGCGCCCTCACGACGTCAGGACTGGCCCGATCGCATGTCCAGGTGCAGGAACTGGCTGAACGCATTCTCCCTGTAGCCCGAGAATGCTTCGCCGTCGGTGAATCCACGCGCGCGGTAGAGGGTCAGGGCCGGCTCGAAGGCCGGGCCGCGTCCCGTCTCGAGGCTCAGCCGCCGCAGGCCGCGCCTCTGCGCCTCGGTGACGATCCTGTCCAGCAGCAGCGCGGCCACGCCGCGGCGCAGGTAGTCGGGGTGGGTCCGCATCGACTTCACCTCGCCGGTTCCGTCACCCAGGACCTTCAGGGCGCCGATTCCCGCGATGTTGCCGCCGTCCCAGGCCGACCAGACCGTGACCGCCGGGTCCTTCAGCCCCGACAGGTCGAGGGCGAACACGCTGCCGGGCGGGGAGTTGGCGTGCATGCCGGCGAGATGCAGGGCGAGCAACTGCCGGGTCGGGTCACTCGAGAGATCATCCGCGCGAACCTCGAACATGCCCACCTCCGCTGTCCGGCACAGCTTACCCGACACGGTTCGCGAAGGTCCACCGCTGCGGACCGCGCGGACCGGATCCGGCCTCCCCGAGGATTCGCGATCGCTCGGCGTCGCTCCGGACGTCGCCATGAAGAGGCGACCGGCCGGGAAGGTTCGTGCCCGTATCGGGCCCATGCCAGCGAGGGCTGTCGCGAAGAACGCCGATATCCACCGTGTACAACCCGTCTGCGCGGGACGGGAGAGTGGGGCGAGGTCTGGAGACAGGGGCGCGGCCCTGGCGCGGATTTCATCCGCTTGTCACGGAATCGCCCGATGACGCGACGGTCTCGACACTCCGGCGGACCCCTTGACCCACGCCCTCCCCACGACACAGGCGGCCCTCGCGGCTGAGCCTCCCGCCGCGCGGGCCGGCCGGCGGCCCGCCGCCCGCCTGCTGCTGCCGCTCGCGCTGCTCAGCCCCTCCCTGGTCTTTCTCGCCCTGTTCACCTACTGGCCGGTGGTCGAGGTCTTGTGGGACGCCACCCACCAGGTCACGCGCCGGGGCACCCGCTTCGTCGGCCTCGACAACTTCGCGGCCCTGTTCGCCGACCCGACCTTCCAGCGCGCGCTCCTCAACAACGGCCTCTACGCCCTCGGCACGGTGGTGCCGAGCCTGGTCCTGGCGCTTGCCTTCGCGCTCGCGCTCAACGGCGCCGGCCGGGTGCGGGCGCTCCTGCGGGCGTTGTTCTTCCTGCCGGTGATGATCCCGCTCGTCGCGGCGGCGGCCCTGTTCCTGTTCCTGTTCCTGCCGGGCATCGGCCTCATCGACCACCACCTCGCCCGGCTCGGGCTGGCGAGCGCCAACTGGCTCGGCGACCCGGACCTGGCGCTGTCCGCCATCACGGTGCTCACCGTGTGGAAGAACGCCGGCTACTACATGCTGTTCATCCTGGCCGGCCTGCAGGCGATCCCCGACGAGGCCCGGGAAGCCGCGCTCCTCGACGGCGCCGGCCCGTGGCAGCGCCTGCGCTACGTGACGCTGCCGGCTTTGCGCCCCACCTTCGCCTTCGTCGGGGTGATCGCGCTCCTCAATGCGGTGACGCAGGTCGACCACGTCTTCGTGCTGACCAAGGGCGGTCCCTCGGACGCGACGAAGCTCCTGCTGTTCTACATCTACGAGCAGGCCGCCGAGCGCTACGACGCCGGCCGGGCCGCCGCCGCCACGGTGGTGACGCTGGGCCTGCTCGCGGCATTGACCGCCCTGTCGCTCAGCCGTGCCCAAGGCCCGGAGGCGGCCCGATGAGCGCCCTCCCCGGCCCCGTCACCCGGGAGGTCACGCCCCGCATCGCCCGCTGGGTCGTCGCCGGCCTCGCGCTCGTCTGGGCGGTGCCGTTCTGGTGGATGCTTGTCGCGGCGTTCCGGCCGGCAGGGTCCGGCGCCGACGCCTCGCTCCTGCCCTCGCTGGCGCCGACGCTCGCCAACTTCGCCGAGGCCTGGGCCTCGGCCGACTTCCCGCTCTACTTCCTCAACTCCCTCGCCCTCTGCGCCGGCATCCTCGCGGTGCAGCTCGTCACCGCCTCGCTCGCCGGCTACGTCTTCGCCCGGCTCGAGTTTCCCGGCCGCGGGTTCCTGTTCGGCCTGTTCCTGGTCCAGCTGATGCTGGTGCCGGTGGTGCTGCTGGTGCCGAACCTGAAGACGGTCGCGTCTCTGGGCCTCTACGACACCCTGCCGGGCGTGATGGCGCCGTACTTCGCCACCGCCTTCGGCACCTTCCTGATGCGCCAGAGCTTCCGCGAGGTGCCGCGGGAGCTCGAGGACGCCGCGCTGATCGACGGGGCGGGCTGGTGGGCGCGCATCCGCCACGTCTACCTGCCGCTGACGAAGCCCGCGCTCGTCGCGTTCTCGATCGTCTCGGTCACCAGCCACTGGAACGAGTTCCTGTGGCCGCTGATGGTCATCAACTCCCCCGACAAGCGGCCCCTGACCCTGGGCCTCGCGAGCTTCACGCTCAGCGCCGAGGGCATGCAGGCCTGGGGGCTGATCGCGGCCGGCACCTTCCTGGTCAGCCTGCCGCTGCTCGCCGCCTTCCTGATCTTCCAGCGCCGGTTCGTGAACAGCTTCCTCGCCTCCGGCATCAAGTAGAGGACGACAACGCAATGATTTCCTGGTGGAAGGGCGCCGCCCTCGCCCTCGCGCTCGCGGCCGTGGCGGGCCTCGCCGCGCCGCGCACCGCGCTCGCGACCGACATCGAGCTGTTCTTCCCCGTCCCGGTGGACGGGGCGCTCGCCCGCAACATGACGGGGCTCATCAAGGAGTTCAACGACGCCCACCCGGACGTCAAGGCGACCCCCGTCTTCACCGGCTCCTACGACGACACGCTGCTGAAGACCCGCGCGGCGATCAAGGCCGGCAAGCCGCCGGCCGCCGTGATCATGTCGGCGAACTTCCTCACCGACCTCGCCATCGAGCGCGAGATCACGCCGATGGACGACCTGATCGGCAAGGAAGGCAAGGATCAGCCTGGCAAGGGCCAGGAGGCCTTCATGGGCCAGTTCTTCCCGGCCCTGCACCCCAACGCCTTGATCGATCGCAAGGTCTACGGCGTGCCGTTCCACAACTCGACCCCGCTGCTCTACATCAACGCCGACCACTTCAAGGAGGTCGGCCTCGACCCCGAGAAGCCGCCGCGGACCTGGGACGAGCTCGACGCCGCCGCCCGCAAGCTGACGAAGCGCGAGGGCGACCGCACCACCCGCTGGGGCCTGATGATGCCCTCGAACTACGATTACGGCGGCTGGATCCTCGAAGCCCTGACGATGTCGAACGGCGGGCGCTACTACAACGAGGAGTACGGCGGCGAGGTTTACTACGACACCCCGACCATGCTCGGCGCCCTCACCTTCTGGTCGAACCTGGTCCACAAGGCCAAGGTGCACCCGGCCGGCGAGCAGAAGGGCCCGGCGGTGACCGGCGCCTTCCTGGCCGGCCAGGCCTCGATGATGATCATCTCGACGGGCTCGCTCACCTTCATCCGCGACACCGCCAAGTTCCCGTTCCGGGTCGCCTTCGTGCCGATGAACGTGCGCCAGGCGGTGCCGATCGGCGGCGCCTCGCTGGTGCAGCCGACCGGCCTCTCGCCGGAGAAGCGCGCTGCCGGCTGGACCCTGATCCAGTGGCTGACCTCAGCCGAAAAGTCGGGCTGGTGGAGCCGCGCCACGGGCTACTTCGCCCCCAACAAGGCGGCCTACGACCTGCCCGAGATGAAGGCCTTCCTGGAGAAGAACCCCGACGCGAAGATCGCCGTCGACCAGCTCGCCAACGCGAAGCCGTGGTTTGCCACCTACCGCACTGTGCCGGTGCGCAAGGCGATCGAGGACGAGCTGCAGGCGGTGCTCTCCGGCAAGCGCCAGCCCAAGGAGGCGCTGGCCGCCGCCCAGAAGGCCGCCGACGCCCTGATGCGCCCCTATGTCGAGGACACCGCCCTGCGCCTGCCGGGCGCGGAATGATCGCCACCTTGGTCCAGTAAAGCACCTCCCTTTCCCGGGCCCATGCAGCGTCAGCGGAATGGGACCCGGGATCCAGCACAAGACTTCGCGAAGCGACCGACTCTCTGCAACGTTGCAACAGACAGAGCCGCTTCGCGGCACTTCTCCTCTGGATCCCGGATCTCCGTCCGCTTCGCTCCCGTCGTCCGGGAAAGGGCGTCGCGCTCGAAAATAAGCAGCCGGACACACCCATGCTCATCGCCCAGATCACCGACCTGCACGTGCGCCCCCGCGGGCTGCCGGCCTACCGGGTCTCCGAGACCAACCGCATGGTCGCCCGCGCGGTGTCCCATCTCCTCGCCCTCGATCCCCGGCCCGACCTGGTGCTGATCTCCGGCGACCTCACCGATTGCGGTCTCGTGGAGGAGTACGAGGAGCTGCGCGGCCTGCTGGCCCGCCTGCCGATGCCGGTCCTCGTCGTGCCCGGCAACCACGACCGGCGCGAGACCCTGCGCGAGGTCCTGCCGGCCTCATACCTGCCCGGCGCCACCGAGAACTTCGTCCAGTACACGGTCGAGGATCACCCGGTGCGCCTGATCGCCCTCGACACGCTGGTGGCGGGCCAGAGCCACGGCGCCCTGTGCACGGAGCGCCTCGGCTTCCTCGAGCGGGCGCTCGCCGGCGGCGACGGCCGCCCGACCCTGGTGTTCATGCACCATCCGCCCTTCGAATGCGGCCTCGTTCACATGGACAACATCCGGCTGCTCGACGGCGAGGCGCAGTTCCGGCGGCTGATCGCCGGCCAGACCTGCATCGAGCGGATCCTGTGCGGCCACCATCACCGGCCGATCCTGACCCGCTACGCCGGCACGATCGCGCAGATCGCCCCGAGCGTCACCCACCAGGTCGCCTTCGACCTGGACCCGGAGCACGAGGGCGCCCTGGTGTTCGAGCCGCCGGCCTACCTGCTCCACCGCTACACGCCGGAGGCCGGGATCGTGAGCCACATGGTCTACGTCGAGGCGTTCGACGGGCCGTACCCGTTCGTGCTGGACGCGGCGTATCCGGGCCAGCACTGAAGACTACGAGATTTTCGAGAGCGGCATTCCCACCCTCTGCGTCATCCCGGGGCTCGCCGAAGGCGAGAGCCCGGGATCCAGACACTCCGGTGGCGCAGAACGAAGCTGTATTCGTTCCGCTTCGTCCTGAACCACCTACGCTTCTGGATTCCGGGCTCCGCTTCGCGGCCCAGGATTGACGATGGAGGTGTGGAAAGACTGTTGCGAGAGGCGAAAAAGACTTCGGCAGCGATCGTGTGGGCCCCGGGGCGTGTGCCCCGAGGCAACACCGTCCTCAGGTGTTCTTCAGCGCCACCCGGTACTGGCCCTGGGTCTTCGCCCGCACCTCGTCCTCGGTGACGCCGTCGGCGAGCTCGATCAGGCTCATGCCGCCGTCACCCTTCTTGTCGATGGTGAAGACGCCGAGATCGGTGATCACCATGTCGACCACGTGGGTGCCGGTGAGCGGCAGGTCGCAGGCCTCCAGAAGCTTGGGCGACTCGGAGCCGTCCTTGCCCTTGGCGACATGCTCCATCACCACCACGACCTTCTTGACGCCGGCGACGAGGTCCATCGCGCCGCCCATCCCCTTCACCATCTTGCCGGGGATCATCCAGTTGGCGAGGTCGCCGTTCTGGGCCACCTGCATGGCGCCGAGGATCGACAGGTCGATGTGGCCGCCGCGGATCATCCCGAACGAGTCCGACGACGAGAAGTAGCTCGTGGTCGGCAGCTCGGTGATGGTCTGCTTGCCGGCGTTGATGAGGTCCGGGTCCTCCTCGCCCTCGTACGGGAACGGGCCCATGCCCAGCATCCCGTTCTCGGACTGGAGCTGCACCGACATCCCGTCGGGGATGTAGTTCGACACCAGCGTCGGGATGCCGATGCCGAGATTGACGTAGAAGCCGTCCTCGAGCTCGCGGGCGGCGCGGGCCGCCATCTGGTCGCGCGTCCAGGCCATAGGTCGTCTCCTCTCAGGTTAGATGGCGCCGCCGCCGGTCGGGGCGGCGGCCGGCTCGGCGTTCGGCGCGGCTTCCGCCCGCTTGCGGGTCGTGCGCTGCTCGATGCGCTTCTGGACGTTCGGGACGTGGATCATCCGCTTCACGAACACGCCCGGGGTGATGATGTGGTCCGGGTCGATCTCGCCCGGCTGCACCAGGTGCTCGACCTGGGCGATGGTCATCCGCGAGGCGGTCGCCATCATCGGGTTGAAGTTCCGGGCGGTCTTCCGGTAGACGAGGTTGCCCTCGGTGTCGCCCTTCCAGGCGTGGACCAGCGAGACGTCGGCGAACAGGCCGCGCTCCATCACGTAGGTCTCGCCGTCGAACTCCCGGGTCTCCTTGCCCTCGGCGATCAGCGTGCCGACGCCGGTCTTGGTGAAGAAGGCCGGGACGCCGGCGCCGCCGGCGCGGATGCGCTCGGCCAGCGTGCCCTGCGGGTTGAACTCGATCTCGAGCTCGCCGGCGAGGTACTGCTTGGCGAAGGTCTTGTTCTCGCCGACGTAGGACGAGATCATCTTGGCGATCTGGCGCGTCTCGAGCAGCACGCCGAGGCCGACGCCGTCGATGCCGGCATTGTTCGAGATGACCGTGAGGTTCTTGGCGCCGCTCTCACGCACGGCGTCGATGAGCACATCGGGAATCCCGCACAGGCCGAAGCCGCCGGCCATGATCGTCATGCCGTCCCGCAGGACGCCCGCCAGGGCCGTCGTGGCGTCGGGGTATACCTTCTTCATCCCTCGTTTCCCCAAATTCTGGTGCCGCCGGAGCACTTGCCCTCGTCCCGCACGGATGCGGCGCCTCGCCGCCCTGTTTAGCATTGTTGCGCCGCCAGACCACCGGCCCGCGCGGGGAAAATGTCCCGTTGCGCGGGGGCGGCGGGCGAGGCGGGGAATCGGCCGCGGGAGAGCCGGCAAGGCCTGCCGGGGAGACAAGTCGGGCACGAGGGATTATAGGGGGAGCCGGGGATGGCGAACGCCGCCGGCGCGCCCCGGGGGCCAGACGCGCGGCGGCCCCGGGGG
>NZ_LABY01000117.1 GCF_001043975.1 Methylobacterium variabile
CCCCGGTGAAGGGCAGCAGCGAATCACACGCACGCGCCAATGAAAACCCGCTACGAGTCAAAACCTAAGCGCGGCGGTATCAGAAGGAGGAGCCTCCTGTCTGTCGCGGTTGATCTACTCTGCGCCCGCGGACGGCATCCCGCGAGCCTCCAGGGTGTCTGAGCCCAGTTCCCGGATCGGGAGCCGTCCGCGCCATGAAGCATCAGCCTGAATAGTTGATTGGGACAGCTTCGACCGATCCCGCAGGACAGGAGTAGGGATCATGATGCAAGACATCTTCGTCGGAGTTAATGTCGCCAAGGACTGGCTCGACGTTCACCATGTACTCAGCGGCGCACGCCGGATCGCAAATACGGCTGCTGCAGCACGAAGCTTCGCCGCTGCATGTGCACAGCAGGGAGCATGGGTCATCTTTGAAGCTAGACGTTTGGTCCCGGAGTTTGATGGTGCGGGTCATGCGTGAACCTGGACGGGTCGTCTGTCCAGGCTTTGCAGATGGCCTCGTAGGGGGTGAGGCCGCGTAAAGTCTTGAGGCGACGTGCGAAGTTGTAGGCTGCGACAAAATCGGCGAGGTGCTGCCGAAGCTGATCATGATTGTCATAATGGAAGCGCTTGACGGTTGCTTCCTTGATCGTCCGGTTCATCCGCTCGACTTGGCCGTTCGTCCACGGATGACGCGGCTTGGTCAAGCAATGCTCAATGTCGAGATCAGCGCAAGCTCCCTCGAAAGCATGGCAGCGAAACAAAACCTTCTCATCCCGCATAGATTTGATGTCTTCGGGGTCCAACCATCGCCGGTCGGATCGGTGAAGCGTGTACCATTGTCGGTGAGCACGATCTGGATCTTGTAAGGGACAGCATTGGCAAGAGCTTTAAGGAATTCGGCAGCTACACGGCGGGCCGCCTTCTCATGCAGCTCGACGAACGCGAACTTCGACGTCCGGTCGATGGCGACAAACAGGTAGAGCTTGCCATCCTGTGTTCTGACTTCGGCGATGTCGATGTGAAAGTAGCCGATCGGGTAGCGTTTGAACTTGGAACGCTTGGGCTGCTCGTCATCCGTGTCAGGCAGCCGCGAGATGCCGTGGCGCTGCAAGCAACGATGCAAGGACGAGCGTGTCAGATGCGGGATCGTCGCCTGGAGAGCATAGAGGCAATCATCCAGCGGAAGGAGAGTGTGACGTCGGGACGCCACGACGACGTCCTCATTCGACAATATCGTAGATTTTGGTTCGCTCGATCCTGTATTGCAATCCTCGGTTGAGGTTCGCTTCTGCCATTTGGCGACGGTCTTGGGATTGATGCCGTAGCGCGCGGCAAGCTCCTGATCCTCCCCCGTTTTCACGGACACGGAGGTTAGCCTGCGTTCCGCTCGGCCTGCTCGGGCGTGATGTAGCCGAGAGCCGAGTGGAGGCGCTGTCGATTGTAGTAGCCCTCGATGTAAGCGAACAGGTCGCGCCGGGCCTCATCCCGGGTCACCCATCGTCGATGTAGG
>NZ_LABY01000118.1 GCF_001043975.1 Methylobacterium variabile
CTTGCGGATAATCGGCAAGAAGATGTTATTAGTCTGTACAACCGTTTCCCAATTTCCGCCATTGACCTGTGCTTGACCCTGGTCAGGATGGTCGCATTCAGAATACGTTTCTGCACTGAACATCGACCCCTGAAAGAGGTATCCTGCGGCGGCCGGGCGGGCGCGACTGTCGACGCGGAGCGCAATGCCGTTTGATATTTCAGGCGTTGCGTTGCCGTTGATGCGGCTGATCGGGGAGAACCGCCCCTCAATGTAGATCGCCGTTTTCTCATCTAACGTCAAATGAAACAGACCACGGTTCCAGTTGGGGTCTGCGGCGATAACCTCCAGTCCGTTCGGGCCGAAATAGACTTGCGTCCCCGTGACAAAGGACCCTACGCCAGGGATCGTTACATCCTCGGTGATCGTGTACGTGTCGCCGTAGGCGCCCTGGCCGGCAAAAGGCCAATCAGTCCTCCCATCGGGTGGAAAGTATTTGTTGGTCGCGCCATTTGCATTTGTCGTTGTAAATCGACGCTCTGTGATCCTTCCATCAGGCGTGATCGTGCCTTGCGGCGTTGGTGAGGCAAAGCAACGATGCCAGACCCCGGGTGAAAGGCACCACACCTTATCCCCGGGCTGCCAAGACACATTATTACCGAGCCCAGTGAAGCTGCCGTTGCCAAGATCAACGCCGCCGAACGCGGTGCCGGCACTGATGACGACGTACCAATCGCCGGCACTGCCATTGGCGTTGTTGAGAGCGGGTTGTCGCGTATTTGGGTCCCATGCGCCCCGGAAGGTGCCGCCGCGCACGCGCTTCTTGCGCCACGCTCCGTAGCAGAAATAGGCCTCATCTCCGACGCCCCAATCACCGACGCCGTCGACGATCGCATTACCGGCGCGAGCGACGATAATTGTGTCGCCTTCTTCACCAACCCCGGAGATGAGAACAGTGTTCCCCGCATCGTCTTTGTTCGTGCTGGCGTCCCATGATTGCATCCGGTATTTAGGCTTGGCGAGGATTTTCTGCCAGCCCAGGGCGCCGCGATACGCCGTGTCTCCAACGTTGAGGCTTTTGATGTTGTCAATGCTCAGGTTGTCGTGCGCCGAGATTGCAACGTAAGCATCGCCAACCTGGCCGCTTCCTGAGCTGATCGTCCCTGGATTGGCCGCGACATCCCAGGAACCTAACACCTTGTAACGGTAAGTATTCGTCGGGCCTGCGATCAACTTCGCGCCTGGGTCGATGTAGAGCGTGATCGTCCGATACGCTCCGGCGCTACGGGCGTAGGCGCGGGCGACTTTGGATAGAGACCACTCGCCCGCTGGAATTGTTGCACTCACGCTCGTGGCCGGCGAGTAGCTGACCAACGCGGAGAGCCACGCCTGCATGGCCGCAGAGGTGTCCGGCGCGTTGGCGCCTGCGCGGACCGCGGCCCGATCGGCCTTGCTGGAGATGAAATCGTAGGGCGTGAACGGGAAATCAGCCGCCTTGTCCGCGAAGGCGCGCGGGGTCGAGCCATCGCCCGGCGCCAGTGCGGTGATGCTGTCGCCTACCGGATTGCCCGGCGCCGCCACATCCGCAAGCCGGGCCGGGGTGAGGTAGCGATCGAGGGCAATGCCCTGCTGAACATCGGAAGTCGCAGCTGGCGCCGCAAAGCCGCCTGCCGCGAGCATCGGTGTGTCGGCCGCGATGATCCTCGCCTCGCCGAGATTGACGACGATGTGCCCATCCGTGACGACGGTCGCGACCTGCTGGCGCCACCCTGACGTGGAAGCCGCCTGCGTGAGTACACCGCCCGTGCCGACGTAGAGCGGCGCGCCAGGCATCCAGCCTGCATTAGGTCCGAACAAATCTCCGGCGCTCTGGCCGGTCACCCGGGCCCCTGCCGCGCCGCCATTAGCCGTGATGGCCAGCACCGCTTGACGCTGAGCTGGGTCGGAGATGTCGGCAGGGCGGCACTCATCAACTCCGTCTGCGACGAACGCCGACCAAGGCGCAAGGGATACAGTCGCCGTCTTGATGATCGCCGCGCCGCCAATTCCGGCAAGCGCATCCTCATCAAGACCAACGGTGAGGGTCGCGCCGGAGCGGCCGACCTTGATGCCCTTGCCCCCACGGAGATCCTGAGGGTAAGTGCGCGCAAGCGGAAAGGGAGGCATCAGTATTCCTGTGAATGCTACGCGAAAACGACTTTCTCTCGAAGGATTTCAGCGGTCTCCGGCCCAATCGTCGCCGAGATAGATACCTCGTGAACCCCGGGGCGCTGGCTGCGCATGATTTCAGCGGGGAAATAGAAGAGGACAGCGGAGGGGCCGATAACTGTGAGAGTGCCCTGGCCAGTGCCGGCCGTCGTCGCGGTCAGGGAGGCGCGCGCCCAGTCGCCCCTATCGACACGACGCCAGCCGTAATCATCGCGATCTGCGCGACATCCTTCCGGCACCACTCGCATCTCAAGGAGTGCGACTGAGAAATCGGTCAGAGTGCCGTCACTCACCTCCGGAAAAGTAAGTGTATCCCGCCACAGACCGCGCAGCGAAACGGCGCCGAATTTTGTCAGCATGGCTGCCGCTCAAAGCTTGATGTAAATGGTGGCGACGCCGAAGGGCGGAAGCGTATTGTGCGCCTGGCTTGAGCCGGCGCTTGCCAAAGATGCGGTCACACCATGATCGTGGTCGGGAACCTCGTTGCCTGAAAATGTATGCGTATGAGGATCTGTTATTTCAGTGAAACCTGGGGACTGACCAATCTGAGAATTGCCAACGCTGCTTACCGCTCCGCTGCCGCCACTCCCATAAATGGACCTAGCTTCATAGTAAATTTGATGGTTATGCTGTCCGCCTTGACCGATTGTGCCTGACGGCGTGTGTCTCCCGCCGGGAGCGACATCGACTGAGATGCCGTGTCCGTGCTGAGCAAGCTCGGCCTCGGTTAGGGCGTGCCCGGCTTCGCCGCCCGTCGCGCCGAGCACGGCTCCGTCGTCGGAAAGCTTGCCGCCATCAAGCCGGCCGCTCGACGTGCTGGCGTTTCCCATGTTGAGAGCGCCCATCACGAACCGCCCCTGAAGGTCGGGCAGCTCGATGGTCTTGGCAGCGTCCCAATCGTCTT
The DNA here is from genome assembly GCF_001043975.1 of Methylobacterium variabile. GTDB lineage: Bacteria > Pseudomonadota > Alphaproteobacteria > Rhizobiales > Beijerinckiaceae > Methylobacterium > Methylobacterium variabile. The sequence continues at coordinate 3,092 of NZ_LABY01000118.1, forward strand.
GTGCGGCCTGACCCCTTCCGCCGGCTACGACCCTGCGCGGATCATCCCAGAGCAGGAGGAACAGGGCATAGCAATCGTCGTCGGCGCGCTCGACGCCGGCCGAAGCGGCCGAGCCGATCGTTGCACCATTCGCACGCACCCAACCCGCTCGCCGGCCGGCAGAGTGGATCGCAAGCACAGCGCCGGTCGGGATTTGCCGCAGCGGCTCGAGCGTTGTCCCGCCGCCGGTCGGGGTGGGGTCTCCTTGAAGCCCAACGATCTCCGCCATCACAGCGCCATCAGCATCCGTGATGCGGATGTCGTAATTCCCGACGCCGGTCCACATGGGAGGGAACCGGCCGCTGCCATCCGTTCGCACCGGGAAAGGGTGCGGGAACGTCGGGTCGAGCGCAGAGCTACGGAACAGCGTCCGCGGTGTCGTGGTGTCGGCATCGTACGCATAGAGGCGTGCGTCGAGGACCGCATACCCACCGTCGAAGATGGTCTGCAGAGAAAGGGGGACGAAGGCCATGCGGGCTCCGGTCAGCGGGTGCCTAGGGCGCCTAGGAGGGGAAGGGGGCGGCTATCACCGGGCGCGGCGAGGGAGGCGCCTACGCCAGCGCCGAGGGGCGTGCCGGCGTAGAGGAGTTGATCAGGCGCATAGTGGCTGCGCACCCGATTAGGTGTCAGGACGACGACCTGATCATCGCCACCGTGCTCGGCGAGACCGCGCAGAATAGCGGTGTCAAGACCTTGCTCTTTGGCGCGCGCGATAGCAGCGCCGATGTGCCCGTAAGCGTAAGTGACTCCGGCAGGAGGCTCAGGCTGTCCGCCAAAAGCGCGGACCTGTTCTGCAGTAGCGCGATTTTGCGCCCGATCCATCTGAAATTGATTAATATAGTTATCATATAGTACGCCCCAATTTTTACCAGCTTCTTTAGTAATAATCTCCCTTGCCTGCGCATTAAAAACAGGGTCGTTTTCTACTAAATGCCCCAAATCAAAAACGGCTGTTTTACCAGGGTCAATACTTGTGCGGAATACACGAGATCCAGCCTCGGCGCCATTCGGAAGCGTTTCACCAAGAACCGTCCCGGCATATGTTGACGCTGTGGCTGGATCAGGAGCGAAGAAAATAGCTCCGCGCTCTGAATGCGCCGGACCAAAGTACGGATCAAATTTCTGAAAGTCTACACCAGGCTCTGAGCCATGGTATAAGTCCCAAGATTTAGCACTCGCGTCAACAGTTTGAGGTTGCCGTCTCTCATGCAGAGGAATTGTGTAATTCCCGTGGCCTATAAACTCGCCCTTTTGCGACTGGGCGGGCTTGGCAAGAAAATCGCCAAGCCCTGCCTCCAGGGCATCAAGGGCGGCTAAAGCATCTTTATCCGCCATGCCGCCAAACGAGCGGATGGCGCCGGCCGGCGCTTTGAATGGCAGCGAACCAGTCATCGCGAGCCCAGCGATGCCAGCGCCAGCGCCCATCGCCTCGTCGCTGACGTGGCCGGTCGACGGGTCGAAGATGCCTATCTCGCCGCGGTACGTGCGAGCCGGCGCCGTAACTGCATCTCGGATCCGACTGCCGACGAGATCCGCATATGCGCCGAGGTAATCGAGCGCGCCGGGCGAAGTCTGCGGCCCGAGGGTCGCGGCGCCCGTCACCGGATCGATCACGGATCGGCGCAGCGCCGGCACAGCCGCACCGAGAAAGGGCAGGGGATCAGCCATTCAGGAGTGGCCCGGGTTGCTCTAGGGTGCCGCGCACGCGAGGACGGGGGCGATGATGCGCGCGGTGGTGGTGCTGGGGTGTGCGATGCTTCTCGGCGGGTGCGTGTCAGGTCGCTCGCGTGAAGCTGAAGCGCAGCTTTGCAGCCGAGGATTTCAGGCCCTCAACGACCAGTCGCGGACGCCCGAACAGCGGGCCGCGCTTCTGGAGACCATGCGCAACGCGGGTTGCCTCGGGCAGCAGCCAGCGCGGGTTGCGATCGATCCGCCGCCCTTCCGTATCGTTCCGCCTGGCTCGAGCCGCCTAGATTGCACGACGCGCAACGAGTTCGGGCAGGCGCGAACGACGTGCAACTGATCCTGGCGGCGATCTGGCTCCTGATCCCGTACCCGTGGGGGCTATTGCTGTTCCTGGCCGGCATAGCCCGGTACGGGGCCCTGAAGGCGGCGGAACGGGTCGAGGGTCGATAGCGCCCCCGGAAGCACATCCTGAGCCGCGGGCGCCTGTATGCGGCGCGCAGTGCTCGCACCTGCCGCACCAAGCCCCTGCGCCAAGCGAGCGCCGAGCGAAACGGGAACCTGACCAGCGAAGAGCTGTTCGGCCTGCCGAGCTGCCAGAGCCGACGAAAACGCTCCCGCGCCCTTGCCTGCCACATAGCCGAGGGCGGCTCCAGGGATGCCGCCCGTCGAAGCACCGAGCATGCTAGCGGTCGCGGCAAACGTCTCGCGGGCCAGGGCGGCGAGCCGGTTGCCGGACCCGGACGGGTTCACCGTGCCAGGCTTCGATGCGATGGCACGCAGCACATTGGCGAGCTTTGTCATCTGCGCGAGTTCGTCGGGCGAGAACAGGCGCGTGGAAAGCGAGCGGCCCTCGCCCCGCACGAAGTCGAAGATCCGGTCGCTCGCGCGCTTCACGCCCGTATCGGGCGAGCCTAGAACGCGCTGCCACGCCCCTTGACGAACGGCCGCCCATTCGGCGCTGCCCTCACCCAGCACGCCCTTCAGACGGTCTGCCATTCGGACAGACAGCCCCGTCGCGCCGATCTTGGCAGCCCCATACAGGTAGTTCGCAACCTGTTCCGGGGTAGCGTCTCGCTCGATGATGGCGCGCAGGGCATTCCCGACGTCGTCACCCGCGCCTTGTGGCTTGAACGTGCGCTGGTAGGACGCAAATGCCTTGCGGGCCTCCTGAAGCGCTCCGAGGGCCTCGTCACTTCCGGAGAACAGCCCGTTCTCCATCGCATTCTGGATCTGGCCGTCGAACTCGTTGATGATCGCGCCGACAGCGCGCTTATCCGCCGGGTTCGTGGCGGCAGCTCGGCTGTAGGCGGCCAGCTTGCGGCGGGCCTGATCGACGCCCCGCAGGCTCACGCCGAGCACCTCATCACCCGCCCCCGGCTGACCGATCGTGCCGAGCTGCAGGTTCGACACCGTGTCGAGTTCGGCAAGCGCCCGGTTGGCGGCTGGGGTCAGGGTCGGGTCGATGATGACCGGCTCGGGCCGATTGACGAGGCTTTCGGTGATGCGCTGGGACAGCGGCGCGCTCGGCGCTTGAGGTTGAGGAGCCACACGAGATGCTGTCGCGGCGTCGCCGATCTGCGCAACGACGGGGGAGGCTGCCGCCTCGGCAGTCGGGGCGGCGCCGGTGAACACGCGGGGGTCAAGTTCGCCAGGCTGCGCGAAGGCCTCGCTGTAGCGCTGCTGATAGCCCTGCTTGGCCTCGGCCGCGGCTTGCTTTACGCCCTGGCTGACAGCGTCGCCAGCATCCGCCGCTCGAGCTAGATCCGCCTGCCCGCGGCCGGCCATGTCGCCGATCGCGCCCTTCGCCACCGCGATCTGCTCCTGTTGACGCTGCACGGCCTCTTGCGCGACCCGCTGGGCAGCAGGCCCTTTGGCGCCACCGAACATGGCATTTTCGGTCGACAGCAGCACCGGATCGGCCGTGCGCTGGCCTGCGGTCAGGGCGATACCGAGATCGGCGGCGTCCCGCACCGCCTGCGGCGCGGCAGGCGCAATGGGGGCAAGGGCGGCTCGGGAAGCGGGGGTGAGCGGTGCCGCGATCCCGGCCAAGTCGCGGGCCCGGTCGATCCCTTCGTTCGAGTACGGGTCGACACGACCAGCGTAAACGTCCCCTGGAAGGGTTGCCCCTCCGACAGCGGAGGCATAGACGCCCTTGATGATCGTCGAGAGCTGCGGCACGCCCGGCACGGCGTAGTCTGTGATTGAGCCCTGACGAAGGGGCTCCGCAGGAGTTTGATCCAGCACGAAGCCGGCCGGCAAGCCAGAACCTCCCGGCGTGGGGGCCGGCGACCGGTTAGCGGGGGGCGTGTCCAAGACAAAGCCCGGGGGAAGCTCACTCACGTGAAGGGCACCCACTTGCCGTTGTCGAAAATCAAGCGCTCGCTCGTGCTCGGGTTCGTGGCGGTTGCGCCCTGACGCGGGCCGCCGGTCGAGGGTGACGCCGGAGTGGGAGCCCCCTGTGCGGGCGCACGAGGCGACGCGCCCGAGGCCGGACGGGTCGCTGCCTGCTGCGCCTCGGTGGCCTCTGGAAACAGCGGGTTTGCTCGAGCATACGCCGCCAGGCGATCATCGAAGCCGGCATCGAGCAAGCCGTTGTTGCCCTTGGCGTACTCGCGGGCCAGCTTTGCCACTTCGACTTGGCGCTCGGCCAATGCCTTGCCGAACCGGATGATCTGCCGGTTACCCTCAGGCGTGTTGCCGAGGTTGGCCGTGGTGGCGGCCATGAAGTTCACGTCGCTATTCGAGACGCCTGAGCCGAGGTTGCCTCCGAGCTTGTCGAGCACGGATTGATTGGCGAGCTTGGCGAAAAGCTCCTGCGGCGCAGCCGTGTCGGCACCAGAAATGCCCAGTGCCGAAGCCGCACGGCGGAATGCCAGGATCGTATTGCCACCAGCGCCAGAGTAGAAGTTCGGGCTCTCAATCAGCTTTTCCATCAGCCGGAAGGTGTTGAGCTGCCCCGCTGCGTCGCGTCCGCCTTTCTGTAGATCGTTGAACGTGTCGCCGTAGGCGCCGCCGATCTTGGCAGCCTGCGCCTTCTCCGCCCCCTGATTGACGTTGACTTCTGTGGTCGGCCGGAACGGCGCCAGCAATTTGCCGTCCGCATCAACCTGCACGGGGCCCTTGTAGTCGCCCAAGCCAAGCGAGGCGCGCTCGCCCGGATCAGTGATGGTCCGTACGGTCGTGTCGCGGCCGGCCACGGCTCGGGTCAGGGCGCCCGTCTGAGGGTTCAACACGTAGTCGTTGCCGTCGCTGCCCTTCACCACCGAGAACGACGGCGGCTTGTTGATGCCAGGCACCACCTCGGCGCGGCCGTCCTTGGACGTGCGGATGAGTTGGTCCCCGACGACCTGGAAGGAGAACTCCGAGGGCTTGTTCAGCCCCTCGATGATCTTGGTGGCGTACCCCTGTGTGAGCGGGTTGGCGAGCATCGCGCGCAGGTTCTGCGCCTGGGCCGGCGTCAGCCTCTGCGCCGCGGCCGGGGCCAGTGCCGTTGCGGATGCCGCCCCTGCCTGAGCGACCGGCGGCGAAGCAACGGTGCCGGGCGAGAATTCCCCGCTCGGGGATGACGGGATGATCTGCCCACCGCCGGGGATTGCATACCCGCCAACGGGCTGCGCGCCAGGGGCCGGCATGTCCGCCGCCGGAGCCGCCTGCGCTGCCGCAGCCCCAGTGACGGCAGCAGCCGGCAGGCGCATCGGAGGCCGCGCCGGGTTCGTGCCGGACACGATCGGGCCGCCTGCACCTGCCACCTGGGTTATCGCCGGAGCGCCGGACGGAGCCGCGTCGAACCCGCCTCCGTTCAGCCGCGCAAGATAGGCGCGCGTGGCGTTCAGGCGCGCCGCGTTCTCACCGCCCGGCCGGTTGTAGCCAGCGAACTGCCAAGCATTCGCCATGAGACGGTTCGCCTCTTCGGCGCTGCCAGCGTTCTGAAGGGCCTGTGTCAGCCGCGGGTTTTCGGAGAGCATGAACTGCGCCTGCGCCGTCACCGGATCCGGTGCGCCGGCCGTGAACTTGCGCATGTTGGCGAGCCGATCGCCGCGCCACGACAGGATGCCGCCAGAGGTGCCGGGCTGCCCACTCTCGCTCGGATCGCTCCACGAGCCGTTGATATTGCTGCCCTTGTAGCCGCTCTCACGGCTCGCGTAGGCCGCCACCGCGGCGAGGCCGTAGGGGTTGGTCAAGCCGCCACCTTTGAGGGCGTCGACGAACTTCTTCTCGGCATCGCCGCCGACGCCACTCGGCATCGCCATCGCCCCGGGGCTGCCCCCGGCGAAGGTGGGCAGCCTGCCGGCAGGAAGCGCCCCAGCGGCCACGCCAGCGGCCCCAGGCACACCGGTCGCCGGCACGACTGAGCCGAGAGACGAAAGCGGCTGGCTCTGCTGCCCCTGTGCCGCCATATTGGCGTCAAGCATCTGGCCGTATAGTCTCTGCGCCTCCTCGCGTTGGCCGAGCTTCGCAAGGCCGCCGATCGCCTGCCTAACGTCGCTGAAGTCGATCAGAGGAATGCCAAGACCGCCCGACATATCGTCGCCTTACGAGAAAAGGTTGCCCAGCGAAGACAGCTTGCCGCCACCGCCCGCAAAATCGAACAGGCCGCCGACGAGGCTCTTGCCAAGCCCGAGCGCGTTCGCGCTGGCCTGGTTCTGCGCCTGCGCGAGGTTATTGTTGTTCTGCACTAGGGCGTTGGCAGCATTGGTCTGCACCCCCGCCACGGCGTTGCCGAACTGGGCCTGCTGGTTGGCCGCCGTGCCGTAGACGTTGGCTTGGTTCTGGCCGTAGGCCTGCGCGAGGCCGCCGAGCTGTGTGCCGAGGTTCTGCGAGGCGTTGGCGAGGCCGGCCACACCCTGCGCCTGCCCGGCCAAGCCGGTGCCGTAGCTCGTCGCGGCGTTGCCGAGGTTGCTGACGTACTGTTGATAGCCCTGGTTGGCGAGGCCGTTGGCGGTCGCCAGGATGTCGGCCGTCGCGTTCCCGCCGGCAAGGCCGCCTCGAGCCGCGGCCGAGCGCTGAACGGCGCCGAGGGCCTGGTCTAGCGCGTACTGGTAGCCGGGGCTCGCCTGAAAGGCTGCGGCGGCGGCCTGCGATCCCGCGGCGCCATTCGCCCCAGTCGCGTTCAGGTAGGCATCGTAGGCGGAGCGCCCACCCTGCGCCATGTGGTCGTAGAGGCCGCCGAGCTGCCCAAGGTAGCCCTGCGTCTGCCCGTACTGGCCGCGTAGCGCGTTCTGCGCGTCCGCATAGCCCGAGCCGAGCGACAGGAGCGCGTTGCCACCGTTGTTGACGCCAAGGTAGCCCTGAGCGTTGGCGTAGCCGTTCGTCAGCGCGTCCGCGGCCAGCCCCGTGCCGGCCTGGATGGCGAAAGCGTTGTTCTTGGCCGCACGCTGAGACGCGGCCCCGGTCAAGGCGTCGAAGAGCCCCATCAGAGAACTTCCATCAGCCGGCCGAGCCAGCGGTTGAGGGCAACATGGTAGCGCCGCCACGCCTCGTCGGTGAGCGGCACGCTAGGCGGCGGCGGTGTTGGCCGCGGCGGGAAGTCAGCGGGGAGCGGCATCAGGGCTTCCGAACTGTCACGCGGGGCAGATCCGCGCCCTTGAAGACGAACGGCACCGGATCGCTCACTTCGACGGCAACCCGCAGCCCTTCGCGCGTCGAGCGGCCGAGATCGCCCACGGAAACACGTCGGCCTCCGACGCCTGGCGGTCCGATCGGGCGCTGCAAGGCGTTGCCCCAGGACATGCCGCCGTCGTGCGACCACGAGATGAGGCAGGACGGATCGGTTTCGATCGGGGCTGCGCCGGCCGCGCGCCCCTGGCCGGTCGTGATGTCGACCTCGAGCCCGGACACCCGGGTGCGAGCCGGGAACGAGGCCAGCGGCTGGCTCTCGATGCGAGAGGTGATGGTCTCGCCTGCCTCGCGCCGCCCTGCCGGGTTGAGCGCCAGGACGTCGCCTGTCACCACGTCGCCGAGGATCCAGCGATTGTTGAACCGGATGCTCGTCTCGGCCCGCCAACGAAGTTGCCCGCGCGACATGCGCTCGTTCCATTCGCCGACCGTGGCGTTGAACTCCCATGTGCCGCGGGGGCTCGAGAGGGCCCAGATCGCGTTGCCGCCGTGGGTGTAGACACAGGCCCGCAGGCTGTCAGGGCGCGGCGCGGCGGCGATGAAGCGCTCGACCGCCCGGGTGCTTACGATCTCCGGCTGATAGCCGCTCAGCCGCCGCACCGTGCCGTCAGAAGCCACGAAGATCTGCTGACGATCCCACCCGTCCTCGAACCCGGCCACGCACCAGGGCCCAAGCAGCCCGACCGGGATCACTGCCGATCGGGCTAAGGGGAAGGGCGACGTGCCGGCATCGTCATAGACCTCTACCGACGAGGCGCCCCAAGCGAAGAACTGGCCGGCCGATACGGTGCCGCGCAGCAGGCCATCGGGCTTGGCCTCGGCACGCGTGTAGCTCTGGTCGTTCATCGCCGTGGTGTTGGTCGGCTCCGCCGTGGTGCCGCTCGCCCGGATCGTGCCATCAGCATAGGTGAACAGAAAATAGCCGTCCAAGAACGACACGCTGTTCGGCTGGCCAATGACGGTGCCTGGGTAGTCCTGCACTCCCGTCGCCGTGACCACGAAGGCGCCGACATCGGTCACGGCGACCACGTCCGGGACAGGAGCGCGGTTGTTGCGCGCCATCGTGACCGGCTTTGAGCCATCGAGCGCGCCGACCCGGGAGAACCGGCCGTCCCCGCGCAGGACGAACAGCAAATCCTCTCTGGCGAGGTAGAGCGAGGCTCCGACGACGAGGCCGCCGCGCGGAGCCACTGCCTTAGGCTGCGCGACGACGTCCAGGCCCGGCACTGGATACCAGCGCACCACGGCGCCGTCCTTCGCCGCGAAGACGTTGACCAGCCGACCGCTGCCTTCTCCCGGGATGGCGCCGGGCCCGGATGATGTAGGGAAGGGAACGGCGACCATCAGAAGTAGTCGGGGCGCGTCGGGATTTCGTTGAAGACCGGAGCGGCCCGGTAACGGCGCAGGCGGGCGATGGCGCCTTGCTCCCGCTGACCGAGCAACGTCGCCTCATCCGCGCCCAGGCCGAAGTCGTCCGCAAGCCGGCTCGCGACGATGGCTGACAGCGGGTCCATCGCAGCGCCAGGCACCGCCTCGTCCAGCGGAAAGGCATAGATCTCATCGAGGGCCAGCTCCTCGAGGATGCCGGGCAGCGCATCGCAGACGCGCCTCTGTGCCTCGGGCTCCTGAGACTGCCCGAACCCCACCTCGCCCAAGCGGGTGAGCACGCGCTGAACGACATCGTCCTGAACGTAGTACGACCGCGAGCCACGCGACGGGCCCCGCCGAAGGGTCCTGTCCGCGGTGTACTCGGTGCTGTCCGACGTGATGTCGTTGGCATCGACGCCGAGAGGCAGAACGTCAGCCATGACGGCTCCAATGTTGACGGGCAGCGCAGCGGATCATTGAGAACGCCCGACCTCTTGCCAGAAGGGGCCGATGTTGAGGAGCGTCAGCGAGGCGCCCGACACCATCGCCATGTTCGTCGCGCCCTTGAGCTTGATCCGGGCATTGTGCGCGATGGTCGTGTTGTTGTCCTGAGCAATGATCGTGATCTGCCGGCCAACTTCAGCGTTGGTGAAATCTGTCATCGTCGCCGGCGAAGTGGGATTGTTCGTGTAGAAAATCCGCTGGAACCACGCACCGACGTTGGCCGTCGTGCTTCCCGGGCTGAAGGAAACGAAGGCGGGGTCTGTGCCAGCGAGGGGTGGATTGTTGTTGCTGGAGATCGTATTGAGGCCGATCTGCCTGAACCACCCTGAAACGGTGTTGGCCTGGACATTGTCGCTAACAATATTTGTAGATCCGAGGTTGGCGAAATCAAAGACCCAATCATTAAAGACAGAATAGTTTCGCGAGATCAGGTTGCCGTCGCCGCCAGGGACGGCAATGGCAGTCGCCTTGCCGCCGGCGGCGTAGCCCTGCCCGCTACCGGCGGGCGCGTAGCCGATGAACTGATTGTCCGCGATGATGTTGTTGCTGGATCCGAGCGAACCGTGCCAGTTCAGGTTGACGCCGACCCAATCTTGGGCGCTGCCGGTCCATTTATACAGCAAATTACCCTTGATCTGAGCCTGAACCACTCCCTCAAAATTCACACCATAGCGAAAGCTATTGATGTGGCTGTTCGTTAGCCAGACGCCCGGCCAAGCGTTGTGGGCCGGGTAGTACAGCCCCGTGTCAACCGCGAGAGCGACGATGCGGTCCCAGTGGTTGCCCTCGCAGTCGCCGGTGGCTTTGCCGACGTAGCGGGCGAAGACGACGCTGAGACCGGTGACCATGCCGTCCGAGCACTGTCGGCCAGGGTCACCAATCAGCTCCACCGCCGCGTCCATAGCAGCGGACGGGAACGAGGTGGCGCCGCCGATGTCCTTGCCGCGGATCGAAATGTCGTCCACGCGATAGGAAGACACGTTGCGCAGGCTGATACCGGTGCCCCAATACGCCGAGTTGTTGCCCGTGCCCGCCACCTCGAGGCGAGAGATGCGCGGCCCCATGAACACGGACAGGTTCACGGCGGACGGGTGGATGACCTGTATGGCCTTGTTGCCGTTGACCTGATCGACGCTGGTCAGGAGCGAGAGATCGCGCACGTTCACCTGGCGAGACTGATCGCCCGACGAAAACGACATGCCAGCGCGCCCGGCCGCCGCGCTCGTGAACGTGATGACAGTTATGCCCGGCCCGTCGCCCTCCACGGACACGCGGCGCCCATCGCAGACCAGCATGTGGTCGGATGTGTACTGCCCGCCCGGGATGTAGATCGTGCCGCCGGAGGACGGCAGGCTGTTGCACGCTTTGGTGAACTTGGTAGCGAGATCCTGCCCCTGGAAGGACGCGACGTTGGCGCGGTCCGCAAACAGGCTCGACAGCGGGCGGAGGGCGTCGCCTCCTGAAGGGGTTACGGTCACCCCGGGCAGTCCTACCGGAAGCTGGCTGGTGGGTAGCCTCTGGGTGCTGTCGAGGGTGGCGATGCCGTTCGGCTGCCCGCGCGCGCCATGCAGGGCGTTCACCGCACGCATGGTCTTGATGAACGCGATCCGCATGGGATCGCCCGTGTTGTCGTTGGGCTGCGCGCCGACGTTGATGGCCAGCGGCAGATCTTCCGCCATCGCGCAGGATGCAGAGACGAGCGCGCAGGTGCCCAGGAGCAGCAAACGGAGCATGAACTAGGTTTTCCGCAATGCAGGCGGTCGCGCGAGTGAGTGCCCCGCGCGACCTTTCTCGTCAGACCGTGCGGGCGCGCACGTAGTCCTCGGCGTCAGCCTTGGACAGCCCGCCCGTCACGACTTCACCGCCGCGCAGCACGTCGTAGACGCCACGGCCCTTGTGCTTGATCTGGAAGTCGCCGATGTCCTCGTCGGTATCGGCATCGTCAGCCGGCACCATGCCGGCTTCGGTCTTCACCGCCTCCGGAGCGTACTTCATGCCGCCGCCCGGCGGGTAAGCCGGCATGACGGAGGAGTCGATGCCGCTGTCGGGACCGGGAGCCATGGTGGCGCCAGCCGCCGCAGCGGCATCCTTGCGATCGGAGGCGGAGCCGCCCCCGAACCACGGATTGTCCTTCAGATTGTCGTAGGTCTCCTGATCCACATCGACGGCCTTGCCGTTCTCGAACGAGTAGCTGCCGACGCGGGTAAAGACCGGATCATCGGGCCGCAGGGCCTTGTAGGTGAGCTTGGGCATGCGGCCCTCCTCAGAGCGGGTGCGGATAGAACTCGACGTAGATGTCAGCGAGGCCGGCCGTGGCGCCGCCCGAGACGAAGGCGAGCACGGGCGTGTCGGCCGTGACGTTGCCCTGGCCCGTGCCGGTCAGGCCCGCCTTGTAGCCGGCCGTGCCGGGCGCGATGCCCGTCGAGGTGGCGAAGGCGGCCGGAACGGCGGTGGTGCCGACCGTGACGCTCGGCGTGCCGCCCGTGAACGCCGTCTCGACGGAGACGGACACGGGGCGGACGTGGGAACCGGCCGGAATGACGCCGATCTCGACGCCTGCGGATGCATTGTCGCTGAACGAGACGCGGCGACGGATGCCGTGAGTGACCTGGCTTTCAAGCTTTCTGGGAGGGGTCGCCATTGAACGGGCTCCGAATGCGGGGGCAGGCTGGGGCGGCCAGGATCAGCCGCCCGCTGCGGATCAGTTCGCGGACTGGGTCGCGAAGAAGCTGGTGAAGGTGCCCCAATCGGCGTTGGTATTGGCTGCGACGCCGGTGGACGAGATGCTGTTGCGTCCCTTGACGATCTTCGAGATGCCGTAGCAGATCTCGACGCCGCGCCCCTTCAGGAAGCCGTAATCGTCATCCGAGCGGGTCGTCGGAGCCGGGAGCTGGCCGATCGCGTAGCCCATGGCCTGCTGGCCGACAGTGACGGTGCCGTACACGTCGACGCCCGCGGTGCCAGCCCCGGCGAACCGGAAGAACTGGCCCATCTCCGGGATCTCCCGAAAGATCATGCCGCGGTACATCAGGTCGCCGTCCTGGAACAGCGGGTTGTCGTCCATGCCGTTGCCCTCGCGGGCGCGGGCATCCTTGTTGGCAGCGATCATGGCCGGGTCGTTCGACAGATCGGCGAAGACCGGCGACGGCATGAAGGTGACGAAGTACTCGCGGCCACCATCGACGCGCAGCGGGCGGATGCGGGGATCGGCCTGCTTGAGGATGCGCTTGACCCGGTTGAACGCCGAGACGGTCGCGAGGTCGTTGGTGGTGTCCACGTTCGCGAGCGACGCGGCGAAGTTGCCGGCCACGAGGGTCGATTGACCGTTGCCGAACTGCACGCGATCGGCGTTGCCGATGAGCCACGCGTTCATCTGCGCCGCGGTCGCCATCGCCATCGGGATGCCCTGGACGTTGCCAACGAGCGACGAGGCGGTGCCGGACGGCTGGATGGTCGCCCACGCCTTGCAGATGTCGTCGCGGAGCTTCGCCGCGGCCCACTCGTTCAGCAGCGGCCGAACGGCGTTCATCTGGTCGATTGCCGACTTGCGCATTTCCTTCTTGTTGAGAAGGATCGCGTGACGGGCCCAGTCGATCACGATCTTGTGGCCGTACTGGTCCATCGCCTCTTCGTTGCCGACGAGGGTGTTGGCGCCGACCTGGCCCTGACCGGTCAGGCGGCCGACGAGCGGGATGGTGATCTGCTCACCCTCATCCTTCAGCTCGTTGACGCGCATGATGACGGCGTTCTGCCCGTTCCCCAGGTAGGGGGCGAACAGGTTGTCGCGCTGGTACTCCACGAAGAAGTCCCGGCGCCACTTCTGGATTTCGAGTGAGCTGGGGGTGTTGGTGACGGCCATGGGTGATCCCCGTCAGACGCCCTCGGCGCCTGGCGCTATTGACGGCCGCCCATGTTGGGCGGCGCCGCGTTGAAGATGTCGGCCTCGGTGATCGGCGCGGGCGCGCGGGCGGCAGTGCCAGCAGCGCCGTTGAGCGAAGGGAGGCCGGCGAAGACCGGGGGCGGCTTAGCGCCAGGGGCTGGCTCTTATACACAT
>NZ_LABY01000119.1 GCF_001043975.1 Methylobacterium variabile
CCGCCCCGACCTCCGCGGCGGGGCCGCCGCGGAGGTCGGGGCGGGGATGTGCTTCACGGTCAGCTCCTTCTCAGGCATCGGGCCCGGTCATCGGGCTCAGGCGTCGAGCACGCAGTCGGCCAGCGGGACGGCGCGGCAGGTCAGGCAGTGGTCGGAGGGGCCGTCGTAGGCGGCGAGGTGCGCCACCGCCCCGGCCTCGATCCGCACCTGGCAGCTCTCGCACTGGCCGGTGCGGCAGCCGCTCGGCAGGCGGAGCCCGGCTTTCTCGGCGGCGTCGAGCAGGGTTCCCGCGCCGGGCGACCAGAGGAAGTTCTTCCCGCTGCGGGCGAGGGCGACCGTTCGCGGCGCGAGGTCGGCCGGGACCTCCGTCCGGGCGGTGAACAGCTCGCTGGCGATGTCGTAGCGCGGCAGCCCCCAGGCGAGCAGGAGCGCGGTCGCGTCGGCCACGAAGGCGTCCGGGCCGCAGATGTAGGCGAGGGGGCGCCGGCCCGGAAAAAGCGGGCCTAAGTCGCGCAGGGCGCCGCGGCCGGCCAGATCGTAGTCCCGCCCTGGGACGTCCTCCGGGGCCGGCCGCGTGAAGACGTGCGTGGCGGCGAGGTTCGGCAGGCGGGACGCGAGCGCCCTCAGCCGGGGCCCGAAGGGATGGGCGCTCCCGTCGCGGCAGACGTAGACGAGCCGGATTGCCGCGGGGCGGGACGGCCCGCCGGCGCCCGCGAGCGCCTCGAGGTAGCTCACGAAGGGGGTGATGCCGATGCCGGCGGCGAGCAGGATGACGGGCCTGTCCCCGTCGAGGGGCGGCGTGAAGGTGCCCTGCGGCCCCTCCAGCATCAGGCTCGCGCCCGCCTCCAGGCCGTGGAGGTGCGTCGACATCCGCCCCGGAGCCGTGCCCGAGCCGACCAGCTTCACGGCGACCTCGTAGCGGTCGGGACGGCGATGCGGCCCGGTGAGCGAGTAGGACCGCGCCAGCCCGTCGCCCGTCGCCACGCGCACGTGCTGCCCGGGCCGGAAATCCGCGAGGGGACCGCCATCCGCCGGGGCAAGGGAGAGGGCGAGGACGTCCGCGGCCTCGCGCCGGATCTCCGCGACCGTGAAGGCGCGCCCGCCGCTCCACCAGCCCCGGCTGCGCTCCTCGTCCCGGGCGATCTCGCAGGCGACCGCGCGCAGCGGCACCGAGCCGCTCACCGGGTCCCGGCTCTCGTCCGAGAGCGCGTCGTTGACGTTCAGGGTGCCCGCCCCGGTGCTCGGGACGCGCGGCCGGCCGAGCGGCGGGCAATCCTCCCACCAGCCGAACTCCGCGATGACCACGTCGTCCGCCAGGGCCGGGTCGAGCCGGGCACGCAGGCGCGCCGTGCCGTGCGCCGTGCGCACCGTGATCCAGTCGCCGTCCCGAATACCGCGGGACGCGGCGGCGGCGGGGCTGATCTCGACGGCGGGATCGGGGGCCTTGCGGCGCAAGGAGGCGACGTGCCGGTGCGAGCTGTGCACGTACCAGCCCGACTTCGCGGTCGAGAGCCACAAGGGCAGCGCCGGGTCGCCCCCTCCCGCGGGCGGGACGTAGCCGGGCAGGGGAGGGTGGCCGTGCGCGAGCAGGAGCTCGGAGTAGAGCTCGGCCCGGCCCGTCGGCGTGGCAAAGCCCCTCGGCCTGCCGTCGGCGCCAGGGGCGGCGTACTTGCGCTCGGCGAAGGACTGCGGGACGCGGATGCCCTCCGGACGGGCGCGCAGATCCGCCACGGTGAGCCCGAGCGGCGCGAGCTGGTGGTTCCAGCCCGCCTCGACCGAGCCGCCGAAGAACGCGTCGGCGTGGCCGAGCCGGCAGGCGAGGTCGAACACGATGTCGTAATCCGCCCGCGTCTCGGCCAGGGCCGGGACCATGGCCTGGCGCAGCTGCACCAACTCGACGGCCTCCTGGGTGATCTCGAAGCCGACCCGCAGCGCCTCGCGCTCCCAGGGCATGCTGGCCGGGAGCACGATGTCGGCGTTCTCCGCCGTCGGGTTCAGGAACATGTCGACGTGGACGTGGAAGCCGAGCGCCCGCAGCGCGTCCCGGTTGCGCGACGACGCGCCTTGCGACACCACGATGTTCGAGCCGAAGCTCATCAGGGCCTCGACCCGGTAGGGCTCGCCCTCGATCACCGCGCGGGCGAAGTCGCGCGCCGTGATCCAGCCCCGGGCCGGCGGGCCGAGGGGAAGCGCGTCGAGGCCGAGGGCCTTGGCGCGCTGGTGCGGCGCCAGCAGCCCGTAATCGTTCACGCTCCGGGAGGGGGGCGCCACGGTCCACAGGTTGCCGCCGGCCCGGTCGTTCGCGCCCGTGAGCGCGTAGAGGGACGCGATCGCCCGCTCGGTCTGGGTCGCGTTGGTGTGCTGCCCGACCCCGGTCCAGGAATGATAGGCGAGGCGGGGCGATCCCTCGAACAGCGCGTAGAACCGGGCGAGGTCGTCGGGGTGAAGGCCTGTGATCCCCGCGACGTGCGCGGGCGTGTACGGCGCGGCCTCGCGCTCCAGGAGCGTCAGCGCGGTCGCGCAAGGGAGGGCGCGCCCGTCGCGCGCCCGCAGGACGTCCTCGCCCCGCAGCAGGATCGCGGGATCGTCGGGGCCCGACTCCGCCGGGCGCGGCCCGCCGGGGCCGAGCACCACGAAGGCGGAGTCCGAGCCGCCGTCCCACACGTCGCTCGCCCGGACGAAGCGCCCGGTGTCGCGGTCCACCAGGAAGGGAGCGTTGGTCCAGCGCCGCACGAAGGGCGCGTCGTACCGGCCGGTCTCGATCAGGTGCCGGATCGCCCCCATGGCGAGGGCCGCGTCGGTCCCGGGGCGGACGCGCAGCCACAGGTCCGCCTCCTCGCCCGAGCCGCCGCGCTTGGGATCGACCACCGCCACCGTCGCGCCGCGCCGGCGCGCGGCCGCGACCCGCGTCGCTTGGGCGAGCCAGGTCCGGGCCGGGTTGTGCCCCCACAGCACGATCGCGTCTGCCCGGTCGTAGTCGGCCGCCCCGATGCCGCGCCCGAACGTCAGGGCCTGCGCGTAGTCCTTGTGCCAGCCGCAGACCTCGACCGCGTAGATCAGGTTCGGGCTGCCGAAGACCCGGATGAACCGCTCCACCCACTCGAAGCTGTCGGCCATCGGCGTGCCGCTCGGCGTCGTCACCGCGAAGGCGACCGCCTCGGCGCCCCGGCGCGCCCGGATCTCACCGAGGCGGGCCGCGATCTCCGCCAGCGCCTCGTCCCAGGAGATCGGCACGAAGCCGGGATCCGGGTCGTGGCGCGGCCGCGTGCGCCGGAGCGGGACGGTGAGGCGCCGCGGGCTGCCGACCATCTCGGGCGCGGCCCGCCCCTTGGCACAGAGCGCGCTGCCGGTCGGATGGTCGGGATTCGGCCGCACGGCGACGAACCGGCCGTCCTCGACCACGTTGAGGGAGCCGCACCGCGAGCGGCAGAGCGTGCAGTAGCCCGCCTTGACCTCAGACATCCCGACCTCCCCCGTGGGTAGCGCGTCACGCACTAGTGTGAAGCGCGTGACGCGCTACTGCAAGCCGGCTCGTGGCGCGTATAAGAGGCAGCCGGAGGGTGAAGAATGGTCAGCCAGCACAGTGCCGCCGCAGCGCCGATGACCGCCGATGCCAACCTGCGCGAGCAGGTGCAGCAGCGCCTGCGCCTCGACATCGTGTCGGGGGAGATCGGGCCGGGCACCATCCTGTCCGTCCCGGGCCTCGCCCGCACGCTCGGCATCTCGACGACGCCCGTGCGCGAGGCCCTGCTCCAGCTCTCCGGCGACGGCCTGCTGCAGCCCCTGCGCAACCGCGGCTTCTGCGTCGTCGAGCCGACTTTGGACGACCTGCGCAACCTGTTCGAGGTCCGGCTGCAGCTCGAGACCTCCGCCTTCGTGAAGCTGGTGCGGTCCGGCCTCACGGACGTCGCGGAGCTCACGCGCCAGGCGGACGCGATCGCCCGGGCGGTGCGCACGCGCGACGTCCCGCTCTACCTCGCCGCCGACCGCGCCTTCCACCGGGAGCTGCTGGCCCGGGCCGGGAACGCGGTCCTGACCGGCATCGTGATGCGGCTGCGGGACACGATGAGGCTGTACGGGATCAACTCACCCGCCGGGCTGGCGCGTCAGGAAGAGTCGGTCCCCGAGCATTACCGCATCATCGCGCTGCTGCAGCAGGGGGATGAGGCCGAAGCGGCGGCGCTCATGCACAAGCACATCATGGATTGGGAGCCGATCTTCTCTGAATATCTCAGGGCGTCCGGTGATGTGACGAGCCGGGTGTGATCCGGAAAAGGAAGTAGGTGTCAGGATCTGCTTACTGTGAAGATCTATTAATTGAATTCATGCAGAAAATATTGATATATTTTGATTAATAACATATCATATTTTATTATGCGCAGGAACGGGGAGATATATCTAATTTTATTTGATAGTCTCAAGCTAAAATCGCGTCCGGCCCGCTGCCATCGCCCCGAGGCCACGGTACGCGATAGCAAGACATGGCCGCTCGCGCGCCGTGCACCGTCAAGCCCTTCCCCTTTCCCGGACGACTGGAGCAAAGCGGAAGGAGATCCGGGATCCAGGGGGAATGTGCCGCGAAGCGGCTCTGCATGTTGCAACGTTGCAGACAGACGGACGCTTCGCGACTTTTCGTGCTTGATCCCGGATCTCCCTCCGCTGCGCTCTAGTCGTCCGGGACAGGGGGAGGGGCTCATGACGGATCGTCCACCTGGCAGCATGGCCGCGCTGGTGTCGTGGATCATGCCGGAGGCCGAAGCCCCTGCGCCGGCCTCCGGGCCCCACCGGGCGATTGCGCAGGGAGGGGCGGCTTGACGCCCGCCGCCCTGGTCAGTATCTGGTCTGACCAAGGTATGAAAAACGTGATCGGGATGGATATCGCTCGCCCCAACGAGGGTCAGACCGGCTTCGAGCTCGTGTTCGCATTCCTGCGCGAGCGGTTGCTGGCCGGGTCCCTGCGCCCGGGCGACCGCCTGATCCCCGAGCGCGAACTCGCCGCCCAGCTCGGCGTCAGCCGCCCCATCGTCCGCGAGGCCCTGCGCGCGCTGAACGCCCTCGGGATCGTCGAGATCCGCGAGCGGTCCGGCACGGTGGTCCGCAAGCCGGACGTGACGGTCCTCAACGACTTCTTCGCCTTCGCCCTCGCGCAGCAGGACGGGATCGCCGACGACGTGATGCAGGCGCGCATCGCCGTCGAGTGCCAGTCGATCCGGCTCGCCTGCGCCAACGCCACCGTCGCCGACCTCGAGCGCCTGCAGCGCGGCCTGCAGCGCATCGTCGAGACGATCGACGACCATCAGGCGGGCGGCGAGGCCGACTACGCCTTCCACCGGGCGATCGTCACCGCGGGCGGGTCGGGCACGCTCGGCGTCCTGCACGACGCCATGGCGCACGTCCTGATGCGCTCGCACGTCGCGCGCCGCGCGCTGGTGCAGGTCGTCACGCCGATGCGGGCCTACCTCATCGAGGACCACCGCCGGATCTTCGAGGCGATCGCGGCCCGGGACCCGGCCCGGGCGGACGCCGTGCTGCGCGAGCACTTCGCGATCGGCGACGAGTTCCGCCGCCAGGCGGCGATGGTCGGCTCCGCCCCGGCGGGTGCCGCCGGTCGGTCAGGGAGGGAATGACGTGTCGGACAACGAGGGCACCGCCTGCGTCGGCTTCATCGGGCTCGGCACGATGGGCCGCGAGATGGCGCGCAACCTTCTCAAGGCGGGCTTCGCGGTGCGGGCCTACGACGTGCGCCCGGAGGCGGTGAGCGAACTCGCGGCGGAGGGCGCCGTCGCGGCGACGAGCCCGGCCGACGCCGCTCGGGGCGCGGCGGTCGCCGTGACGATGCTGCCCGACACGCCGCACGTCGAGGCGGTGGTCTACGGCGAGCACGGCCTCCTGAAGGCGCCCCCGGCCGGCCGGATCATCGTCGACATGAGCACGATCTCGCCCGTCGCCGTCCGGCGCATGGCGGCGGATCTCGCCGCCGTCGACGTCGCCTTCCTCGACGCCCCGGTCTCGGGCGGTCCGGTCGGGGCGAGGAACGCCGCCCTCTCGATCATGGTCGGCGGCGCCGCCGACGCCTTCGCGACGGCCCAGCCCGTCTTCCGCGCCATGGGCACCACGATCACCCATGTGGGCGCCCCGGGGGCGGGACAGGCGGTGAAGCTGTGCAACCAGCTCGTCTGCGGCATCAACATCCAGGCGATCTGCGAGGCGCTGGCGCTTGCCCGCGCCTCGGGCGTCGACCTCGACCAGCTGCGGCACGTGCTGCTCGGCGGCTCGGCGGCGTCGTGGATGCTCGACCGGCTCGGCCCCCAGATGATCGCCGGCGACGCCTCGGCGGGCTTCCGCATCGACCTCATGCTGAAGGACCTGCGCCTCGTCCTCGAGCAGGCCGGCGCCCTCGACGTCCCGCTTCCGGCGACCGCGCTCGTCACGAGCCAGTACGTCGAGGCGCGCGCGCACGGCGAGGGGACGAACGGCAACCAGGCCCTGTTCCGCGTCTACGACCGCATGACCGGCCGGACGGCGGGCTGACGACGGGAGCGCCGGCGGTGGCCCTCAACCTCGATTTCGGCGCCGTTCTCGAGCGCTGGCCCAGCTTCCTCGACGGCGCGCTGCTCACCCTGCAGCTCGCCGGCGTGGCGACGGTCGTGGGCGGTGCACTGGGCGGCGTCGCGGCGATCGGGCGGCGCAGCCGCTACCCCGCGATCCGGCGGCTGTGCGAGGTCTACGTCGAGGCGATCCGCAACACGCCGCTCCTTGTCCAGATATTCCTCGTCTATTTCGGCCTCGCGAGCCTCGGCTTCAAGTTCTCGGCCGTCACCGTCGCGGCGCTCGCCCTCACCATCAACGTCGGCGCCTACACCACCGAGATCGTGCGCGCCGGGCTCGACGCGATCCCCCGCGGCCAGATCGAGGCGGCCGAGGGGCTCGCCCTGACGCGGGCGCAGATCTACCGCCACGTCGTGCTGCTGCCGGCGATCGAGCGCGTCTATCCCGCCCTCACGAGCCAGTTCGTGCTCCTGATGCTCGCCTCGTCGGTGACCTCGCAGATCTCCGCCGAGGAGCTGACCGCGGTGGCCAACTACATCCAGTCCGACACCTACCGGGCGTTCGAGACCTACATCGTCGTGGCCCTGTTCTACGTCGCACTCTCGTTCCTGATGCGCGGCGGCTTCTGGGCTTTGAGCCTGGTGCTGTTCCCGCGCCGTCGGCGCCTCGGCACCCCGCTGTGAGGCGCATCCGATGAACGGCTCCCTCAACGCCAACCACCTGCTCTTCCTCGCCCAGGGCGCGCTCTGGACGGTCGGGCTCTCGCTGATCGCCCTCGTCGGCGGCGGCGCCCTCGGCTTCGCGATCGCGCTCTGCCGCGTCTCGGGCCTGCGTGCGGTGCGCCTCGCGAGCGGCGCCTACGTCCAGCTGATCCAGGGCACGCCGCTCCTCGTCATCATGTTCCTGACGTATTTCGGCCTGCCGCCGCTCGGCTTCAGCGTGTCGCCGCTCGCGGCGGCCGGCGCCTCGCTCACGATCTACGTCGGCGCCTATCTGGGCGAGATCTGGCGCGGCGCGATCCAGTCCGTGCCGCGCCCGCAATGGGAGGCCGCCGAGGGCCTCGCCCTCTCCCGCACCCAGCGCATGGCGAAGGTTATCCTGCCCCAGGCCGTCCGCATCGCGACCCCGCCGACGGTCGGCTTCATGGTGCAGATCGTGAAGAACACCTCGCTCGCCTCCGTCGTCGGCTTCGTGGAGCTGGCCCGGGCGGGCCAGATCATCAACAACGCGCTGTTCGAGCCCTTCCTGATCTACGCGATCATCGCGGTCGCGTACTTCGCCCTGTGCTTCCCGCTGTCGCGCCTCAGCCAGCGCCTCGAGCGCCGCAGCGGACGCGGGCGCACCACCCTCATGCCGGCCTGACGGAGATGACGCGCGCCATGCACACCTCTCCGCCCGCGACCCCGGACGCCGTCGTCACCCTGCGCGACGTCCACAAGAGCTTCGGGCCCCTCAAGGTGCTCGACGGGGTGTCCTTCGAGGTGCCGCGCGGGACGGTGACGGCGATCATCGGCCGCTCGGGCTCGGGCAAGTCCACGGCCCTGCGCTGCATCGACCGCTTCGAGACGATCGACCGGGGCGAGATCCGGGTCTGCGGCCACGCCGTCCACGATCCGGCCCTCGACCTGCGGCGCCTGCGCCAGGACGTCGGCATCGTCTTCCAGAGCTACAACCTGTTTCCGCACCTCACCATCGAGGAGAACATCACCCTCGCGCCGACCGCGGTGAAGGGCCTGGCCCGCGCGGAGGCCCGCGCCCGCGCCGCCGAGGTGCTCGCGAAGGTCGGGCTCGGCGACAAGCTCCAGGCCTATCCCGAGCAGCTGTCCGGCGGGCAGCAGCAGCGGGCCGCGATCGCCCGCTCCCTCGCCATGCAGCCGAAGGTGATGCTGTTCGACGAGGTGACCTCGGCCCTCGACCCGGAGCTGACCGGCGAGGTCCTGCGGGTCATCGAGGCGCTCGCCGCATCGGGCATGACGATGGTCATGGTCACGCACGAGATGGGGTTCGCCCGCGGCATCGCCGACGAGGTGGTGTTCATGCATCGCGGCCGGGTCCACGAGCGGGGCCCCGCCGCGATGCTGGCCGCCCCGACCACCCCGGAGCTCGCCCAGTTCGTGGGCTCCGGCCTTTGAACCAAGAACCATGACGCCAACAACGACAACGCAACCTGGGAGATGATCATGGGACGCCCGCTCCTCGCCGCACTCGTCGCGGCCGCCACGCTCGCCGGGTCGCACGGCGCCGCCCGCGCCGACCTCCTCGACGATGTCACGAAGGCCAAGAAGATCCGGGTCGCCACCGACCTCGCGATCCCGCCCTCGGGCATGATCGACGCGAACCTGAAGCCCGTCGGCTCGGACGTCGAGACCGCACAGCTCCTCGCCAAGGACCTCGGCCTTGAGCTCGAGTTCGTCCAGACGACCGGGGCGACCCGCATCCCGAACGTCCAGACGAACAAGGCCGACCTCATCATCTCGACGCTCTCCGTCACCCCCGAGCGCGCGAAGGTGATCGACTTCACCAAGCCCTACGCGGCGCTGCAATCGGTCGTCGGCTGCCTGAAGTCGCTGGAGGCGAAGGACTGGCCCGACCTGAAGGGCAAGACGATCGCGGTGTCGCGCGGGACGACGCAGGACACCGCGCTCAGCAACATGCGGGACCGCGACCTGCGCCTCTCGCGCTACGAGGACGACGCGACGATGGTGACCGCGGCGGTGTCGGGCCAGGCGGACTGCGTCGCGACCTCGGCCACGATCGTCAACCAGATCGGCGCGAAGAACCCCGCCCGCGCCTTCGAGCCGAAGGTGCCGATCACGACGTTCGACCTCGCGATGGGCGTCCGCAAGGGCGAGGCGCGGTTCGTCGAGGCGCTCAACGCCTGGATCGTCACCAACCTCAAGAACGGCAAGCTCAACGCGATCTACAAGAAGTATCACGGCGCCGACCTGCCGCCCGAGATGCGCGGCTCGTGACGCGGCGCCTGCCGGCCAACCTCGACCGCGGCGGCAAGGCCGCGGTCCGCCACCAACGGAGCGAAGTGACATGCGGCTCGTGATCGGATCGGACCATGCCGGCTGGATGCTCAAGGGAGCCGTGGTCGACCACGTGCGCGCCCTCGGGCACGAGGTCATCGACGTCGGCTCGTTCGACGACCAACCCGTCGACTTCCCCGACATCGCCCGCGAGGTCGCCCGCAAGGTGACCTCGGGCGAGGCCGATCGCGGCCTCATGGTCTGCGGCACCGGCGTCGGCGCCTCGATCGCGGCGAACAAGATGAAGGGCATCCGCGCCGCGGTGTGCCACGACATCCACTCGGCGCACCAATGCGTCGAGCACGACGACGTCAACGTCATGTGCATCGGCGCCCAGATCGTCGGGCCCTGGCTCGCCAAGGACCTGATCGCCTCCTACCTCCAGGCCGAGTTCTCCACCGACGCGGATTTCCGCCGCCGGGTCGAGAAGCTGCACGCCATGGACGCCGAGGGCTGAGCATCGGTTCCGCCGGCCGCGACGGCCGGCGCAAGAGATGGCTCCAGACAAGACACGGTTCCAGGGAGGACGTGACGATGATCGTCGTCTTCGGCTCGATCAACGTCGATCTCGTGGCCGAGGTCGCGGCGATCCCGTGCCCGGGCGAGACGGTGCTGGCGCCGGGCTACGCGACCCTGTTCGGCGGCAAGGGCGCGAACCAGGCGGTCGCGGCGGCGCGGGTCTCGGCGCCGAGGCGGGTGGCGATGGTCGCCCGCGTCGGCGACGACGCCTTCGGCCGGATGTGCCGGGACAACCTCGCCGCCAACGGGGTCGACGTCGCCGGCGTGACCACCGGCCCCGAGGCGACGGGCTGCGCCTTCATCACGGTGGACGCGCAGGGCGAGAACGCCATCACCGTGGCGAGCGGCGCCAACGCCGCGCTCGGCGAGGCCGCGTTCCCGGAGGACGCCGCGCTAACGACGCTGATCCTCCAGATGGAGGTGCCGCTCGCCGCCTGCTTGAGCGCGGCGCGGCGGGCGCGGGCGGCGGGCGGGCGCGTGGTCTGGAACCTCGCGCCCGTGCCCGCAACCCTCGATCCGGGCGACCTGCGCGCGCTGCTGGCCGTGACGCACGTCCTCGTCGTCAACGAGCACGAGGCCCGCGCCGCGGCCGCATGCCTCGGACGGCCGGAGGCCGACGGCGAGGCCGCCGCCGGGCTCCTGGCCGAGGCGGGCGGGGTGACCTGCGTCGTCACGGCGGGCGCCCGCGGGGCATTCGCGGCCCACCCGGACGGCACGCGGATCGCGGCCGCCGCGGCGCCGATCCGGCCGGTCGACACGACGGGGGCGGGCGATACCTTCGTCGGCATCCTCGCCGCCGCCCTCGACGACGGACGCGCCTGGCCGGCGGCTCTGGCCCGGGCCTGCCGGGGGGCGTCCCTGGCCTGCCTCGCTCCCGGCGCGCAGGCGGCCATGCCGAATGCGCAGACGCTGGATTCCGGCGAGGCCGGCTGAGCCCCGATCGCCTCCGCCGCCCGGCTGGCGTGGTCAGGCCCTCGTGCCGCTCCGCTCCGCCGCATCGCGCTGCCAGGCGGGGGGCTCCTGCGAGAAGGCGTCCTCCAGGAAGTCGAGGAAGACGCGGATCCGCTGGGTCAGGTGGCGGCGGCCGTTGTAGAGGGCGTAGATCGGGTCGGCGACGCCGCTGTGGCGGTCGGCGAGCAGCTCGACGAGCCGGCCGGCGCGCAGGTCGTCGACGATGTGGAACTCGGCGAGCCGCACGATCCCGGCCCCGGCCCGGGCCATGGCGAGCAGCATCTGGCCGGTATTGGCGGCGACGCTCCCGGTCGGCTTGAG
Organism: Methylobacterium variabile; assembly: GCF_001043975.1. Classification (GTDB taxonomy): domain Bacteria; phylum Pseudomonadota; class Alphaproteobacteria; order Rhizobiales; family Beijerinckiaceae; genus Methylobacterium; species Methylobacterium variabile. Next base: position 11,373 of record NZ_LABY01000119.1, read on the forward strand.
CCGGCGTGCGGCCCCGGCCTCGTCGCGGACGCTCCAGATGCTCCAGGGCGCGGTCGAGGGGAAGTTCAGGCACTCGTGGGCCGCGAGGTCGGCCGGGCCCCGCGGGATCCCGCGGGCCTCCAGGTAGGACGGGGCGGCACAGATGATCCAGCGCGTGCTGGCGAAGCGGCGCGCGACGAGCGAGGAATCGGCGAGCTCTCCGACGTGGATCGCCACGTCGATGCCGCCGTCGAGCAGGTTGCCGGGCTCCATGCTGAGGACGAACTCGAGCTGCAGGGCCGGATGCAGGCGGCGGAAGACCGGGACGAGCGGCGCGAGCTGATGCGTCGCGAAGGTCGGCATCGAGCGGATGCGCAGGGTGCCCTGCGCCGCCCGGCCGCCGAGCACGGACGCCTCCGCGTCCTCGACCGCCTCGATCGCTCGCAGGGCCGAGGTGTAGAACGCCTCCCCCTCCGCCGTCAGCGTGACGGTGCGGGCCGCCCGGTTGAACAGCGTCACCCCGAGCCGGTTCTCCAGCCGCCCGATCAGCTTGCTCACGGCCGAGGGCGTCATGGTCAGGCTGCGGCCGGCGGCCGAGAAGCCGCCGTCCTCCACCGCCCGCACGAAGACCAGCATTTCCCCGAACCGGTTCATGACCATGCGAGTCTGGCCGTTCCTGTGAAGACGTTTCACATGTGGTTCGCAGTATGGGAAATGGAGGTTGCGTCCGCAACGCGTTAGCCTCGACCGGCGCGGGCCTGCGAAGGTCCGGTCCGAGGATCCGAGCCCCGCGCGCGACGGTCACGCCATGACCGCCGCGGCTCCGCGAGGGCGGGGGACGATCCGGTCCGGCCGGGTCCCCTGCGACGCACCAACGAGACGGACCGCGCCCCGCCATGGGGACGATGTCCGACCAGGGAGAGGACGCCATGGGGAATCCGCGCGCGGAGACCATCGAGGCTGAGTCGGTTCGCCGCTACGACGCGATCATCGTCGGGGCCGGCTTCTCCGGCCTGTACCAGCTGCACCTGCTGCGCGACCGGCTCGGGTTGTCGGTGCGGGTGCTGGAGGCGGCCGATGGCATCGGCGGCACCTGGTACTGGAACCGCTATCCCGGCGCGCGCTGCGATTCCGAGAGCTACTACTATTCCTACTCGTTCTCGCGCGAGCTCGAGGACGAGTGGGAGTGGAGCGAGCGCTACCCCGAGCACGGCGAGATCCGGCGCTACCTCGACCACGTCGCCGACCGCTTCGACCTGAGGCGCGACATCCAGCTTGAGACCCGCGTGACGGGCGCGGCCTACGACGAGGCGCAGAACCGCTGGACCGTCACGACGGAGAGCGGCGAGCGCGTCCAGGCGCAGTTCCTCATCACCGCCGTCGGCTGCCTCTCGACCGCGAACGTGCCGGCGATCCCCGGCCTCGAGACCTTCGCCGGCGCCTGGTACCACACCGGCCGCTGGCCGCATGACGGCGTCGACTTCACGGGCAAGCGGGTCGGGCTGATCGGCACCGGCTCGACCGGCATCCAGGCGGCGCCGGTCATCGCCGAGCAGGCGGCCCACCTCACGGTCTTCCAGCGCACCGCCAACTACAGCGTGCCGGCCCGCAACGGCCCGATGGACGACCGCTTCAAGGCCTGGGTGCGGGAGAACTCCGCCGAGCTGCGCCGCAAGGCCCGGGAGGCGACGAACGGCCATCCGTTCGACTTTCACGACCGCTCCGCCCTCGACGTGTCGCCCGAGGAGCGCGAGGCGATCTACGAGGCGGCCTGGGAGCGGGGGGGCTTGCGCTTCCGCGCCGCCTTCCGCGACATCCTCCTCGACCCGGACGCCAACGAGACCGCCTCGGAGTTCATCCGGGCGAAGATCCGCAGCATCGTCAAGGATCCGGAGACGGCGGAGACGCTCACGCCGCGCGACCACCTGTTCGCGACCAAGCGCCCCCCGATCGACACCAACTACTTCGAGACTTTCAACCGCGACAATGTCCGCCTCGTCAACCTCAAGGCGGCGCCGATCGAGGCGATCGTGCCGGAGGGCGTGCGCACAAGGGACGCGACCTATCCGCTCGACATCATCGTCTTCGCCACCGGCTTCGACGCTCTGACCGGCCCGCTGCTCAAGCTGAACCTCCGCGGCCGCGACGGGATCGCGCTCCAGGACGTGTGGGCGGCGGGTCCGCGCAGCTATCTCGGCCTGCAGGTCCCGGGCTTCCCGAACCTGTTCACCATGACAGGGCCGGGCAGCCCCTCGGTGCTCACCAACATGCCGGTGGCGATCGAGCAGCATGCCGAGTGGATCGCGGGCTGCATCGCCCACCTGCGCGAGCGCGGGCTCGAGCGGATCGAGGCGACGCCGGAGGCGGCCGAGACCTGGGGCGCGGCGGTCAACGAGGCCGCCTCGGCGACGCTGCTGCCGATGGCGAGCAGCTCATGGTACCTCGGCGCCAACGTGCCGGGCAAGCCGCGGGTGTTCATGCCCTATGCCGGCGGCATGGCGCGCTACCGCGGCATCTGCGAGGACGTCGCGGCGCAGGGCTACGACGGCTTCGCCCTGCGCTGAGGCCGCCCGCCGCGCGGGCGCGGGGCGTGTGCCGGAGGCATCCGGACGCCCTCATCCTCGACATCCATTGACTCCCCTCCGGCCTTGCCGGAGGATCGACGAGAAAGCCGACGGACAATACAGAACAGCCGGCACAAACCCAGGGCGAAAACGCTCGGGCCATAAGATCAGGGATGGGAACCAGATGGGCACGAACTCGGTCAGCGGCCGCGCGCCATCGCGCCGGCAGGTGTTGGGCGGATTGGCGGCGGGCGCCGCGATCACGGGCTTCCCGCACATCGCGGGCGCCCAGGCCAAGGCGATCCGGGTCGGGATGCCGACCATCCTGTCGGGCCGCGTCGCGATCCTCGGCACGTCGAGCCGGGCCGCGGTGCAGCTCGCCTTCCGGCAGATCAACGAGGCCGGCGGCATCGGCGGGCGCACGCTGGAGCTGGTCGACCGCGACTCCAAGGGCCGCCCCGACGAGGCCGCCAAGGTGACCCGCGACCTCATCAACAACGACGGCTGCGAGATCATCATCGACGGCGAGGCCTCCTCCGGCGCCTTCGCGGTGCACGAGGTGATCCGCGACCTGCCGGTCCTGTGCCTGCACACCTGCTCGGAGACCTCCTCGCTCTCCGCCGACCCGAAGCTGCACGTCAAGACCGCGTTCCGCTGCGCCCGCCAGGGCATCCACGACGCGGTGGCGGGCAGCACCTACGCGGCGCGGATCGCCAAGCAGAAGGGGCTGAAGCGCTGGATGACGTGCTCGCCCGACTACGCCTACGGCCGCGACAACACCGCCGAGTTCCTCGAGTTCGCCAAGCTGTTCGAGCCCTCGATCGAGACCGTCGACCAGGTCTGGCCGAAGCTCTTCGCCCCGGACTACACCGAGAGCATCACCAAGATCCTGCAGACGAAGCCGCAGGCGGTGTACTCGGCCCTGTGGGGCGGCGACCTCGTCGCCTTCATCGAGCAGAGCAACCTCTACCGCCTGTTCGCCAACGTCGCGATGTTCTCCGGCGGCCTCGGCGACCCGCCGGTGCTGACCGCGATCAAGCAGCTGCCGCCGGGGCTCAACACCGCCTACCGCTACAACCGCACCTACCCGGCAAAGCCCGCCAACACCGCCTTCGCCGACGGCTTCGCCAAGATCGCGGGCCACGAGCCGACGAACTGGGCGTGGCAGACCTATCTCGGCTGCCTGTTCGTCGCCGAGGCGCTCAAGCGCACCGGCGGCCGCACCGAGGGCGCGAAGCTCGCCTCGGAGCTGAAGGGCATGGCGGTGGCCGCCCCCTTCGCGGTCGGGGAGACGATCACCATGCGCGACAGCGACCACACGATCGTCGGCTATCCCGTCGCCTGGGGCCGCACCGTGCCCAAGGCCCCCTTCGTCGAGGACTTCTCGGACGTCGACTGGGGGAAGATCGTCGAGCTCGAGACGCAGTGGAAGAAGGGCAAGGGCTACGCCTGAGGCGGCCCTGACCCGACCCCGTCGCGGCGGCAGCGCCCGCTGCCGCCGCCCCGATCCTCACGTCCGGGGAGAACCGCCTTGAATCTCGAGGCTCTCGTCGACTGCCTGTCCTCGGCATCGTGCGCGGTCACCCAGGTCTCGACCGGGCTGATCGTCGGGATGCTGCTTTTTCTCGTCACCTCGGGCCTGTCCCTGATCTTCGGGGTGCTCGGCATCATCAACTTCACCCACGGCGCCTTCTACATGCTGGGCGCCTACTTCGCCTTCACGGCCTACGCGCTGAGCGGGAGCTTCCTCGCCGCGATGGCCGCGGGCGCGGTCGGGGTCGGGCTGTTCGGGATGGCGTTCGAGCGCCTCATCATGAGCCGCGTCTACGGCCGGGACATCCTGATGCAGCTCCTCGTCTGCTACGCGATGATCCTGATCCTCGACGACGGCGTGAAGCTCCTCTACGGCGGCGAGTACCGCATGATGGGCATGCCCGACGCCTTCGCCCTGCCGCCGGTCGAGATCGCCGGCGGCTTCGTGCCCGGCTACTACCTGTTCATGGTCGGCATCGCGCTCGCGGCCGGCCTCGCCCTCTGGCTCGGCATCAACGGGACGCGGCTCGGCAAGATCGTGCGGGCGCTCGCGATCAACCCGCAGATGGTCGGGGCGCTCGGCATCAACACCACGCTCCTCTACGCCGGCGTGTTCGGCCTCGGCAGCCTGCTCGCCGGCCTCGCCGGGGCGCTCGCGGCGCCGATCCGCACCCTGACGCCCGGCATGGGCCTGTCGATCCTGATCGAGAGCTTCATCGTGACGGTGATCGGCGGCATGGGCTCGATCGCCGGGGCCTTCCTCGCCGCCCTGCTCATCGGCTTCACCCGCGCCTTCGGGGCGATCGGCTTCCCGCTCTTCGTCGACGGGATGATGTTCGCCCTGATGGCGCTGGTGCTCATCGTCAAGCCGAGCGGCCTGCTCGGACGGGAGGCCGCCTGACATGCGCGTCAGCCTCATGCGGGTCAGTCCTTTGCGCGCCGGCCTCGCCCGCGACGTCGCCGTCGCCGTTGCGGGCCTCGCCCTGCTCCTCGCCCTGCCGATGCTGTTTCCGCAGCCGGCCCTGCGCGACTTCCTGATCTACTTCTTCGCCTACGGCCTCTTGGCGATGTCGCTGAACCTGCTCGTCGGGCTCACCGGCCTCGTCTCGTTCGGGCACGCCGCCTACTTCGCCACCGGCGCCTACGCGTTCGGGCTCCTGATGCAGTCCGGCCTGGTCTCGATCCCGGTCGCGGCGCTCGCGGCGGTCGGCGGCACGGCGCTCGTCGCCCTGGTCATCGGGGCGATCTGCGTGCGGCTCAAGGAGATCTACTTCTCCTTCATCACGCTCGCCTTCCAGATGTTCATCCACAGCGTCATCGTGACCTGGGTGAGCCTGACCGGCGGCGACCAGGGCCTGCGCGGCGGCATCCCGCGCCCGCCGATCCTCGGCCTCGACCTGAACGACGCGCGGGTGCTCTACGGGACCTGCGCGGTGGTGTTCGTGCTCTGCATCCTGGCGATGCGGCAGGTCGCGCAGTCGCCCTTCGGCTACACGCTGCGGATGATTCGAGACAACCCGGCGCGGGCGAACTTCCTCGGCGTCGACGTGACCGCGATGAAGCTCGGCATCTTCGTCTTCGCGGCGGCGATGGCGAGCGTCGGCGGCCTCATCCTGGCGCTGTTCGTCTCCGGCGCCTACCCGGAATTCGCCTTCTGGACGACCTCGGGCGAGGCGATCTTCATGATCATGCTCGGCGGCATGAAGGTCTTCCTCGGCCCGCTCGCCGGCACGCTGCTGCTCCAGACCCTCAACCACTACGTGACGATCTACACCGAGCATCACGGCCTGGTGCTCGGGACCGTCATCCTGGTGATCGTCCTGGGGCTCCGCCGCGGTCTCGCCGACGTCCTGTACGACTGGCTGCAGGCCCGCCGCGCCCGCCGGGCGGCCGCCTCCGACCCGGTTCCCGGAAGCTTCGAGCCCGCGCCCCTCGCCGACGGCGCCCTCATCAAGGGCAGGACGGTGTGATGCTGCGCGTCGAGCACCTCTCGAAGTCCTTCGGCGGCGTGCGCGCCACGCGGGACGTCTCTATCGACTTTCCCACTGGCTCGCTGACGGCGATCATCGGGCCGAACGGCGCCGGCAAGACCACCTTCTTCAACCTGATCTCGGGCCATGTCCGGCCGGACGAGGGCCGGGTGCTGTTCGACGGCGCCGACATCGTCGGGCTCTCGAGCTTGGAGGTGGTGCGCCGCGGCATGGCGCGGGCGTTCCAGGTCGCCTCGCTGTTCCCGAGCCTCACGGTCCGCGAGGCGCTCACCGCGGCGGTGGTCTCCCACCTGCGCGCCTCGGGCCGAGTGCTCTCGCGCTTCCCCGTCGCCGCCGCCGGCCGCCGGGCGGACGAGATCATGGACCTGCTCGGGCTCGACCCGAAGGCGGACGTCCTCTCGGCCAACCTCTCGCACGGCGACCAGAAGCTCCTCGACATCGGGCTCGCCCTCGCGATGGACCCGAAGGTGCTCCTCCTCGACGAGCCCACCGCCGGGATGGGGTCCGAGGAGCGCTGGCGCATGATCGGCAAGGTCCACCGGCTGTGGGAGGTCACGGGCATGACCGTGCTGTTCATCGAGCACGACATGGACATCGTCTTCAAGATCGCCCAGACGATCCACGTCCTGAAGTACGGCGCCGTCCTGGCGCAAGGAACCCCGGACGCGATCCGGCGCAACCAGGACGTGATCGACGCCTATCTCGGCACCGATCATCGCCTCTCCGAGACCGTCGGGGAGGCGTGAGCATGGCCGCCCCGATGCTCGAGGTGCGCGGCGCCGACGTCTTCTACGGCACCAGCCAGATCCTGTTCTGCCTCGACCTCAGCGTCGAGAAGGGCCAGACGATGGCGCTGCTCGGCCGCAACGGCGCCGGCAAGAGCACCACCTTCAAGGCAATCGCCGGCATCGTCCCGCCGCGGCGGGGCGAGGTCGTGCTCTCGGGCGAGACCGTCTCGGGACGGGCGCCCTACCGCATCGCCCGGGCCGGCATCGGCTACGTGCCGGAGGACCGGCAGGTCTTCCCCGAGCACACCGTCGAGGACAACCTGATCGTCGGCGCCAAGCGCGGGCCGCAGGGCGAGGGCCACTGGACGCTGACGCGCATCTACGAGGTCTTCCCGCTCTTGGCCGGCATGCGCACCCGCACGGCCGGGCGCCTCTCGGGCGGCGAGCAGCAGATGCTCACCATCGCCCGTGCGCTCATGGGCAATCCCGACGTGCTGCTCCTCGACGAGCCGAGCGAGGGCCTGGCGCCGATCATCGTCCAGGCGATCGGCGGCCTGATCCGCTCCTTGCGCGGCATGGGCGTCACGATCCTGCTCGCCGAGCAGAACATGCACTTTTGCCTCGACATCGCCACCCACGCGACGATCGTCGACAAGGGGCAGGTCGTCTACCGCGCGCCGGTCGCGGAATTGCGCGGCAACACGGCGATCACGCAGCGCTACCTCGCGGTCTGAGCCTCGCGGGGACCGGACCGATCGGCCGACAACAGGAGACGGACATGGAGCGGGACGAGGGACGGGGCCGGGTCGCCCTGGTGACCGGCGGCGCGAGCGGGATCGGGCTCGCCGTCGCGGGCGTGCTGGCCGGGCGCGGCTGGCGCACCGTCATCTCGGACATCGACGCCGCGCGCGCCCGGGAGGCCGCCGGACCGATCGGCGCCGAGGCGGTGCCGTTCGACGTGGTCGACGAGGCGGCGACGGAGGCGGCCTTCGCGGAGATCGAGGGCCGGATCGGCCCCGTCGAGGCGCTCATCGCCAATGCCGGGCTGATCCAGCCCGGGGGCCGGCCGGAGGACCTCCCGCTCGCCGAGTTCGACCGCATCATCGCGGTCAACCTGCGCGGCGTCTACGTGTCGTGCCTCGCCGCCGGGACCCGGATGGCCAGGCGCGGCCGGGGCGGCATCGTGATCACCGGCTCGGTCACCGCGTGGCGCACCGCGCCGCTCCACGCCTACGCGCCCTCGAAGGCGGCGGTGGTCCACATGGCGGCCTGCCTCGCCGCCGAGTGGGGGCGCTCGGGCGTGCGGGTGAACGCCGTCTCGCCGGGCTACGTCGCCACCCCGCCGCTCCAGGCCGCGATCGACCGCGGCCAGCGCGATCCGCGCCTCCTCACCGATGCGGCGGCTTTGGGCCGCCTCGTCGAGCCGGTCGAGATCGGCCGCAGCGTCGCGTTCCTGCTCTCGGACGACGCCGCGGCCATCACCGGCATCAACCTGCCGGTGGATGCGGGCTGGCTCGCGGGCTCGCACCTCACGACCTATGGCGGCCTGCGACCGGCCCGGGAGCCCTGAGCGCCGCCGCGCGACCGACGGGAGGATGCTTTCGCGCCATGACGCCATCGAAGACTTCGCCGTTCGACCTGACGGGCCGGCGCATCGTGATCTCGGGTGCGGCCGGCGGCATCGGCAGCGCCACCGCGCGGCTCTGCGCCGAGCAGGGCGCCCGCCTCGTCCTCGCCGACCGGCTGGCGCCCGAGGAGATCCGCGACCGCGTCGGCGCCGCGGTCGCGGGCGCCGCCGAGATCCACAGCCTCGACACCGGCTGCCGGCGGGCCGTGACCGCGCTCGCCGCGGAGGTCGGCCCGGTCTACGGGCTGATCGACACCGCCGCCATCGCGCCGGCGGACGACTGGATGGCCGAGGACTGGGACGCGGCCCTCGACGCGGTCATCCGGGCCAACGTCAAGGGACCGATCAACCTCACCCGCGCCTTCCTGCCCGGCATGCAGGCGGCCGGGGAGGGGCGCATCGTCCTGTGCGGCTCGGTGGCCGGCTGGATGGGCGGCATCCGCTCGGGGCCGCACTACGCCTTCTCGAAGGGCGGCATCCACGCCTTCGTGCGCTGGCTCTCCCGCCTGGGCGCCCCGCACAACGTGCTCGTCAACGGCATCGCCCCGGGCCCGGTCGAGACCGCGATGACGGAAGGCAAGGGCTACGACCCGCAGGCCTATCCCCTCAAGCGCATGGCGCGGCCGGAGGAGATCGCCGCCACCGCGGTGTTCCTGTGCGGCGCCGGAAGCGGCTACGCGACGGGCGCGATCTTCGACGTCAACGGCGGGACCCACTTTCACTGAGGACCGGACCGGCGGGCCTGGGGCGCCGGCAGGCAGGGATCCGCGCGTCCCGCTCGAAGAGGCCGACGACGATCATGGAACTCCGCTTCCTCCGGGCCTTCCACGCCGTCGCGGAACTCGGGAGCCTGAGCAAGGCCTCGGACCTGCTCCGCATCGGGCACCCGCCCTCAGCCGGCAGATCAAGCTGCTCGAGCACGAGCTCAAGGCCGAGCTCTTCCTGCGCAACGGGCGCGGGATGATCCTGACGAGCGCGGGGCAGCTGCTTCTCGAGCGCAGCCTGAGCCTCGTCCGGCAGATCGAGCAGGTGCGGGACGACCTGCAGTCGCTGGACAAGGTGCCCTCCGGCGCCGTCGTTCTCGGGATGGTCCCGACGGTGAGCGCGGTGCTGTCGGCGCGGGTCGCGCGCCGCGCCGTGTCCGATCTGCCCAACGTCGCGCTGCGGATCGTGGAGAGCTACGGCGGCCACCTGGTGGAGTGGCTGCATCGGGGCACGGTCGACCTGTCGATCATCTACGGACCCGCCGTCGACTGGCATCTCGACGTCGAGACCCTGGGCCGCGACGAGCTCGTGGCGGTCGGCCCGAAGGGGTCGGGCCTCGCGGCGCGCGCGCCCGTCGAGCTCAGCTGGCTCATCGGCCAGAAACTGGCCCTGCCGAGCCACTCGCACGGGCTGCGCATGCTCGTGGAGCGAGCGGCGGAGCGCAAGCGATTGCGGGTCGACGTCGTCGTCGAGGCCGATTCCTTCCGGGTCCTGACGAACATCGTCGAGGAGGGGATCGGCTACACGATCCTGCCGCCCTCGGCGATCCATGCCGAGATCCAGCAGGGCTCCCTCGAGATCGCCGCGTTCTCACCTCCGAGCATCACGCGCGAGGTCGTCCTGGCCTCGGCGACCGCGAAGCCGAGCTCGTGCGTGCCGAGATCGCCGCGCTCGTGCGCGAGGAGCGCTGGCAGCTCCTGCCCGAGCGGGCGCCGCAGCCCCGGGAATCGCGGGTCAAGACCCCATCGGCTTGATCGCGCTCGCTGCCGGTGGGGTCGGCCGCTGGCTTGCCCGCCACCGCAAGGTCAGCTGCTGCAGGGCCGCGTTGTCGGGACGATCTATCTCGCGCTCGGCGCTCGGCTGGCCCGGCAAGAGCGGTGAGGCAAGCCACTGGCCTGCCGGATCGGAGGCCGCAGAGGGCCGCAAGGTGCCCCTCGCAACGCCAAGCTGACCGTTTTCGACCCAGGAGCGGCCCCGGGTGCTCTACGAGCGGGTGCCGCCCTCCATCCTTGATATTGTCGCGTGTTCCCTCAACGGGCAGGCGCGCCGGCGGACGAGGCCCTACGACACGGCGAACCCGAGATGCCCCCGAAACCGGTTCTTCAGGTAGGCGCCGTCGCGCGGCGGCAGCGCTCGCTCGACGTGGCCGGTGGCGATGCGCACCCGGGCGAAGCGGGGTCCGCCGGAGGTCTTCGCCAGCTCCGGCCGGTACGCCTGGAGCCCGGCCTCGTCCGAGATCTCGGTGGTGTTCTCGAATCCGCACGCGCGGGCGACCCGATCCAGCCGGACGCCGAGGCCCGAATGGCTGAGCTGCATGCCGGTCTCGCCGTAATGCCCGTTGTCGAGGACCACGATCGTGAGATTGCCGGGTCGGGCCATCGCGACCGTCATCAGCGCGCCCGTGCCCATGATCTGCTCGCCGTCGCCGGTCACCACCACGACGGGCCGGGAGGCTTGCGCCTGCGCGAGCCCGAGGCCGACGATCGCGGCGCCGCCCATCGCCCCCCAGAGATAGAAGTTACCGTCGTGGTCGCCCGCGTCGAACACGTCGTAGCTCGGCGAGCCGAGGCCGGTCACGACGAGGAGGTCGCGGCGGTCGGCCAGGAGGGTTCTCGCGGCCTGGCGGCGATCGAGCATCCCAGCAGTCTCCGACGTCCCTTGCCCCGACATCACTTGCCCTCCACCCACTTCTTGCGCCCGAGCATGCGCTGGGAGATCAGCACGGCGACCTGCTGATCGCCGTCGAAGGCCAGTGCCGCGGCCGCGGCGACGACCTCGCCCGCCTCCTCCGGCCGCTCGAGCCGCAGGATCGTGACGCCCATCGCCGCGAGCGCTGCGCTCGTCCCCCGCCCCATCGGGATCTGCCACGGGTTGAACTCGGCCCACTCGCCCCGCATCGTGACGAGCGTCAGGAGCGGGATGCGGCAGCTCGCCGTCAGCGACAGCATGTTGATGCAGTTGCCGACGCCGCTCGACTGCATGAGCAGCACGGCGCGGGCGCCGCCGAGCCAGGCGCCCGCCGACAGCGCGATGCCCTCCTCCTCGGTCGTGAGGACCGTCGTGCGCACGCCCTCGTCCTCGTGCAGCGACCGGATCAGCCGTGCGTGGCCGGCATCCGGGACGTAGGAGGCCTGGGTCACGTGCGCCTCGCGCAAGGTGCGATAGATCGCGAGCGGCCAGTCCGGGCCGGCCCCGGTCGCGGCGCTGGGTGGGGAAGCGGTCATCGTCATCTCCGGCCGGACCCCGCGGCGAGGCTCGCCTGGGCGGCGCGCGGGTGTCGTCGCATGATCGGGGGAGCGGACCGTCTGCGGCCGCGGCACCGACGTTCGCCCGAGATGTGCGCGCCGACCGGGCCGGGCGCACTTTCAATTTCGGCATATCCGCTCTCACGGATTTCGAATTCGCCGCCGCCGGCCGCCTTGTAGGATTGCGGTCTGCCGGGACCGGCGCACCCGTCACGTCTCCGCCACGGCGAGGGACGGGGGAGCCCGACGGTCAGCTGCGGGGACGAGATCATGAACGTCCACAGGAACCTGATCGCGGGAGAGTGGGTCGGGAGCGTCGACGTCCTGCCGAACGTCACCCCGTCCGATACCACCGACGTCGTCGGCGAGTACGCCTGCGCGTCCCGCGAGCAGGTCGCGGCGCCGCGTCGCTCCCGTGTCGGCGCGCACCACGACGCAGCTGCGCGCCGATCCGCTGTTCAGGATCTCGTCCGAGCTCGTCGAGCGCCGCGACGAACTCGGCGAACCGCTGGCACGTGAGGAAGGCAAGACCAGAACGGCAAGCAACAAAGCAAGACGGCCAGCAAGACATTCAGGGAGGGACGCATGGACATGGTGGGGTTCGTCGGGCTCGGCCGCATGGGCCGGCCCATGGCATCCAACCTCTGCCGCAAGGGCTTCCGGCTCGTCGTGAACGACGTGAACCCGGCCGCGATGCAGGAACTCGAGAGCCTGCAGGCGCGCTCCGCCGCCAGCGCGGCCGAGGTCGCGGCGCAATCCGCAATCATCATCACGATGCTGCCGAACTCCGCGGTGGTGCGCGAGGTGGTTGGCGGGCCCGACGGCATCCTGGCCCACGCCGGGCCCGGCGCGCTCGTCATGGACATGAGCACGGTCTCGCCGGAGACCACGGACGACCTCGCGGCGCAGGCCCGGTCGCGCGGGATCGCCTTCGTGGACGCGCCGGTCGGGCGCCTGGCGAGCCACGCCGACCGCGGCGAGTCGCTGTTCATGGTCGGCGCCGCGGATGCCGATTTCGCGCGGGTCAAGCCGCTCCTCGACGGCATGGGCTCGACGATCTTCCATTGCGGCCCGGTCGGGTCCGGCACGCGGACGAAGCTCGTCAACAACTACCTCGCGGTGACGTCCTGCCAGCTCAACGCCGAGGCCCTGGCCCTGTCGCAGCGCCTCGGCCTCGACCTCGGGCGCACCCTCGACGTCCTGTACGGCACCACGGCGGTCAACGGGCAGCTGAAGATCGCCTGGCCCGCCAAGGTCCTGGCCGGCGACGTCGAGCCGGGCTTCACGATCGACCTCGCGCACAAGGACCTGAGCCTCGTCAGCGAGGCGGCCCACGCCGCGCAGGTGCCGATGCCGGTCCTGGCCGCCGCCCGCGAGGCGTTCTCGACCGCCCGGGCGCGCGGATTCGGGAGCAAGGATTTTTCCGCGATGGTGGATGCGCTCTGCGACCTCGCCGGGATCGAGAAGCCGCGCCTGCGCACCTGACCGAACGCCGACAGCCCGTGACCATGCCAACGACGCCGGCGGCCTCGACGCCGCACGGTCGATCAGGGAGGAAGGCCATGCCCATCTCGCGGCGAGCGCTCCTGGGCGGGGCGACCGCACTCGCGGCCATGCCGGGCGGCGCCCGCGCGCAGGGTCCGCGGATCAAGATCGGTGTGCTGTCGGACTTCTCCGGCATCTACACCGACCTGCTCGGGCCCGGCGGCGTCGCCTGCGTTCAGCAGGCCGTCGCGGATTTCGCGCCAGAGCGCCACGGCTTCTCCGTCGAGGTCGTCTTCGCCGACCACCAGAACAAGCCGGACGTGGGGTCCGCCATCGCCCGGCGCTGGTACGACGCCGAGGGCGTCGACATGGTGATCGGCCTGCCGAACTCCTCCGTCGCCCTCGCCCTCGCCTTCGTGACGGCGGAGCGCAACAAGGTCTGCATCGGCACCGCGGTCACGTCGATGGACTTCACGGGATCGCAGTGCACGCCCAACACGATCAACTGGACCTACGACGCCTACATGCTGGCGAAGGCGCTCGGCACCGAGACCGTCAAGGCCGGCGGGCGGAAATGGTACTTCATCACGACGGACAACGCGTTCGGCACGGCGATCCAGGGCGAGACCGCCCGCTTCGTGCAGGAGGCCGGCGGCACGGTCGTGGGGAACTCCAAGTATCCGATCGGCGCGACGGACTACTCGTCCTTCCTGCTCGCGGCGCAGGGCAGCGGCGCGGACGTGCTCGGGCTCGCGCTCGGCGGCACCGACATGGTGAACTGCCTCAAGCAGGCCGGCGAGTTCGGCCTGCGCGGCCACATGCGCATCGCCGCGCCGGTGACGTTCCTCAACGACATCCACGCGCTGGGCTTAGCCCTGACGCAAGGGCTGCTGCACACCAACAGCTTCTACTGGGACGGGAACGATCGCAGCCGCGCCTTCACCCAGCGCGTGCTGCCGCGCATGCAGGGTGCCTATCCGGGCATGGTTCACGCGGGCTGCTACGCGGGCGCGCTGCACTACCTCAAGGCCGTCGCGTCCCTGGGCGTCGCGAGCGCGAAGGCGAGCGGCGCGAGGACCGTCGCGCGCATGAAGGAGATGCCGGCCGACGACGACGCGTTCGGGACCACGGTCGTGCGCCAGGACGGCCGCGCCCTGGTGCCGGCCTTCCTGCTGCAGGTGAAGACGCCCGAGGAGAGCAGGAGCCGGTGGGACTACTGCAAGGTCGTCACGGAGATCTCCGGCGTGGATGCGGCCAAGCCTCTCGCCCAGGGCGGTTGCCCGCTCGTCAAGACGTAGGCTGCGCCTCTCGTCCCGGAGGTCGCGGGGCGCCGTCCGGCGCCCGGATCAGCCGGACGCGGCCGCGAGCAGGCGGGCGAGCCCTCCGGGCTCCTCGACGCGCCAGGCCGCGCCGATCACCCGGTCGGGGTCGCACCGCGTCCCGCCCGCCCGCGCTGCCTCCCGCAGCTTGTCCTCGATCTCTGCGTCCGAGAGCGGCCGCGCGAGGCTCCCGCGCGCGTGCATGACCGTGGCGGTGAACGCCCGCCCGTCGCGGTCCGTCACGGTCACGCGGGCCGCGCCGAGGGGGAGGGCGTCGTCCTCGCGGGCCCGGACCCGGTCGCGCAGGGCCGCGACGGACGGGTCGAAGGCCGCCTCCTCGAACTCCTCCGGCCCGGCCCGCCCCCGTGCCAGCGCCACGGCGGCGCAGTGCTGCAGGCTGACCCTGGCGTCGCGGGCGCTCCGCACGATCCGGTCGCCGCGAGCGAGGAGCAGCGCGTCGCCGTGGACGACGACATCGCGGATCGCCGCGGGGGCGAGGCCGTGACGGGCCCGCAGCTCCAGCCCGGCATCGATCACCGCGTGCATCACGATGCCGGCCGGGTAGGGCTTGAACGTGTTGCGGGCGAACTCCCAGCGCTCGCCGAGGCCCGCGCCGATGGCGCCGAGATCCGGCGCGTCGCCGCAGGCCCGCGCCCAGCCGAGCGGCCCCTCGATCGCCAGGGGGGCGGCCTGCTGCCCGGCCTCGGCGAGCAGGGCCGCCAGGATGCCGCTGCGGGCGGCATTGCCGACGCTCGCGTTCTTGCCCGCACTGGGCAGGTTCTCGACGTGACCCGAGGCGAGGCTCGAGGCGAGGCCGATGGCCGCCGCGAGGCCGGACGCGTCGAGCCCGAGCAGCTTGCCGGCGGCGACCGCCGCCCCGAGGCAGCCGGCCGTCGAGGTGATGTGCCAGCCGCGCGCGTAGTGGCCCGGGGTGACCGCGAGCCCGACGCGCAGGGCGACCTCCGCCCCGGCCGAGAAGGCGCCCAGCACCGCGTCGCCCTCGGCCCCGCGCCACTCGCCGACCGCGAGGGCCGGCGCCAGGACCGGCGCCGTCACGTGGATCACCGTCGGCAGGTGGGTGTCGTCGAAATCGAGGAGGTTCATCGCCACCGCGTTCACGAAGGCGGCCGCCCCGGCGTCGAGGCGCTCCCCCCGGCCGATGACGCTCGCCTGCGCCGCCCCGCCGAAGCGTCCGAGCGCGGCCGCCGCCGCCGAGACCGCCGGGTCCCGGGCCGAGGCGAGGGTCGTGGCGAGCCCGTTCAGGAGCGAGCGCAGGGCGGTGCGGCGCACGGATTCCGGAGCATCGGCCCAGCGCGACGCGGCCGCGAAGGCCCCGAGCCGCTCCGCGGCGCCGGCGACTGCCGGCCAAGGCGGATCCGAGGTTCCTCGCGTCATCGTCCGTCCTCCCTCGGATCGCCCCGGCGCCGGCCTCAGGACCGGTTGACCGGCAGGATCATCATCTCGGCGATCTGCACGTGCGGCGGCTGGTCGAGGGCGAAGACGACGCTGCGGGCGACGTCCTCGGGCTCCAGGGCCATCCGGAACTGGTCGAAATACGCGCGCGTCTTGGCCTCGTCGCCGCGGTAGCGGGTCCTGATGATCCCCGTGCGGGTCAGGCCCGGCAGGATCTCGGTGACGCGGATCGCGGTCTCCGCCAGCTCGGCCCGCAGCGTCTGCGTGAACATCCGGACCCCGGCCTTGCTGGTCGAGTAGGCCGTCATGTCCGGCACGATGCGCACGGCGTTGATCGACGACACGTTGACGACGTGGCCGGCGTCGCGCGCGACCATGGCGGGCAAGAGCGCCCGGGTGACCCGCATGGTGCCGAGCAGGTTGGTGCGGATGATCGCCGCCCAGTCGTCCGCCGCGCCGAGATCGAACCGGACGCGGCCGCCGATGTCGTGGCCGGCATTGTTGATCAGCACCGTGACCGGCCGGAACGAAGCGGGGACGAGGTCGGGCAGCCGGTCGACCGCCGCGTCGTCCGAGACGTCGAGCGTCACCGCGCACGCGCCGTCCCCGAGCTCGGAGGCGAAGGCCGCCAGGGCGGCCTCGTCCCGGTCGACCAGGACGACCCGGCGCCCCGATCCCAGCAGCGCGCGCGCCATCGCGCGGCCCAGGCCCCCGGCGGCCCCCGTCAGCAGGACGGTGCCGGCGCTTCCCTCGGTCATCTCTCGCCTCCTCCGCGCCGCGCGGCGGCCTTCCGTGGGCCGTCCGGCGTCGCGTCGAGACTGGCAGAGACGTCGGGCTGTGTCCGCCTGACCGCGTGTGCTACCAGTTATTCCGAAAACAACAGAACCGGGACGCATGATCCCGCAGCGCAGGGCGGAATGGACTTCAAGCAGCTCAAGGCCTTCGCGACGCTGGCCGAGTTCGGATCCTTCTCGCGCGCCGGCGCGGTGCTGTCGGTGGCCCAACCGGTGCTGAGCCGCCAGATCAAGGCGCTCGAAGAGGAGCTCGGCATCGAGCTCGTCTACAGGAACGGGCGGGGCATCGTCCTGACCGAGGCCGGCAAGCTCCTGCACGGCTACGCGGGCGGGGTGCTCGACACGGTGCAGCGGGCGACGAGCGAGGTGATGGCCCTGCGCTCCAGCCCGCGCGGCACGATCTCGATCGGCATGCCGCCCTCGGTCGGCGCGGTCCTGACCGTGCCGCTGGTGCGCTGCTTCCGGGCCGAGTTCCCCGAGGTCGCGATGCGGATCGTGGAGGGCTTCAGCGGCCACATCCTGGAATGGCTGCTCACCGGCAAGATCGACGTGGCGGTGCTCTACAACGCGCCGCGCACCAGCAACCTCCGGGCGGAGCCGCTGCTGCGGGAGGAGATCAGCCTGCTCGGTCCCGCGGACGATCCCCTCAGCCTCGGCGACCGGCCCGTCCAGGCCTGCCGCCTCGCGGAGATCCCGCTGATCCTGCCGGGCCGGCCGCACGGCCTGCGGCTCCTGATCGATTCGGGCCTCGGCGAGGCGGGCATCGTTCCCTCGGTCATCCTCGAGGTCGACGCGATGCCCTCGACCCTGAGCCTCGTCGAGCAGGGCATCGGCTACACCCTGCTCTCCTACGGGCCGGCGCGCCACCTCATCCGGGCGGGCCGGATGCGGACGTGGTCGGTGACCGACCCGGTCCTCACCCGCGAGCTGATCCTCGCGACGACGAGCCAGCGGCCGACGACGGTCGCGACCCGGGCGCTCGCCGGGATGGTGCGGCGGCAGGTGCACGAGCTGGTGCGCGGCGGCCTCTGGCTGTCGGAGCCGGTCTGACTCCGGCACTCGACGACTGCAACGGAGCGGCGGGCCGGCGGGGGATCCGGGACCCGGCGCGACGCGTCCGGATCAGTGAGACGTCGCGGTGTGGCGCCGCTCCGCGGTCCGCCACGTGCGGAAACCCGGATTTCATCCCATTACATTCCAATCGTCCGCGACAAAGGATGCGGGTAGCCGCGCCGGATACTCGAGAGCGGCAATCAAGCGGGCCTCGGGACCACCTTCTCGCCTGAATGCCGTCGCGCGCGACAAAGCTGTTATTCCAAGAACGGCGATGCCGCCGCGCTCCGGCCCTCGCTAGGCTCTTCTTCAATGTCGGATCCGGGGCGAAGAACTCCCGGGCCGCGGAGGACGCGCGATGGCAGGCGAAGTACTGGGATTCGTCGGGGTCGGCCGCATGGGCGGCCCGATGGCGCAGCGGCTGCTCGATGCCGGCTACCAGCTCTGCGTCTACGACACGCAGCCGGCCGCGACGGCGGCCCTCGCCGCCCGGGGCGTCCGGATCGCCGCCTCGCCGGGCGAGGTCGCCTCGACGGCCGAGATCGTGCTGATGAGCCTGCCGACGCCCGACATCGTCAAGGCGGCGGCCCTCGGCGAGAACGGCATCGCGCACGGCAACCGGGTGCGCACGCTGATCGACCTCTCGACCACCGGCCCGGGCATCGCCGGCCTCGTCGCCCGGGGCCTCGACGAGCGGGCGGTGACCTGGGTCGACGCCCCGGTGAGCGGCGGCATCGCCGGCGCCAAGGGCGGCACCCTGGCGCTGATGGTGTCCTGCCCGCGCGAGGTGTTCGACGCCACCGTGGAGCCGATCCTCAAGACGTTCGGCAAGGTGTTCTACACCGGCGACAAGCCCGGCCTTGCCCAGACCGCCAAGCTCGTCAACAACCTCCTGGCGGCCGCGGCCCTCGTCATCTCGTCGGAGGGCATGGCGATGGGGGTGAAGGCCGGGCTCGACCCGAAGGTCCTGCTCGACATCATCAACGTCAGCTCCGGCCGCAACAGCGCGACCCAGGACAAGTTCCCGCGCTCGGTCCTGCCAGGCAGCTTCGATTTCGGCTTCGCCACCGCCCTCTCCTACAAGGACGTCCGCCTGTGCCTGGACGAGGCGGAGGCGATGGGCGTCCCGATGATCATGGGCGCCGTGGTGCGCCAGATTCTGGCGCTCACCCAGGCGAAGTACGGCCCCGATTCCGACTTCACCTCCATCGCCAGGCTCTCGGAGGAGTGGGCCGGCGTCGAGATCCGGGGCTGAGCGCGGCGCCCGGCGATCCCGCCGGGCCGCGCGGAGCCGCACCATCGTTGCCGCCGGCGCGGCGGCCATCCCGGCGATGCGAGGCCGAGGGGAGGGACGGATGCCATCCTCTGACGCGGTGACGGAGCCGCAAGTGGCGGAGCCTCCGGTGCGGCTGGCTCGGGCGCTGGTGCGGCAGGCTCGGGCCGTGCGGTTCGCCGACCTCCCGGGCGCCGCGGTCGACCGGCTGAAGATCTGCCTGCTCGACTTCCTGTCCTGCGCCTTCGAGGCCCGCGACCTGCCGACGAGCCGGCAGGCGGCGGCGATCGCGACGCCGCTCGAGGGCGGCGCGACGATCCTCGGCTCGGCGCGGACGGCGCCCGCCGGGGAGGCGGCCTTCGCCAACGCCACCGCCGGGCACGGGCTGGTGCGCGAGGACATGCACGCGGCGAGCATCGGCCACCACGGCGTGGTGATCTGGCCGCTGCTGCTGGCGCTGGCCGAGCGCGAGCCGGTCTTCGCCGAGCGCGAGCCGGCGACGGGGGAGCGCCTCCTTCTGGCTGCCGCCCTCGGCTACGAGGCGGGTGGGCGGATCGGCCGGGCGCTGTTCACCGCGGACCTCGCCCGCCTGTTTCGGCCGACCGGCCTCCTCGGTCCCCTGGGCGGGGCGGTGGCCGGCAGCGTGCTCCTCGGGTTCACCGAGGACGAGGCCGTCTCGGCCCTGGCGCTCGCGGCCAACGCCGCCTGCGGCCTCAACCAGTGGCCCGGCGAAGGCGGCAGCGAGATGTACTTCCATCCGGGCGTCGCGGCGCGCGGGGCGATCGCGGCCCTCGACCTCGCCCGGGCCGGCGCCTTCGGTGCGGAGGCGATCCTCGACGGCGAGGCGGGCCTGTTCGCCGCCTTCGGGCGCCGGGCGCCGCCGGCGGAGATCCGGCTGTTTCCCGACGGCGAGGCGGAGATCCTCGCCGTCTACAACAAGTCCGTCCCGGCCTGCAATTTCGCCCAGACCGCCTGCCAGGCGGCCGTCGCGGTCGCGCGCGAGGTCGGCCCGGCCGAGACGATCGAGGCGGTGACCGTGCACCTGCCGGAAGCGGCGATCCGCTACCCGGGCTGCGACGCCGCCGGCCCGTTCGTCCGCGCGCTCCAGGCCAAGATGAGCATTCCCTACGGCGTCGCGGCGGCGCTGGCCCGCGGCCGGATCGACGAGGCGGCCTACGCCCGGCTCGACGACCCGGCGGTGACGCGGATCCTGCCCCTGGTGCGGCTCGTGCGCGACCCGGGCTTCACCGCGGACTTCCCGGCCCGGCAGGGCGCGGAGGTCGAGGTCGCCCTGAGCTCCGGCGCGCGGATCAGCCGCCGCCTCGCGGACGTGGTCCCGGCCACCGAGGGCGAGATCCGGGCCCGCTTCCGGCAGGCGGCCGACGCCGTCCTGCCCGCCGGCCGCGCCGACGCGATCGAGGCGGCGGTGGACGGGCTGGAGACGGCAGGGTCCGCCAGCCGGATCGCCGCCCTGTGCGCCGCCGACGCCGCGCGGCCGCGGCTCGCCGCCCGGCGCGAGCCGTCGCGGGGCTGAGCAGAGCGGCGCGCAACGAGTTCCCCGAGCGGACGCGAGATCCGCCGGGCCTGACGGGAGGGACGGATGACGGGTGTGCACCACGCCCGCGCGGCGCGCGCGGGAGGGCTTCGATGATGGCGCAGGTCGTCGAGAACATGCTCCAGGCCCTCGCAGCCGGCCTGCTGGCCGGCGCGATCTACGGCCTGATGTGCGTCGGCCTCGGGCTGATCTTCGGGGTCATGCGGGTCATCAACTTCGCCCAGGGCGACGTGATGATGCTCGGCATGTACGCCGCCTACTATCTTTTTCTCAGCTTCGGGGTGCAGGCCGTCTTCGGCAGCGTGTTCGGGCCCTACGTGGCGATCCTGCTGAGCGGGCCGCTGATGTTCGGGTTCGGCTACCTGATCCACCGCTTCCTGATCGCGCGGGTGACCGGCGCACGGACCGCCAAGCTCGAGGGCGAGGGCCACTTCGCCCAGCTCATCCTGACTCTCGGCGTCGCCCTCGTGCTCCAGAACGGCGGGCTGATCGTGTTCGGCTCGGTCCTGGCCTCGATCCGCACCCCGCTCTCGTCCTCGGCCTGGGAGATCGGGCCGCTCTGGGGCGAGGACGTCGCGGTCTTCGTCAACAAGGCGCGCGGGATCGCGGCGCTGATCTCGGTGGCGGCGATGGTCGTGCTCTCGGCGGTCATCACGCGCTCGCGCCTCGGCAAGGCGCTGCGGGCCTCGGCCGACAACCCCGAGGCCGCGACCTACATGGGCATCGACATCGACCGCTCGCACCGGATCGCCTTCGGCCTCGGCTCGGCGATCACCGCAATCGCCGGCGGGCTGCTGGCCACCAACTACCCGTTCCACCCCTATATCGGCATCGACTACGTCATCGTGATGTATGCCGGCGTCGTGCTGGGCGGCCTCGGCTCGATCACCGGCGCCTTCTGGGGCGGCATGACGATCGGGCTCGTGCAGCAGCTCTCGACCCTGGTCCTGCCGACCCAGCTCCAGAACGCCGCGATCTTCGCCGTCTTCCTCCTGATCGTGTTCTTCCGGCCGCAAGGATTCTTCGGCCGCATGGTGGAGCGGACCTGATGCCGACGCTGCGCTCCCTCGTGCCGGTCCTCGTTGCCGCGGCGCTCTACGCCGGCCTCGCCGCGATCGTGACCAACTCCTACTACCAGCTCACGCTGACGCTGGTGCTGGTCTGGGCGATCTTCGGCCTGTCCTGGAACCTGCTCTCCGGCTATACCGGCCTCGTCTCGTTCGGGCACGCCGCCTTCTTCGGCCTCGGCGCCTACACGACGGCTTTGGGCCAGATCTACCTCGACCTCAGCCCCTGGCTGCTGATCCCGGCGGGCGCCGTCATCGGCTGCCTGGCGGGCCTCGTGGTCGGCATCCCGACCTTCCGCCTGCGCGGGCACTACTTCGCGCTGGCGATGCTCGCCTACCCGTTGGCGATGCTCTACGTGTTCGAGTGGCTCGGCTTCCAGGAGGTGACGCTCCCGATCAAGCGCGAGTCCCCCTTCGCCTACATGCAGTTCTCCGATCCCCGGCTCTACACGCTGGTGGCGCTCGCGATGCTGGTGGCGGTGGTGGTGATCACCCGCGCCATCGAGGGCACGCGCTTCGGCATGGCGCTGCTGGCGATCAAGCAGAACGAGGCGGCGGCGGAAGCCGCCGGCATCGACACCCTGTCCTGGAAGCTGCGCGCCATCGCGCTGTCGGGGGCGATCGCCGGGGCGGTGGGCGCGTTCTACGCCGTCGTCCTGCTCGTCGTCACGCCGCCCTCGGTGTTCGGCATGCTGGTCTCGGCCCAGGCGCTCACAGTATCGATGTTCGGCGGCGTCGGCACCGTGTGGGGCCCGCTGATCGGCGCGGCGGTCCTGATCCCGGTCTCCGAGATCCTCCACGCCGAGCTCGGCGCCCGCATCCCCGGCATCCAGGGCGTGATCTTCGGCCTCGCCATCATGGCGGTGATCCTGCTGGCGCCGGAGGGCGTGTACTGGCGGGTGCGCGACCGCCTGCGCCAGCGCCGGGCCGGGTCGCCAGTGACCGACAACCGCCCGGCGGCCGTCGAGGCGAGCGTCGTTTCCTTCGCCGCGCCGCCGCTTCCGGCGCGCGAGCGCCGCCGCACCGGCGCGGTGCTGCTCTCGGTGCGCGGCCTGTCGAAGTCGTTCGGCGGCCTCAAGGCGGTGCAGAACGTCTCGTTCGACGTCCACGAGGGCATGATCCTCGGGATCATCGGCCCGAACGGGGCCGGCAAGACGACGCTGTTCAACCTCCTCAACGGTTTCCTGCGCCCCGATGCCGGGCAGGTGATCGTCGACGGGCGCGACCGGGTCGGGGAGCGGCCGCACCAGCTGGCCCGGGCCGGGATCGGCCGCACCTTCCAGGTCATGCGGCCGTTCCTGCGGATGTCGGTGCGCGACAACGTCCGGGTCGGCGCCTACCTGCGCGCGGCGAGCGAGGAGGAGGCGCGCCGCCTCGCCGACGAGGCGGTCGACCGCGTCGGGCTGCGGGGCGCCGCCGACCGCATCGCCGGGCAGCTCACCACCAAGGAGCTGCGCCTGATGGAGCTCGCGCGGGCGCTCGCCGGCCAGCCGCGGCTGCTCCTCCTCGACGAGACCCTGGCCGGGCTCGGGCACGGCGAGGCCGACGAGGTGGTGGCGGTGATCCGGCGCCTCGCCGAGACCGGCATCACCATCGTGATCATCGAGCACACGATGCAGGCGATGGTCCGCCTCGTCGACCACTTCCTGGTCCTCGACCACGGCGCGGTGCTGATGGACGGCGAGCCGGAGCGGGTGACCCGCGATCCGCAGGTGATCGAGGCCTATCTCGGCAAGAAATGGGTGGCGCATGCTCACGCTTGAGAACGTCTCGGCGGGCTACACCGCGGTCTCCGTCCTGAAGGGCGTCTCGGCCCGGGTCGAGGCCGGGCAGTTCGTCGCCATCGTCGGGCCGAACGGCGCCGGCAAGTCGACCCTGTTCAAGACCATCTCGGGCATCCTGACGCCGTCGGCCGGCACGATCCGGTTCGAGGGCCAGGACCTGCGCACGATCCCGGCGGCCCGGCGCGCGCATCTCGGCATCGCCCACGTGCCGGAGGGGCGCCAGGTCTTCCCCTCGCTCTCCGTGATGGAGAACCTGGAGATGGGCGCCTACACCGAGGCCGGCCGCCGGGCCTGGAAGCGCAGCCTCGACCTGATCTTCGGGCTGATGCCGGTGCTGGCCGAGCGTCGCGGCCAGTATGCCGGCACGCTGTCGGGCGGCGAGCAGCAGATGGTGGCGATCGGGCGCGGCCTCGCCTCGGCCCCCAAGCTCCTGATGCTCGACGAGCCCTCGATGGGCCTCGCGCCGGCGATCGCCGACTTCATCTTCGACAAGCTGATCGAGATCCGGGCCCAGACCCGGATGACGATCCTGCTCGTCGAGCAGCGCGTCGCCGAGGCGCTCGAATCCGCCGACCACGGCTACGTGCTCGAGGCCGGCCGCGTCGTCCTCGACGGCACCAACGCGACCCTGCGCGCCGACGACCGGGTGCGCCAGGCGTATCTCGGCATGTGACCAGGGTTCGCAGGACGGCACTCCGCCCGGAGAGGCGGGCCGACCGGGAGGAGCGAGGATGACCGGGACCATTTCATCACTCACGCGGCGGGGCTTCGTCGGCGGCAGCGCCGCCCTCGGCCTTTCCACCGTGGCGAGGGCGCAGGCGCCGGCGGTGAAGGTCGGGCTGATCGTGCCGCTCTCGGGCCTCTACGCCCGGCCGGGCGCGGTGATGCGGATGGGGGCCGAGCTCGGCGTCGCCGACGTCAACGCGGCCGGCGGGATCAAGGCGCTCGGCGGCGCGAAGCTCGAACTCGTGGCGCTCGATTGCGGCGACACGGTCGAGAAGGCGAAGAACGCCGCCCAGCGCATGGTCGCGCAGGAGACCGACCTCGTCGCCGCCACCGGCGCCTACCTGTCGTCGTTCACCCTCGCGGTCAGCGAGGTGACCGAGCGGGCGGCGCTGCCGCTCCTCACCCTGTCCTACTCGGACCTCCTGACCGACCGCGGCTTCCGCTACATCTTCCAGACCGCCGCCACGGCGGCGGCCCAGTCGGCGCTCGGCCTGCCCGAGCTGATGAAGCTCGCCGAGGCCGCCTCCGGCAAGCGGCCGAGGACCGTCGCGATCGCGATGGACAACACCGGGACCTCCGTCGCCACCGCCAAGGCGCTCAAGGAGAAGCTGTTTCCCCAGCTCGACCTCAAGCTCGTCATGGACGAGGTCTGGACGCCGCCGCTCTCCGACGCGACGCCGCTGATCCAGAAGGTCCGCTCGACCCGGCCCGACCTCTTCCTGTTCATGCCGAACGCGGTGGCGGACGCCAAGCTCGGCCTCGAGAAGATGAACGAGTTCGGCCTCGGCCAGGGCCGGGTGCCGACGATCTCGTTCTCGATCACCATCGCCGAGCCGGACATGCTCCAGAGCGTGTCGCCGGACGTCGTGCAGGGCATCATGACCATCGTGGCGAACTGGGGCGTGAAGGGCCAGGAGAGGCTCATCGCCGACGTCAAGGCGAAGTACGGCGAGCCGTGGGCGACCCAGAACATCGTCTCGACCTACGGCGACATGTGGCTGATCAAGGACGCCCTGGAGAAGGCCGGCAGGGCCGACCGCGCCGCCGTGGCCGACGCCCTGCGGACCGGCGATTTCGGGCCGTCCCGGTACTACCCCGGCGGACGGCTGCAGTTCGACGAGAAGGGCCGGCGCATCGGCGCCGGGGTGGTGATCGTCCAGTGGCAGAAGGGCGTGCCGGTCGCCGTCTTCCCCGACGACCTCGCCCTCGCCCCGCCGTTCTGGCCCAAGCGCTGAAGCAGCCCCGCCAGAGGGCCCTGCACCACACGGGAGGACACGACGATGACCGAAACGACGCGGCACGCCCCGACGCGCCGCACCCTGCTGGCCGCGGGCGCCGCGGCGCTGGCGGCGCCCCGCGCCTTCGCGCAATCGCCCGCCGAGGTGAAGGTCGGGCTGCTGGTGCCGCTCTCGGGCCTCTACGCCCGGCCCGGGAGCGTGATGCGGATGGGCGCCGAGATGGCGGTCGACCATGTCAACAAGGCCGGCGGGATCAAGGCGCTCGGCGGCGCGAAGCTCCGCCTCGTCGTGCTCGATTGCGGCGACACCACCGAGAAGGCGAAGAACGCCGCCCAGCGGATGGTCGCCCAGGAGCCCGACCTCGTCGCGGCGTCGGGCGCCTACCTGTCCTCCTTCACCCTCGCGGTGACCGAGGTGACGGAGCGCGCCCGCCTTCCGGTCCTCACCCTGTCCTACTCGGACCTGATCACCGAGCGCGGCTTCCACTACGTCTTCCAGACCTCCGCCACCGCCGCCTCGCAGGCCCGCCAGGCGCTGCCGCTGATCATGCGGCTCGCCGAGACCGCCGCGGGCAAGCGGCCGAAGACCGTCGCGATCATCACCGACAACACCGGCGCCTCCGTCGCCTCGGCCAAGCCGATGCGCGAGGGGCTGCTCAAGGAGGTCGGGCTCGACCTCGTGATGGACGAGACCTTCACCCCGCCGCTCTCCGACGCCACGCCGCTGGTGCAGAAGGTCCGCTCGACCCGGCCCGACCTGCTGTTCTTCCTGCCCACCGTCATCTCCGACGCCAAGCTCGTGCTCGAGAAGATGAACGAGTTCGGCCTGTCGCAGGGCCGCATCCCGACGATCTCCTTCGGCATCGCCATCGCCGAGCCCGACATCCTCCAGACGATCAGCCCGAGCCTGCTCCAGGGCGTGCTCACCTGCGTCGGCAGCTGGGCGACGAAGGGCCACGAGGAGCTGGTCAAGGAGCTGAAAGCCCGCTTCAACGAGCCCTGGATGACCCAGAACGCGATCTCGACCTACGGCGACGTGTGGGTGATCCGGGACGCGCTCGAGAAGGCGGGCAAGGCCGACAAGGACGCGGTCGCCGAGGCCCTGCGCACCATGGACGGCGGTCCCTCCAAGTACTTCCCCGGCGGCCTGATCAAGTTCGACCAGAAGGGCCGCCGCGTCGATGCCGAGATGACCGTCGTGCAGTGGCAGAACGGCATCCCGGTCACGGTCTTCCCCAGGCAGCTCGCGGTCGCCGAGCCGTTCTGGCCGAAGCGCTGATCCGGCCCGAGCGGAGCCGCCCCGTGCCGTTCCGCTCGCGACCGACGGCGTCATCCCCGCCGCCGACGCGGCGGCCATCCCGGCGGACGACGCCCGGACCGGCGACGATCCACCCCAGCAGAAGGACGAGGACATGAGCCAGGAGATCTACGAGCGCGGCCTGGAGATCCGCAAGAGCGTGCTGGGCAAGGAGTTCGTCGAGAACTCGATCGCCAGCGCCGACGACTTCAACCTGCCGATGCAGCAGCTCACCACCGAGTATTGCTGGGGCTACGTCTGGGGCCGCGAGGGGCTGCCGAAGAAGACGCGCTCGATGCTGAACCTGGCGATGCTGAGCGCGCTCAACCGCCCGCACGAGCTGAAGATGCACCTCAAGGGCGCGCTGAAGAACGGCGTCACCAAGGAGGAGATCCGCGAGATCCTGCTCCAGGTCGCGATCTATTGCGGCATCCCGGCCGGGGTCGACTCGTTCCGGATCGCCCGGGAGGTGTTCAAGGAGGTCGAGGCCGGCAAGCCGGACAACTGAGCGGCCCCTACCCGGGTCCGCTCACGAGTCTCGCCCTGCACCACGCCCCGCCGCACCGGCGGCCGGGGCCGAGGAGACGACGATGCGTCTGTCTGTCGATGAGGCGCGTGCCCTGGCGGCACGCGTCCTGGGAGCGCTCGGCCACGGCGACGCCGAGGCGGCGATGGTCGCCGACCACCTGCTCGACTGCGAGCTGCGCGGGGTCGCCTATGGCGGCCTCGCCCGGGCGCTCTCGATCGCCGAGCGGCTTCGGCGCACGGGCGACCGCCGGCGTCCGATCACCGTCCTGCATGAGACGCCGGTCTCCGCCCGGCTCGATGGCGGCGACCAGCTCGGCTACCTCGTGGCGCGCCGCGCCACCGAGATCGCGATCGCCAAGGCGGCGGCGAGCGGGATCGCGCTCGTGGGGGCGAGCGACACCTGGTACACCGGCATGCTGTCGTACTACGCCGAGATGGCGGCGGCGCAGGGGCTGGTGAGCTTCATCGCGTCGAACGCCTCGCCCTGGGTCGCCCCCCACGGCGCCACCGAGGGGCGGTTCGGCACCAACCCGGTCTGCTTCGGCTTCCCGAGCGCCGGCGAGCCGGTGATCTGGGACATCGGCACCTCCGCGATCATCCACGCCGAGGTGACGCTCGCCGGCCGGCTCGGGCAGGCGCTGCCGGAGGGGGTGGCCTTCGGACCGGACGGGGCGCCGACCCGCGACCCCGCGGCGGCGCTCGCGGGGGCCTTCGCCGCCTGGGGCGGGCACCGCGGCTCCGGCCTCGCCATCGTGGTCCAGCTCCTCGGCATCATGGCGGGCTCGCCCCCGATCCCGCCGGACCTCGCCGGGTTCGGCTTCGTCGTCGTGCTGATGCAGCCCGGCCTCCTCGGCCCCGAGGACGCGTTTCGCCGCAACGTCTCGGCCTACGCGGACGCGATCCGCTCGGCCCGGCCGGTGCCGGGGGGCGAGCCGGTGCGGATGCCGTTCGACCGCTCGCGCGAGGCCCGGGCCCGGCGCCTCGCCGCCGATTCCATCGAGATCCCGGACGTCCTGCACGCCCAGCTCGTCGCCCTCGCGGAGCGCACCCCATGACCCATGCCGACCCCTTCGAGCTCTACGCGATCCGCTACGGCTGCCACACCGGCCGCCGGTCCTCCGACAACTTCATCGGCGCCGACGCGCACGAGGCGGGCGAGAACCTGGACTACTTCGTCTGGGTCGCGAAGAACGCCGACCGCTGCTTCGTGATCGACACCGGCTTCAACCCGACCTCGGCGGCCGAGCGCGGCCGGACGCTGCTGCGCCGCCCGGCCGAGGGCGTGGCATCGCTCGGGATCGATCCGGGCGCCGTCGACGAGGTGATCCTGACCCACCTGCACTACGACCACGCCGGCTCCCTCGACGACTTCCCCCGCGCGCGTTTCCACTGCCAGGACAGCGAGGTCGCCTACGCGACCGGGCGCTGCATGTGCCACCCGTTCCTGCGCCACCCTTACGACGTGGAGGACGTGGTCGGCCTCGTGCGCCGGGTCCATGCGGGCCGCGTCGTGTTCCACGACGGCGCCGCCGAGATCGTGCCCGGCCTCAGCCTGCACCGGATCGGCGGCCACTCGGCCGGCCTCCAGGTCGTCCGGGTCTGGACCCGGCGGGGCTGGGTCGTGGTCGCCTCGGACGCGAGCCACTTCTACGCCAACATGGCGACGGGCCGTCCCTTCCCGGCCGTCCACGACGTCGGCGCCATGCTGGAGGGGTTCCGCACGGTCCGGGCGCTCGCCGACGGCGACGACCACGTCGTGCCCGGCCACGACCCGCTGGTGACGGCACTCTACCCGGCGGTGTCGCCGGCCCTCGAGGGGATCGCGGTCCGGCTCGACGTCGCCCCGCGGTCGCTCGCGTGAGGCTCGCGCTCGTCACCGGCTCGACCGGCGGGCTCGGGCTGGCCTGCGCCGAGGCCCTCGCGGCGGCGGGCCACGGCATCGTCCTGCACGGGCTCGCCGACCCCGCGACGGTGGAGCCCGACCGCGCGGCGCTCGCGGCCCGCCACGGCGTCGCGGTGACCTATCGCCGGGCCGACCTCGCCGATCCCGGGGCGGTCGAGGCGCTGATGGCCGACCTCGCCGCCGGCTTCGGCACCCCGGACGTCCTCGTGAACAACGCGGTCGTCCGCCACTTCGCCGACGCCGCGTCCTTCTCCGCCGCCGACTGGGACAGGGCGGTGGCGGTGAACCTGTCGGCGCCGTTCCACCTCGCGCGCCTCGCCCTCCCGGCGATGCGGGCGCGGGATTTCGGGCGGATCGTCAACATCGCCTCGCTCTACGCCGAGCGCGGCGCGCGCCGCCGGATCGACTACAGCTCGACCAAGGCGGGACTGCTCGGGCTCACCCGCACCCTGGCCCTCGAGACGGCCGGGACCGGCATCACCTGCAACGCCGTCAGCCCGGGCACGGTCCCGACGCCCGCGATCCTCGCCCGCATCGCCGCGCTGGCGGCCGAGCGCGGTCTGAGCGGGGAGGAGGCGACGCGCCTCTACCTCAGCGAGCGCCAGCCGAGCGGCCGCTTCGTGCAGCCGGAGGACGTCGCCGCCCTCGTCGCCTTCCTGTGCGGCCCGGCGGCGCGGGACATCACCGGAGCCGTCATCCCGATCGACGGCGGCTGGTCCATCGCCTGACGGGATGGCCGGTGCGAGGGCGCGCCGCGCGACGCGGCATGCTGCTCGGGCCCGCCGGCGCCGCAATGTCGCCGGGGCCCGCCCCCGGGGTGAGCGCGGGCGTCCTGAGGGGTGACCTCGACGCTCCAGCGCCGCACGAGCCACGCCAGGACCCGCGCTCACGTCGCCGCGGAGATGATGGCGGTGAGGGTGGCCATGGAGATGATCGTCGCGACCACGACCGTGGCGGCCGAGACCTCCATCATCGCGCCCGACCGATGCGCGAGGAGGAACGCGTTCGCCCCCGTCGGCATCGCGGCCGTCACGATCATGATGATGGAGGCCGGCGCCGGGATCGCCGCGAGGGTCACGGCCAACCCCATGCAGAGCGGCATGACCGCGAGCTTGATCGCCACCGCGAGCAGGACGGGCGGGCCGACCGTGCTCCGGCGCAAGGCGGGCAGCGAGGCACCCAGGCTGATTAGCGCGAGGCCGGGCGCCGCCTGGGCGAGAAGCTCGAGGATCCGCCGCAGCGCCTCCGGCACCGGCACCCCGGTCCAGTTCCAGACGGTGGCGGCCATGATCGAGGAGATGATCGGGTTCTTGAGGCTGCCGACGATCGTGTCCCGCACCGTGTGAACGAGTCGCCGCCGGTGCTCGCCCCTGTCCAGCTCGACCAGGACCGTCGCCGCCGGAAGGAGGAGCAGCGAGTGCGCCGCGATGATCGACAGGAGGATGGCGAGGCCCGCGCCACCCCAGATCGCGCTCACGATCGGGATGCCGAGGAGAACGGTGTTGCCGAACACCGCATTCAGCCCGAACACCGCCGCCTGGGCGACGCTCATGCGCATCACTGCGATCCCGCCCAGGACCGACAGGGCGAACATCGGCAGCGCCACCGCGAAATAGACGCCGATCACATCGAGCCGCGGCGGCGTCCTGCTCCCGATGATCGACAGGAACAGCAGCGACGGCAGCAGGATCCAGAATATCAGGCTGGTCAGCCCCTTCGTCTCACTCCTGTCCACGACACCGAACCGGATGATCAGGCGGCCGATCAGTATCAGGCCGAACACGGGCAGGATCACGGAGACGAGCGTCGTGGCGATTTGTGCGAGGTTCGACATGCCTACGGGATCCCGCCCTCCCGGCGCCGTGGAGACGGAGAGCCCCGGGGCGTAACACGGGGGCCGAGAGGCGGGCGAGCGGATGCGCGCGTTGTTCACAGGCCCCGGCACCGACGGCGGCTGATCCCCGGGGCATGGCGGGCGTCCGGCGTCGCACGGAATTATATCAATGCATTGACATTTCAGGCTGGGCCGATAGCCTGCGATCGGGCTCGAGCCGCATCCGCCGATGGATCTCGGGTGATGATCGAGAGGCTGGCATGGTTCTGACCGATGAGCAGGCCGAGATCCGGGACGTCGCCCGCCGCTTCGCCCGCGAGAAGGTCGCGCCGGGTTATCAGGCACGCGAGGCCGAGGGCGCGATCGAGCGCCGGCTCGTGGCCGGGATGGGCGCACTGGGCCTGATCGCGCCCGAATTGCCCGAGGCGCTCGGCGGCCTCGGTCAGCCGAGCGTCACGAGCGGGCTCATCGCCGAGGAGATCGGCTACGCCGACCTCAACGTGGCCTATGCCCAGATCCTGGGCTCGCTCAACGGCGCGATCCTCGCCCGGCACGCCTCGCGCGACCTCGCGGCGGAGTGGGTCGGGCGGATCGTCTCGGGCGAGGCGGTCGTGGCGATCGGGTTGACCGAACCGCGCGGCGGTTCGGACGCCGCTGCCTTGAGCCTGTCGGCGCGGCGCGACGGCGACCACTACGTCGTCAGGGGCGAGAAGTCCTCGATCTCGATGGCCGACCAGGCCGACGCCATCGTCACCTTCGCCCGCACGGGCAGGCCGGAGGAGGGGGCTCGCGGCATCAGCGCCTTCCTAATCCCGATGTCGGCCCGGGGCGTCTCGACGCTGCGCTTCAACGATCTCGGCTCGAAGGCGATCGGGCGCTGCTCCGTCTTCTTCGACGACGTCCGGATCCCGTGCGCGAACCGCATCGCCGACGAGGGCGCGGGCTTCGTCCAGGTGATGCAGGGGTTCGATTTCAGCCGGGCGCTGATCGGCCTGCAATGCATCGCGGCCGCCCAGGCCTCCCTCGACGAGAGCTGGGCCTACGTCCAGGAGCGGCAGGCCTTCGGCAAGCCGCTCGCCGACAAGCAGGGCGTGACCTTCCCCCTCGCCGAGGGCGAGGGCCTGATCGCGGCGGTGCGCCAGCTCTGCTACCACACCCTCGCCTTGCGCGACGCGGGCCTGTCCCACACGGCGGAAGCCGCGATGTGCAAGTGGCTCGGGCCGAAGACCGCCGTCGACGTCATCCACCAGTGCCTGCTGACCCACGGCCATTACGGCTGGTCCCTCGACCTGCCGCACCAGCAGCGCCTGCGCGACGTGATGGGCCTGGAGATCGGGGACGGCACCGCGCAGATCATGAAGCTGATTGTGGCGCGCGAGCGCCTGAGGGCGGCACGGCGCTGAGCATCGCTTCGTCGTCCGTTGAACGGCTGGTGCCGAAGGGGCGGCCGGTCCGGCGTCACGACGATGCGGGAGCAAGGACCGTCAGAACTGCCGGGCGCAGTTCCACTCAGCGTTGATCGCGTCGCGGGGCCGGCAAGAGCCAGGGCGCAACGGAGGAGGGACCGGGATGGGAGCGAACGCCGATCGGTGGCAGCGGCGCGCCGCGCAGGCGCGTGCCTCGGGCGCCTGGCGCGACAGGACGTTGCTCGACGACCTCGCCCGCGCGGTCGCCACGACCCCGGACAAGCTCGCCGTCGTGGCGAACCGCGAGGGCGGCGAGACCCGCATGAGCTATCGCGAGCTCGACGCACGCGCGGACCGGATCGCGGGCGGCCTCGCGACGCGGGGCGTCGGCCGGGGCGACGTCGTGTCGTTCCAGCTGCCCAACTGGTGGGAGTTCACCGTCCTGCACCTCGCCTGCCTCAAGCTCGGCGCGGTGTCGAACCCGCTGATGATCATCTTCCGCGAGCGCGAGCTCCGCTTCATGCTGCGCCTGGCCGAGACCAAGGTGCTGGTCGTGCCGGGCCTGTTCCGCGGCTTCGACCACGCCGCCATGGCGCGGTCGCTGCGGGCGGAGCTGCCGGCGCTGGCGCACGTGCTGGTGATCGGCGGCGAGGGCGAGGAGGATTTCGGCCGGCTCCTCGCGGAGGGCGGCGGGTTCGAGACGCAAAGCCCCGCGCCCGACGACGTGATCCAGCTGCTCTACACGAGCGGCACCACCGGCGAGCCGAAGGGAGTGATGCACTCGTCGAACACCATGCTGTCGAATCTCGGGCCCTTCGCCGAGCGGCTGCATCTCGGGGCGGACGACGTCATCCACATGCCCTCGCCGATGGCCCACCAGCTCGGCTTCATGTACGGCCTGGTTCTCCCGGTGATGCTCGGCGCGACCGCGGTGCTGCAGGACGTGTTCGTCCCGGCCGAGATGCGGCGCCAGATCGCCGAGACCGGGGCCACCTTCACCATGGGCGCGACCCCGTTCCTGAACGACCTCGCCGACCACGTCGTGCGGACGGGCGAGGGCACGCCGAGCCTGCGGACCTTCGTCTCGGCCGGTGCGCCGATCCCGCGGGCGCTGGTCGCGAAGGCGCGGGCGGCGCTCGGGGCCGCGATCGTCTCGGCCTGGGGCATGTCCGAGAATGGCGCCGTCACGACGACGCGGCCCGAGGATCCGGAGGACGTGACGACGAGCACCGACGGCCTGGCGCTCCCCGGCATGGAGGTCCGCATCCTCGACGCCGCCGGCGCCGTCGCGCCTCCGGGCGAGGAAGGCCTTCTCCAGGTGCGGGGCTGCTCGAATTTCGTCGGCTACCTCAAGCGGCCCGATCTCGACCCGCAGGATCCCGAGGGCTGGTTCGACACCGGCGACATCGCCCGCATGGACGAGGCCGGCTACATCCGCATCGCGGGACGGGCCAAGGACATCATCATCCGCGGCGGCGAGAACATCCCGGTGGTCGAGGTCGAGGGCCTGCTGTACCGGCACCCCGCGGTCGCCGCGGTGGCGATCGTCGGCTACCCGGACGCGCGGCTCGGCGAGCGGGCCTGCGCCTTCGTCGTGCCGCGCGAAGGTGCGGACTTCTCCCTCGACGAGATGACCGCCTATCTGGGCGCGCAGCAGATGGCGCGCCAGTACATGCCCGAGCGCCTCGAGCTGCTGGCCGAGCTGCCGCGCACGCCGAGCGGGAAGATCCAGAAGTTCAGGCTGCGCGAGATGATCAGGGACGCCGCGGCGTGACGGGGCCGGTCATCGGGGGAGGCCCGGGGGCGGGAGCCTACGGCTTCTCGTCGTCGGCGCCGCAGGCCTCCCCGTCCTGATCCTCCTCCGTTTTCGCGGACACGGGGGTTAGCCTGCGTTCCGCTCGGCCTGCTCGGGCGTGATGTAGCCGAGAGCCGAGTGGAGGCGCTGTCGATTGTAGTAGCCCTCGATGTAAGCGAACAGGTCGCGCCGGGCCTCATCGCGGGTCGCCCATCGTCGCTGGTGGACAAGTTCGACCTTGAGGGTGTGGAAGAAGCTCTCCATCGG